>NZ_NQMR01000004.1 GCF_002276045.1 Pseudoalteromonas sp. NBT06-2 | reverse complement strand
TCAAAGCTGAGGTTATTATGCATTTGCAATATTGGAAGAAAAAACTTTTACTAATTATGTACCTGTTGTTAAAAAAAATAGCCCATATTTAGTTGTTCAATCTCAAATAAATATGCCTGATACTTTAAGTGATATTCAATGGGAATATGTCTTAGGTATAACAAAAGATAAATGTCAAAAAGATGAAAGATTAGAAAGGAACTTATTTATTTTGGCTTGCCTAAAAGGATTGTATTTAAGAATTTCAGAATTATCAGAGCGGTCACAATGGTCGGCCGTTATGTCTGATTTTTGGCAAGACAATGATAATTTTTGGTTTTTAAGGATTATGGGTAAAGGAAATAAACTAAGAGATGTTACTTTATCTGATGATTTTTTAGATTATTTAAAACGATATAGGATATTTAGAGGTTTAAGTCCCCTACCTCGTCCCGATGAATCTAATCCAATTATTCATAAGTTAAGAGGCCAAGGTGGTCCGACTGTGCGCCAATTACGAAGATTAGTACAACAAAGTTTTGACTTGGCGCAAGACTCATTATTTAGGGACGGGTTTACTGAAGATGCAGAGCAATTAAAAGCAGCAACTGCACATTGGTTAAGGCATACAGGTGCAACTCATGATGCACAAACTCGCCCATTAAAACATTTATCTGAAGATTTAGGTCATTCAAAAATTGCCACAACAGATCAAATATATATTCAAACTAATGTTAAAGAAAGAGCTAAGTCCGGATTAAAAAGAAAATTATAGAGTTGTAAAAATAAAATGCGAACCTAAGGTTCGCATTTCTATTTAAAGTATTTCAGCTAGTAATTCAATTGGATGCCTAGGTTTAAAATCTTCAAACCTTTTTACTTGGCTTCGACAAGAAAACCCTGTCGCTAAAATAGTATGTCTCTGATTATTTTCAATGACTGGTTTCCAACTCATGTCATAAAGTGCGCGGGAATTATCTAGATTTTTTGCTTCGTGTCCATAAGTACCAGCCATACCACAACAACCGGTATTTACAGAATTTAATACTAAGTTGGATTGTTCAAAAATATTTTTCCAAACATTTACCGTATTAGGTAGCGCAGTCGTTTCTGTACAATGATTAATTAAAATAAAGTTTCTATCATTTATATTTTTTGCGTGTGGAAATTTTTGATCTTGCAACCATTCGTGGGCAAGTAAAACTTCAAAGTCCCCTCTTTGTGACTTTAAAATAGTTTTGTACTCGTCTCTGTAGCACATAACCAAAGAGGCATCTAATCCAATCAGTTTGATATTTAAACTGCTTACTTCATTTAAAAACTCTGCGGAGTTCTTTGCAGTTTTAGTAAATGCTTTTAAAAAACCTTTTACGTGTTGTGGTTTGCCATTTGGTTTAAATGGCAGTAACACAGGTTTTAAATTTAATTTTTCTACTAAAGTTATCAAACTAACAACTAACTCGGCTTCATAAAAACTTGTGAAAGGATCTTGTACAATTAAGACTGTTTTAGATTTCTCTTTATCAGTTAAGTTTTTTAAATTATCAAAATTAAAATCGAATTTTGATTTTACTTGTGAAGAAAGCGAAGGTTCACTTAGTAATGGGGTGTCAACATAACCGATTTTTTTTTCAATAATACTTTTTGTTAGTTTCATTTTCAAAATTGGATTTATTACTTTTGAAAACTTAGACATGATAGGTGCAGTTTGTTCAATATTTGCAACAAAATAATCTTTTAATGGTCGAGCATAAACATCATGATAATAATTTAAAAAACGCGATCTAAAAGTTGGCACATCAACATTTATTGGACATGCAGTGGTACAAGCTTTACATGCTAAACATTCTTCCATTGATTCTTTTACTTCATGAGAGAAATCATATTCACCTAGTATTTGTGCTTTTGAATTCTTTAATTTTTCAAACCAAGCTTTAATATCTGTTAGGGCATTCGTTTTCTTATTAATATTATTTTCAGTTTCAATTAAATCAACCCCATTTTTACTTTGCAATCGTAACCATTCACGCATAAGAGACGCACGACCTTTAGGGGAGAATCGTCTATCTTTAGTCACTTTATATGAAGGACACATAGGAGATTTTTCATCGTAATTAAAGCATAAGCCATTACCATTACAGTTCATCGCATTTTCAAAGCTGCTTTTTATATTGGTTGGGATTTCTTTGTCAAACCATGCTCTTTTTTGTGAATCAACGCTTACTAGCTTTGAATCACTCGCTATTGGCGTACATATTTTACCCGGATTTAATTTATTATAGGGATCAAATACTGTTTTTATTTCTCTTAATTTTGAAAACAATGTAGCGCCAAAAAAGTCAGGGCCATATTCACTACGATAACCTTTGCCATGTTCTCCCCACATCAAGCCACCATATTTAGCTGTGAGTTTTACAACTTCATCAGATATTATTCTGAGTAATTTTTCTTGTTCAGGATCTGACATATCAAGTGCGGGTCTGACATGTAAAACACCGGCATCAACATGTCCAAACATGCCATAATCTAAATGATGTGAATCTAATAAATTTCTAAACTCTTGTATATAATCTGCTAAATATTCAGGAGGTACAGCAGTATCTTCTGCGAATGCTAAAGGTTTTTTACTACTAGCAGTTTTACCAAGTAAACCAACTGATTTTTTTCGCATTGCATAAATTTTTAATATGTCATCACTATTTGTCAGCAGCTGATAACCAATTAACCCTGCTTGTTGATCAGTTATAAGTTGATCTAATCTAAGGCATAATGTTTTTACTTTGTCATCAATTTCTTGTTGTGTTTCACCGTTGAACTCAACCATATTGAGTCCTTGCATATCTTTACCTGGTACATTGGTAATTAACTTAGAAACAGAATGCCAAATAATATCTTCTTTGGCTAAGTTTAAAACTTTGCTATCAACGGTTTCTACAGATGTGGCTCTTGCTTTAACTAAAAATGGGGAATTTCTTAAAGCAGAATCAAAACTATCATATTTAATATTAATAAGTGTTTTGAAATTCGCAATTGGCGTAATATTTAATTTTGCATGAGTAATAATAGCCAATGAACCTTCAGATCCTGTCAGTACACGCCCTAAGTCAAATTCAGTTAATTCATTATTAAAAATATTCTCTAGATCGTAACCCGTTAAAAAACGATTTAATCTTGGAAATTTTTCGAGGATCAGCGCCCTATTATCAAGGCCAATATTTAATACAGTGTCGTAAAGTCGGCCGATACTTGATGATTCATTTGCTAAACTTTGCGCTTGTGAAAGTGACATTTTTTCGGTGGAAAGTTCAGTACCATCAACTAAAATTGCATCTAATGCTAAAACATGATCACTAGTTTTACCGTAAACTAATGAGCCTTGACCTGAAGCATCAGTATTAACCATACCTCCGATGGTAGCACGATTACTTGTTGATAAATCAGGGGCAAAAAAATAGCCTAAAGGTTTTAAAAAATCATTAAGTTGGTCTTTAATTACACCCGCTTCAACTTTCACCCATGATTCTTCGACATTGATTTCAATTATGTTTCTCATATGCCTTGATAAATCAAGCACGATACCAGGCGTTAATGATTGACCATTAGTACCGGTACCACCACCACGAGGACCAAACGACAAAGACTTAAATGAATCTTTATTAGATAATTCACATGCAATTTGTATATCTTGGGCATTTTTTGGGAATATAACAGCCTGTGGTGTTTCTTGATAAATACTGTTATCTGTAGAGGATACAATTCTCGTAGCGAACGAAATATCAATTTCACCAGAAAACAAAGTATGCTTAAGTTGTTGAATAAATTGATTAGTTAAATCAGAAATTGTGTCCGTTAGCGATAATTTTTTTATCATTGTATTTAGAAAAATATAGAAATATAATTGATAAAAGTAATTATATCACGTTGAAGATAAAACCAGGATCATCTTATTGCGCGTTATTATAAATATTCATAATGACTATATATTTTTATAAAATAAGGAGCTATTAAGCTCCTTATTTTATGTTATCTGAATTATTTACCGTGCTGTTCAGCTAAATATAACCAAGTTTTTAATACAGTATCAGGATTTAAAGAAACTGAATCAATGCCCTGCTCTACTAACCAAGCCGCAAAGTCTTCATGATCAGACGGCCCCTGACCACAAATACCCACATATTTACCTTTAGATTTTGCTGTTTTTATAGCCATAGATAATAACTTTTTAATGGCTAAATCACGTTCATCAAATAAATGTGCTATTAAACCTGAATCACGATCTAAACCTAAAGTAAGTTGAGTTAAATCATTTGAACCAATCGAAAACCCATCAAAGTGTTCTAAAAACTCTTCAGCTAATAGCGCATTAGAAGGTAGTTCACACATCATGATAATGCGTAAACCGTTTTCACCGCGCTTTAAACCATGCTCTTCCAGCAGTTCAATAACGCGCTTTGCTTCATTAACGGTTCTTATAAATGGGATCATTATTTCAATGTTAGTTAAACCCATCTCATTACGAACGCGTTTTATTGCTTCACATTCTAATGCAAAACAATCGCGGAAATCTTCAGATATATATCTTGAAGCACCACGGAAACCTATCATAGGGTTTTCTTCTTCTGGTTCGTATTGTTGGCCACCGACTAAATTTGCATATTCGTTTGATTTGAAATCAGACATACGAACAATTACTTTTTCAGGTGCAAATGCACAACCTAAAGTCGCAATACCTTCAACTAATTTACTCACATAAAATTCAATCGGAGATTCATAGCCGGCCATCATTTCTTTTATTTCATCTTTTACAGAATCATCCTGATCGGCAAAGTTTATAAGTGCTTTAGGATGAACACCTATCATGCGGTTTATTATGAATTCTAATCTTGCTAAACCGATACCTGAATGAGGAAGACGAGCAAAATCAAAAGCGCGATCTGGGTTACCAACATTCATCATAACTTTGATTGGCAAATCAGGCATTTCATCTACACGAGAGGTAATCACATCAAATTTTAATCTACCTTGATAGATAAAGCCTGTATCACCTTCAGCACAAGAAACCGTTACTTCATCATTTTCTTTAATTAAGTCAGTTGCATTACCACAACCTACTACTGCTGGAATACCTAATTCACGTGCAATAATTGCAGCGTGACATGTTCGGCCACCACGATTTGTAACAATCGCAGATGCACGTTTCATGATAGGTTCCCAATCGGGATCTGTCATATCAGTTACTAAAACATCGCCAACTTGGACTTGATCCATTTGTGCAATTGACTCAAGCACTCTTACTGTGCCGGTACCAATTTTATTACCTATCGCACGACCTTCAACAATTATTTTTGATGATTCATTTAATTTGTAGCGCTCCATAACATTCGCGTCTTCGTTAGAGCGAACAGTCTCTGGACGGGCTTGAACAATATAAAGTTTACCGTCGTTACCATCTTTAGCCCATTCGATATCCATCGCACGGCCATAATGTTTTTCGATGATAACAGCTTGTTTTGCCAGTTCTTGTACTTCGTCATCAGTGATTGAAAATTGATCGCTTAAACTTTGTTGTACATCAATGATCTCAACTTGCTTGCCATGGTCTTCATCATCTGAATAAACCATTTCAATTGCTTTTGAACCTAAGGTTCTGCGTACAACACTTGGTCTGCCAGCGGCTAAAGTTGGTTTATGCACATAAAATTCATCTGGGTTAACTGCACCTTGTACAACCATTTCACCTAAACCGTAACTTGAGGTAATAAATACAACATCTTCAAATCCAGATTCAGTATCAATGCTAAACATCACACCAGATGATGCTTTATCTGATCTCACCATACGCTGTATACCTGCAGATAATGCAACACCACGATGGTCATAACCTTGATGAACACGATAAGATATGGCACGGTCATTAAATAATGAAGCAAAAACATGTTTAATTGCAACCATTACGGCATCAATGCCACGTACATTTAAGAAGGTTTCTTGTTGTCCTGCAAATGATGCATCAGGCATATCTTCTGCGGTTGCAGAGGATCTGACTGCGAATGAAGCATTTTCTTCAGCATCACCACAAAGTTCTGTATAGGCTTGTTCTATTGCTGAATTAAAAGATTCATGAAATGGTGTATCTATGATCCATTGACGAATATCTGCACCAACCTGTGCTAATTTATTGACATCATCAACATCTAAATCATCTAGTACATTATAGATGCGAGCATTTAATCCCGATTGCTCCAGGAACTCGTTAAAAGCATCTGATGTTGTTGCAAATCCACCTGGGACTTGAACACCAGCGTTTGCTAGGTTAGAAATCATTTCACCAAGTGAGGCATTTTTACCACCAACACGAGGAACATCTTGCATACCAAGTTCTTGATACCAGAGAACGGATTCTTGCACTGAACTATCTCCAAAAGCAGGTTATATGATTGATACTAAGTGCTATTTACCCTGTTTTAGTTGAACTGCGTTCCAATAAAAACTCACAACATAGTATCAACTATCAATATTAACGAATTAGACCCTCCAAATAGGTCTATTTAATTCTACACCGCTAAATAGGTTCAGGTAAATACTCAAATAAGTGATTTTGATATATATATTTACTGTTTAGATATATATTCAAAATTTAGTGTATATTATTCTTAACAAAACAAGGTATTTAGAAACTAGAGGTTAAACAGGTGAGAACAGCATTTTATATTTCTGATGGTACGGCAATTACAGCTGAAGTTTTTGGCCACGCAACACTGTCATTATTTCCTGTCGATTTTAAAAACATTACAATTCCATTTGTAGAGACAAAGAAAAAAGCATTAGAAGTTAAAAACCAAATAGATAAAGCGATAAGTTCGAAAGGTGAAAAACCATTGGTTTTTTATACTTTTGTAGATCATGAGTTAACCGATATCATAAATTCATCTCAAGGTGTTTGCTATGATTTTTTAACTGTTTTTAGCGACCAAATTGAAAAAGAAATTCAAGTAGAGCCTGTTCCTAGAACCCATAGAACACATAGTATGCACGAAAAAAGTTATGATTTTAGAATCGATGCCGTCAACTATGCAATTGCAAATGATGATGGTGCAAATCTTAAAAACTACCAAGAAGCAGATATAATACTTGTTGGTGTCAGTAGAAGTGGTAAAACACCTACGAGTTTATATTTAGCATTGCAATATGGGATTAAAGCGGCTAATTATCCTTTTACTGATGATGATATGGATGATTTAAAAATTCCACCATCATTATTACCGCACAAGAAAAAAATGTTTGGTTTAACAATTAAACCTGAGAGGTTGGCTGCAATTCGAAATGAAAGATTAGCTAATAGTAAATATGCGTCAATTCGACAATGCAGAATTGAAGTACGTGAAGTTGAAATGTTATATAAAACAAATCGTATTCCCTACTTAAACTCAACGCAACATTCAGTGGAAGAGATTTCTGCTAAAATATTGGCTGAAACAGGTTTAGAGAGACGTAAATATTGAATTTTATTGAAAAATTGGCTTTTTTTGTAACTTACGTTGTAATGTTCTTCTATGCATACCTAATTGCCTTGCAGTAGCAGATATATTTCCTTCATTACAATTGAGAACTTGCTGAATATGCTCCCACTCTAAGCGCTCTGTTGACATTGTTTGCATTTCAAAATCTTGCTCTTGTGGTTTTTCTCTCTCATCTAACAGAGACTTTAAAATCATTTTTGTATCTGCTGGTTTTGATAAATAATCATCAGCCCCTAAACGCATTGCTTCAACAGCTGTCGCTATACTTGCAAATCCAGTCAATAGTAATAATCTCACATTGGGTAACGCAGCCCTGATAGGTTTTATCAAATTTAAACTATTATCACTAGCTAACTTCATATCTAAGATTATATGTGTTGGTTTTATCAGGTGACAATTATGTAATACTTGATCTGCTTGGTGAACTTCGTGACATTCAAAATTTTGTTTCGTTAATCTACGATTAAGCGTGGTACAAAGCGCTTTATCATCTTCAATAATTAATAATTTCATTTTTTTAATCCAATAATTTACATAATAGGTAAAGTGACATGCGCTATTGCGCCTTGTACTGAATGGTTATATAGCCTAAGCGTGCCACCTAGTCTTTCTAAAGTCGAGTTTGATAATAATATAGCCATACCTAAACCAGTTTCACTTTTAACTAATTTCTGTCCTAATGAAGCTCGCTTTACTGAAATGCCATTGCCATAATCTCGCAACTCAATATTTAAATAGTTAGCTTCTATATATACATTTAAATCAATTTTATTACTGCTATTATCTTCATTCGCTTTTACGCCATTTTGAACTAAATTCAATAAGGCTGGTAAAAGCATTGCATCAGTTTCAATTTGTTGTGTTTTTAGTGCCAAGCTAGCCACTGTATTTAATTTAATATTCGGAAAATTAAGTTGAACACAATCTCTTAATTGTTCTAATAATTCATCTATAAGATAAATTTCATTTTTATTTTCGCGAATTGATGTCGCTAAGGTTCGAAAGTATCCCAACTGCTCAGTACATTGCTTAAGTGGTTTTTTCATTGACAACACAGCTTGATCGTTTGGGTAGTCTTCTATTAGTTCATCAAATAGTAATTGTAGGTTCCCCAGTGGAGATGCCAGTTGATGTGTAACTTGTGATGACGCAACACCAAGTGCTAATAATTGCTCTTTTCTTAGTTGATCTTCTCTTTGTACTGCAATAAGACGTTCTCGATTAGTAATGGCGTTTGCCATAGCGCCAACCACAAAAGTAATGAGGATCACAGAGAGTAAAAAGTTGGCCCACATACCTATAAAGTGATTACTCATATCCATATGATGTATCGTATGAACTGGCATTTGAATTAACAGGCCTGTATAGGCTAATACAGCACTAACAGAGATTAAAAGAAGAAATCGCGTAGGTAAACTCACCGCCGCAATTACGATAGGTATCAGTAATAATGAAACAAATGAATTTGTTGCTCCGCCACTAAAATACATAAGTATCGTAAGAAAAGTCACATCCGCAAATATTTGAATTAAAATTGCTTTATGATCTACGGGTCTATTTTTAAAGTAGAAAATACTTAATAAATGAAATAGTGTTTCAATTGCAATGATAATTAGCAAAGGTAGTAATGCAATTTGCATTGACATGATGAAATTAATAGCAATAACAATAGATAATTGCAAAATTATTGCTATAGTTCTGAGTAAAAATACCCTTTGAATCGCTGTTGTAGACTGAAAATCAAATACTTTCATTTTACCCCCCCTATTCCTTTTATATTATCAGCTTATTTTATAGAGTAAGATTTTATCAAATAATTGTATTTGTTGTTTGATTCTTCTCAAATTATTGCAACTAATATGAAACTCAATTATTATCCCAAAATCAACTGCTAAATTATTAACTTATAAATGTCATGTATGACTGACGATACTGACGATACTGAAGATACTGAAGATACTGAAGATACTGAAGATACTGAAGATATTAAAGCCAAAGGAAGTCCAAGCTGGATGACAACATTCGCTGATTTAATGTCGTTATTAATGTGTTTTTTTGTATTACTATTGTCATATTCAGAAATGGATGTCGTGAAATTTAAACAAATAGCAGGCTCTATGAAAATGGCTTTTGGTGTTCAAAACCTGATTAAAGTTCAAGATATACCTAAAGGGACATCAGTGATAAAATCAGAGTTCTCTCCTGCAATACCCGAACCGACTCCAATTAATACTGTGCAACAAAAGACACAATCAGCCACCGAAGATAATCTTCTAATGAAAGATTCTAAGGATAAAAATGCCAAGGAAAATGATAGATACAAAGTAGCGCTAGATGAGGTTTTTGCACAAGAAATTGCTGATGGACTAATCGAGTTTGAACTTTTAGGTCAACAACTGATTATTAGGTTAAAAGAAAATGGTTCTTTTGCATCAGGTTCAAGTTATCTACAACCAAAATTTAAGCCTCTTTTAGCCAGAATAACACAAGAATTAAATAAAATCCCAGGTGAAATAACGGTATCAGGCCATACAGATAATTTATCTGTATCAAATGAGCTTTATCACAATAATTGGGATTTATCGGCAAATCGAGCAGCAGCTGTATTAAATGAGTTACTCAAAGATGTTCCTTTTGATACCTCAAGAATAAAAATGGAGGCATTAGCAGATAATCGTCCATTAGTAGAAAATAACAGTGCCTATAATAGAAGTCAAAACAGGCGTGTAGAAATCGCGATTAATCAAGGTAAGCCTACTGAAATGGAGACTATATCAATCAATTAAGGAAGTTTAGTGGATAAGGCAAGTGGTTTAGGGGTCGGCGTTATTATATTGGCAATTGTTTCTGCTATCTTGATGAGTGGTGCTTCACCTGGGATATTTGTGAATGTGCCTTCATTATTTATTGTTATAAGCGGTACCTTTGGCGCTGTCATGTTGAGTTATCGTATTACTCATTTTTTTAAAGGTATATCAAATATTAAGTTAGCTTTTAGTAGTAAGTAGCCCAATTTATTTGAAACTTTAGATAAATTAGTCGAGCTAAGTGAAATAGCCAGAAAAAAAGGGGTTTTGGCTATAGAAGATAAACCTTTAGATGATGAATATTTACAAAAAGGTGTGAATTTATTACTCAATGGTCATGATACAGAGACGATTGAATTTGCATTTAATCGAGAGATTTTACAAACTCGTCAAAGAAATAATCAATCCATAAAAGTACTTAATAGTTTTACTGAATTAGCACCTGCTATGGGAATGGCCGGAACATTAATAGGCTTAGTCGCGATGTTAGTTGCTATGGATATCCTAAAAGTATAGGTCCGTTAATGTCAGTTGCATTATTAACCACATTATACGGCGATCTTCTGGCTAATGGTTTTACCGGACCTTTAGCTAATAAGCTTGGCGAAAGAGCTGATGAAATTAAACAGCATATGATGTTAGTTCGTGATGGTATAATGTACATTTCTCGAGGTGATAACCCTAAATTGATTTTAGATATGCTTGCAAGTTATTTAGGTGAAAATATTCAGACACCGGGCACTGAGAAAGCCATTAAAAATTAGCGTTCTTTGATATAAAATGTAGTTTTAAACGTGTATTTTTGATATAAGTCATCAGACCACTAGTAGTGACTTGCTATTAGATGAATTTAATTTGGAACATGGTATGAACTACGCAAAAATTACAGGTTGGGGTAAATGTATTCCACCAGCAAAACTATCAAATGACGACTTAAGTACTATTATTGATACTAATGACGAATGGATTAAAACCAGAACGGGTATTTCTGAACGTAGAATTAGTCATGTTACAACTGCTGAACTTGCAACAGTTGCCGCACAACAAGCAATGGATTGTGCAGGGATCAGTGGTGATGAAATAGATTTAGTGCTGTTAGCAACATGTAGTCCATCAACTTTGGTTGCAAATACGGCATCTTTAGTACAAAAAAATATTAATGCAACTGGCGCTGCAGCATGTGATGTCAATGCTGCATGTTCAGGTTTTTTGTATGCCCTTCAAAGTGCGACAGCGCAAATTAAAGCAGGCATGATCAAAAAAGCAGTGATCATCGGCGCTGAACGTATGACTTGGTATGTGAACTGGTCTAGACGAGATAGTGCCGTTTTATTTGGTGATGGTGCCGGTGCTGTTGTAGTTGAAGCATGTGAAGAGCAAGTTGGACTATTAGCAAGTAAAACGGGATGTGATACCAGTAATCGAGATATCCTACATATTACAAACTTTGGTACTGATATTAACAAATATGATAAACCAGTTGGACCTTCAGATTTATTATTTGAAGGCAGAGAAGTATTCAAGCGTGCAGTTAAAGGCATGGCGCAAGCATGTGACGACGTATTAGCACAGGCTAAGCTAGCACTAGATGACATTAATGTATTGATCCCACACCAAGCAAACCTCAGAATTATACAAGCTATTCAGCAAAAGCTTTCTGTTAGCGATGATAAAGTCATGGTTAACATACAAAACTACGGTAATACTTCTGCAGCGACAATCCCAATTGCTATTTGTGAAGCGGTTGAGCAAGGCTTAATTCAACCTAACTCTAAAATTATGTCAGCCGCATTCGGTGCTGGTTTAACTTGGGCTGCATGTTATATTCAATGGGGAGAACGAGTTACACCTGTAAGAGACAGTGCTGCTTCCTTACCTGATTGTAATCAAACTGGATTAGAGCTAATCAGCCAAGCAATTATTGCCTGTAAAAACTAAAACACTCGAATCATTATAAGTGCTTACTTGATTGTGGTGGTCAAGATAATTTGGCACTATGCCCGGCAATGTCAGTGGCAGATCACGTTTTAACTCTCTTTAGTCCAAAAAAGGTCTTAATAATAAGACCTAATATAAGAATCGTTAGTCTGTGTACCTTGATTGAATATATTCAAACATTGCCCGAACTCCAAATGCTTCACCGCCTATAGGACGCCCTGGTAGCTTTCTATTATTCCATGCCATTACATCAAAATGTATCCAAGGTGTATGTGGCTCAACAAATTCCTGTAAGTATAGGGCTGCGGTAATGGCGCCACCAAAACCAGAAATAGCACAATTAGTTAAATCAGCTATATTACTTTTTAACATATCCTTGTAAGGTGAATATAATGGTAACTGCCAAACATGATCGTCAACTTTTTTACCTGATTGAATTAGACCCGCAGCAACAGCATCATTATTTGTAAAAAAGCCAGGTAACTCAGTACCTAGAGCAACGCGGCATGCGCCTGTTAAAGTTGCAAAATCTACCAGTAAATCAGGTTCATCATTTTGTGCTTCTGTCAGCGCATCACATAATACTAAGCGCCCTTCCGCATCCGTATTATCTATTTCTACAGTAATGCCTTTACGTGTTTTTATAACATCTCCTGGTCTAAAAGCATTGTTTGAAACTGCATTTTCAACTGCAGGAACTAAAACACGTAATCTAACAGGCAAATTAAATGCCATTATTAAATGCGCAAGTCCAATTACATGGGCCGCACCGCCCATATCTTTTTTCATATAGCGCATACCTGCACCGGGTTTTAAATCTAAACCACCTGAGTCGAAACACACTCCTTTACCTACTAGAGTAACTTTTGGTGCATTGGTGTCACCCCAGCTTAGATCAATTAATCTGGGTTTATGTTCACTAGCACGACCCACCATATGAATGGTTGGATAGTTATGTTCTAACAGTTCATCACCAACCCATTGGTTGAACTCTCCGCCAAAGCTATTTGCTAAGTCTTGCATTGTTTCAGCTAAATGCTGAGGCATCATATCGCATGCAGGTGTATTCACTAAATCTCTAACCAAAACGATACCTTGAACTAAGTCAGAATATTTTTTTAAATCTTTCTGGCATGGAATGACAAGTTTAGCTTTAATTTTTGAGTTTGTTTTATATGAATCAAATTGATAAGCGCCCAATGCCCAACCAAATGCAACAAGATCTCTATGTTTATCGTGACCCTTAAAAAGATACTTACCTTCAGGTAATAAAGAAGCTAAGTCACCACATTGCCAAAAAGCATTAACATCTTCTACGAAATAAACTGCTTGCAACACATTTCCAGTATTATTATCAGGAATTAGTGTAAGTCCTATCCCGGAGAAACTTGTTGAGTTTAGCCAAGATTGAATAAAATCTGATTGTTGAATTTTCCACGAGTCAAACTCACAAGTTGGTAGAATAAATAAAGGTGTGCCTTTATCACCAACACAATAAAAATTTTCCATAATAGCTCATAAAAATAAGTTAAGTTGTCTTAATCATAACAATTAAATTATTTTAAAGGTATGAGTTTAATGCATTATGTTTTTTGTTTAGTATTGTCTGAATTAGGGGAGTTGAATGAACTGGGTAATACATCAACTCCGACAACTTTTCCTAATTTTACGATTATTGGAATAGTGATAGGAGCAAATGGTAAAACTGCAAACACACCAAGTCCTAAGCCTTTTAATACATCTAAAAACTGCTGATTTGCGATTTTTAATTCTTCTGAGCTGGCTTGTTTTTTTGTGTAACGCTTATAAATAATAAGCATTTCTTTTGTTTCAAGCGTTTCTTGAGCTAAAGCAATTTTTAACTGTAGCATAGAGCGACGTAATCGTAATCTAGCTCGTTTTAGGCTAATTTTTACGACTCGAATAGGTGCTTTATGAATAAATAAATATAGTTTCATCACATAATTGTCACACACTCTACTCATAAGTGCCAAATTAAAGTGTTAAATATCGTAAGAAAAACACCTTTATGGTAATATTTTGGCAGTTATACAACCTACAAATAAATTATAATGAAAAATCAAGAACCTAATAAACCAGAACGACCATCAGATGATGACTGTTGCGGCGGCGGTAGTTGCTGTCCTTGTGTATGGGATACTTATCACGAGCAATTATCGCAATGGCGGTTAGCTAAAAAAGCGCAAGAAAATAATTAAATTAAATATCACATTTAATCCTCCTTTACCCTTGTTTATTAAATAATTTTCACAGATAGAGGAAAAATTAACAATTCCCTTCTAATATTAATTGACTGAATGTTTTAGCGACATTAGCAAAGATATAAATAAGCCTATTTATATCTTTGATGTTCATAACATTTTTGTATTAACAATAATTATATCTGGGATATACAATGAAAACTCAATATTCATCTTTAAGCATTGCCGTCAGTATGGGATTAACAATTACCACTGGTTTATTATATTCAAGCTCAGCAACCAGCGCAGAAGGAGACGAAGTTGTTGCTGATAAAAATATAGAAAAAATTGCTGTTGTAGGTTCAAGGGCCGCACCACGTTCCATTTCAGATTCACCTGTTCCAATTGATATTATCGGGGGAGATGAACTAGGAAAAAATGGCTCCAGTGATATGCTTGAAATGTTAGTTGGTGCGATCCCATCATTTAATGTAAGGGCACAGCCTATTAGTGATGCAGCGACACTTATTCGTCCCGTAAACCTAAGGGGATTGTCCTCTGATAGTACATTAGTACTTTTAAATGGTAAGCGACGCCATAGAGCCTCTGTGATCGCCTTTCAAGGTGGTGGGGTTAATGATGGCGCACAAGGACCTGATATATCCGTTATTCCGAGTATAGCGATTAAACAAGTTGAAGTATTACGTGACGGAGCCGCAGCACAATATGGTTCTGATGCGATTGCAGGAGTGATGAATTTTGTATTAAAAGATTCTTCTGAAGGAGGATCTATATCGGTAAAAACAGGTGAGTATTTTGAAAGTGATGGCAATCAAGTTATTGTTGACGGTAATATTGGTATGCCTTTCACTGATAATGGTTTTGCTAATTTAAGTTTTCAGTTTAAAAAAGCAGATGCAACTAGCCGAAGTGTTCAGCGCCCTGATGCAGATGCCCTTTTTAATGCAGGGAATTCTTCTGTGATCAGTCCAGCTCAAATATGGGGTAACCCTGAAATTGAAGATGATGTAACATTTTTTGGTAATGTCGGCTTTGATGTTGGTAATGATAAAGAATTTTATATGTTTGGTAATTACTCTGAACGAGATGTCACAGGTGGGTTTTATTATCGTAATCCACATAATCGGGGTAACGTATTTTCTACAGATAGTGGTGGTTCTCTATTAGTTGGTGATGTAGGATTTGCAAACGATGGTGTACCGACTTGTTCTGTTTCAAATGCATACGTTAAAACTATGATGGGTGGTGATGGACTCTCCTCTTTAGTACCTTCTAATGTTGGAAATGTGTTAGATACTGCTGCATATACCGCTATGGTTGCAGATCCTAATTGTTTCTCGATGAATCAAATTATGCCTGGTGGCTATACTCCTGCCTTTGGCGGCAATATTACTGATACTTCTTTAGCGATAGGTACTAAAGGCGAAATTAGCTCAGGTTTTTTTGAAGAATGGTATTACGATTTAAGTGGTAGTGTGGGTCGTAATGAATCTGCATTTAACTTAAAAAATACACTTAATCCTTCTATGGGATTAGAAACGCCTACTGAATTTGATACCGGAAAGTACATACAGTTAGAAAAAAGTTTTAATTTCGATGTGGTTAAAGGTATAGACTTTGGTTTGGATGAACCTGTTAATGTTGCTTTAGGTCTAGAGTGGCGAGAAGAAAGCTTTGAGATAGTATCAGGTGAAGAAGCGTCATGGAAAGCGGGACCTTATGCGGATCAAGGTTTTAATATTGGTTCACACGGATTCAAAGGGTTTGGCCCTGAAACACAGGGTGTAAACACACGACGTAGTTTTGCATCGTACGTAGACTTAGAAGCATATCTAACTGAAGATTTTTTAATAGGTACGGCTATTAGATATGAAGACTTCACTTCTTTTGGTTCTACCATTAATTATAAAATTACCGCTCAATATACCGTAACAGATGATTTATCATTAAGAGCATCTCACAGTACAGGTTTTAGAGCTCCAACCGTTGGTCAGGCAAATGTGGTTAATACACAGACATCTCTCGTTGAAGGAGAGTTAATTCAAACATTTTTAGCGCCTCCTACAGCCCCTCTTTCAGCATTTTATGGAGGTAAAGAGTTAGACCCTGAAGAGTCCGTAAGTTATGCTGCGGGTATAGTGGTCACTTTAGGCGAAGTATTTTTAACTGCTGATTATTATAACATTGAAGTAACCGATCGCATCGCCCAATCAAGTCAAATAGATGTACTCGCTAAAGACTATACTGAGCTTGAAGCATTAGGAGTTGTTAATCCTGAATTGATTTCTGCAGTAACATATTTTGCTAATGATTTTGATACAACAACACAAGGGATTGATCTTGTGGCAAATTATGCAATGGACTTATTTAATGGCAGTACAAAATTTAGCTTGGCATATAACTGGAATGAAACAACTGTAGATAAATTTAATCCAGATACGGTAGATTTAGGCAAAGTACGCCGCTTGGAAGAAGGCATGCCAGATCATCGCGGTACCTTCACAATAGCACAAGATTGGGATGAAGTAAGTTCATTTATACGGTTCAATTATTTTGGTGAATACTTCGCTGTACATGCTGATGATGCGGGTGCGGGTGGTTGGAATCAAACCGCAGACACTGCAGTTACTTTAGATGCTGAAATAAGCTATTACATGACAGATCAATTTACATTATCGATAGGGGGTAATAATATCCTTGATCAAGAGGCTGAAGAATTACCACAAAGTTCATATGGTCAATTAGGTGCCAAATATTATGAAAGTGGTCCATTTGATTACAACGGTGGTTTTTACTACGCAAAATTAACTTATAACTTTTAAAAACCTCGCCTCATAAATTATGCCGGTGATGATACACCGGCTTATTTTTTTACACCTCCTTGAACATCCCTTGTGCCAATATTTTTGTTTGCAATTTCATCAAGCACAATATTTAAAAATAAAAGCATAACTGAAACTAATTTTATTTATAAGTATTTCGAATGGTTAAAATCATAATAATTACAACAACTTACTGTTTAATTACCAGTTTAAAAACAAAAAAAGTAAATAATTATTAAAATTTAATAGAGGAAAGTTAATTTATACCTGTCTGTTACATTGCAGCTTAGTTACATTTTATAAACATTAAATAAATGATTGATAATCATGTAAATAAATTGTATTGATAAATAAGAGTTTAAAAAGCTCTGAGTTTACTCTCACAAAATTTATAAAAATAAAATATATCTGGGGATATACAATGAAAAATAATTACAATGTGCTACATAAAGCCGTTAAATTGGCATTGACAAGTACAGCTACCGCTGGTTTATTATTATCACAATCAGTTTATGCGGCTGATGATGGTCAGACTAATAAAGCCGACACGAACATTGAAAAAATAGCTGTAGTAGGTACGCGTGGTGCACCAAGATCGATCGATGATTCTCCCGTTCCAATTGATGTTATAGGTGTTGATGAATTAAGCAAATCTGGTAATACAGATATGCTAGAAGTGCTTAAAAGCACAGTGCCTGCTTTTTCGGTTCAAACAAATCCAATTAGTGATGCAGCGTCATTTATTCGCCCAGCTAACCTGCGTGGTTTACCTGCAGATAGCACATTAATTTTAGTAAATGGTAAGCGTCGTCATCGCTCTTCTGTTATCGCATTACAAGGTGCTGGTATCAATGATGGTGCACATGGTGCTGATATATCAGTTATCCCAAGCATTGCATTAAAACAAGTTGAAATTTTGCGTGATGGTGCTGCAGCACAATATGGCTCTGATGCAATCGCAGGTGTCATTAACTTTGTACTCAATGATAGTGATGAAGGCGGTTCAATTACAGCACGTACAAGTGAATACTATGAAGGTGATGGGCAATCAGTTGAAGTATCAGGAAACATAGGTTTACCATTAACTGATGATGGTTTTGCAAATTTAAGCTTCCAATACAAAAATGCCGATGCAACAGATCGCAGTGTGCAACGCCCTGATGCACAAGCTATGATAAATGAAGGTAATACATTTGTAGCCACACCAGCACAAGTATGGGGCTCTCCTAAAATTAAAGACGATTTAACTATTTTCTTAAATTCTGGCATTGAACTTAACAACGATACACAAGCGTATGCTTTTGGTAACTATTCAGACCGCGAAGTAACAGGTGGTTACTATTTCCGTAACCCGTTAAATCGAGGTGGTGTATTTGGTGATGGAAATGGAAATATTCTAGTTGGTGATTTAACATCAGATGGTTCTGGTAACTGTCCTGAAGTACCAGTAACGGATAACAATGTATTAGACGATCCTGCGTACCTTGCAATGGCAGCAAACCCTAACTGTTTCAGCTTTAATGAAATGTTCCCAGGCGGTTTTACACCACAGTTTACCGGTAAAATCAGAGATAGCTCATTTGTAGCCGGTATTAAAGGTAAATTTAACGAGATAGATTATGATATTAGTTTATCTACAGGTAAGAATGAGTCAGGTTATTGGCTACGTGACACGGTAAATGCTTCTTTAGGTCCTGCAACACCAACTGATTTTTATACTGGTTCTCATATTCAACGTGAAACAGCATTAAATATCGATTTAGTGAAAGAGCTTGAAGTTAATTCAATGGAGTCTTTAGTTGTTGCTGGTGGTTTTGAATATCGCGATGAAAGTTTTGAAGTAATTGCAGGCCAAGCTGAATCTTATGCACAAGGTGATTTATATACTCAAGGTTTCAGTGTTGGTTCAAATGGTTTTCCAGGTTTTAAACCAGAAGCAGCGGGTAAATCGTCTCGTACAAATAGTGCTTTATATATCGATGTTGAAGCGCAATATACTGAAGATTTCATGATGGCCTATGCGATTCGCTATGAAGATTACGATAGCTTTGGTACAGATACCAACTATAAAGTTGCAGCACAATACAGCCTTACTGATGATTTTTCTTTAAGAAGTTCAGTAAGTACTGGTTTTAGAGCGCCAACTGTAGGTCAAGAAAACTATCGAAACGTTCAAACGGCGTTAGATGGCGGTGTTTTGATTGATTCTGCACTTATTCCTTCAAATGATCCTATTGCTGTTGCACTAGGCGCAAGTGAGTTAACACCAGAGCAATCTGAGAGTTTTGCAGTTGGTGCAGTTTGGAATGTTTCTGATTTCCACTTCACTGTTGATTTATATAAAATTGATGTAACTGATCGTATTTCACAATCTGATAAATTTGCTGTAGATCCTAATGACGCAAGTAAAGGTAAAGTCAGTTTCTTTACAAATGACTTTGATACTGAAACTTCAGGTGTTGATTTTGTGGCGGGCTACCGCACACAATTACTAGGTGGAGATGCAAGCTTCAATTTAGCGTATAACTATAATAAAACTGAAGTTACTAACCAAGGTCAGGTAACAACAGATTTTAAAGTATCACGTATTGAAAATGACATCCCTAAGCATAAAGGCACATTAGCTTGGACACAATCATGGGATAGTGTTTCTATGTTAGCACGTGCCAATTACTTTGGTGAATTCCAAGGTGTACACGCTGATTGGAGTTCAACAGCTAATGATGTTGATGCTGCAGTAACTTTTGATTTAGACGTGACATACCATGTAAATGAAGATATCGCAGTAAGCGTTGGCGCTCAAAACTTATTTGATAAATACCCAGATGAAGTTGCAGATTTTGTAGATGGCGGTGATTTATTACCGGGTGATTTGTTAGGCGCTCAATATTACGAAACTTCTCCTTTTGGTTTTAATGGTGGTTCATACTACGTAAGAGCAACTTATAACTTCTAAAAACATAAAAGTGAAATAAAGTTAAAGCTAAAGAGCCTTATCAAATGATAAGGCTCTTTATTTTTATTCAGTTTAAAATTTAACGCTATAAAGTTATGTACTATATTGCTCAAACCAATTCAATACATCTTGGAATTGGTCATTATGTGCTTTAGCATGGGTTAGCATATCAATATGATCATAATTATGACCATGACCGTATTTTTTCCCATATAAATTCATTTTCTGCGTGCCCTTTCCTGATTCATCCATAAACTTTTGTATATCAATTGTTTGTGCCAACGCTTTATCTTTAATTGCTGCGATATGTAATATTGGTGGTAATGAGAGTTCAGCTACAGCATGTCCATAATCAAAGCTATCTTGTGGATCTATCCAAGGCGCAATCTTAGCCCAAGCTACGCTGTGCATTAAAGACTTTTGTGTTTCATCATCAGAACCCCAACCTAACCTTTTTGCAGGTAAGTAACCTTTATTTTTAACAATTTTAGGAGCTAAAAAATACCAAAGTAAATTGGCCTTAAAGAATTTTTGCGGATGAGTGTTATATAAAGACCTTTTAGAACCAAAATACGCACATGCTTTTACCTTTGAGATCATCTCAGGATGCCTAGCTAAAAAACTATTCATTAAAACACCACCCCAAGAATGAGCAACCCAATATTCAGGCTCTTTTCCTGTGCTGTTTTTAATTGCCTTGATAAAAGCAGGTATATCTTCAACAATAGCCTCAGTCTGTCCATAGTCGGAATAGGCACTGATACCAGGTTTACTTAAACCTCTCCCCCTTAAATCTGCAACAAAACAATTATAGCCATTTTTTGCTAAAAATGGTGCAAATCCTTTATTTTTTTCGGTGTAAAAGATTTTTCCATTTTCAATTGCACCATGTAAAAGTAATACTGCAGAACCAGTACAACCTTCTTGATAAATATGTCTTAAATGAAGATTTTGTTTTTCACAAATTGGTATTAAAATAGACTTTTGTTTAACGCTATTCATATAGAGATCACCGTTACAATTGGTCTGACATCCTACCAGTTGAAACTATTAAAATCAAAGATATGAACAAAGCTTACATTTGTTATATCTAAAGTTTATAATATGCATCTAATTAACTTTAAACCGTGAATTTGCCATTAATGAAACAAGCTAAGCTTCATCCAAGAAATATACATATTAATGGATATGACTTCTCCTTTCTTATTAAAGCTTCACCTGAATTAATACCTTTTGTCATTACATCAGCTAGAAATGGGCAAACAATCGACTTCACTAATAGCCAATCGGTCAAGCAGTTAAATAAAGCTTTACTAAAAGCGTATTATCAAATTAATTTTTGGGATATCCCTAATACTTATTTATGTCCACCTGTACCTGGTAGAGTAGATTATATACATTACCTAGCTGATTTACTGGCCAAAGAGAACAACCATAGTATTCCGACAGGAAAAAAGCTAAAGGTTTTAGATATAGGCACTGGCGCTAATTTAATATATCCGCTAACGGGCAACAAAACATATCAATGGCACTTTACAGCGAGTGATATTGATCCCGTATCAGTTAAAATTGCACAACAAATTGCACTGTTTAATAATTTAAAAATTGATATCAGGTTACAGAAACAGCAGGCTAATATTTTTAAAAATCTGATTAAATCAAAAGATATTTTTGATATAACCTTATGTAATCCCCCATTTCATAGCTCGATTGAAGATGCCAACAAAGGGTCTGAGCGTAAATGGAAAAATTTAAATAAAACATGCAATAAAGTTGTAAATGACAAAAGTAATTTGAATTTTGGAGGACAAAAAGCTGAACTTTGGTGTCCTGGTGGTGAATTGCAGTTTATCAAAAATATGATAAATGAAAGCAATGAATATAAAGCGCAGTGTTTATGGTTTACCTGTTTAGTATCTAAAAAAAATAACTTAGCTGCAATTTATAAGGAATTTAAATTACAGAATGTTACTGAGTTTACCACAATTGATATGGCTCAAGGCCAAAAAACAAGCCGCTTTGTTGCTTGGACATTTTATGATAAAGCCAAAAGGCAAACTTGGGCCAAGGACAGATGGTCATAATTCATCGATTTTGAACAAAGCAGGCCTATACCCAAACATGGAAACTGCATTTCAAGTAGTACGGGTATATAACCGGCCTTATTTTTTAATTTAATGCATCTTTATAGTGTTTACGGCACACTGATACATAACGCTCATTTCCACCAATTTCTACTTGTTCACCATCAGCCATTGCAACACCATTTTCATCTGTACGTAGTACCATATTGGCTTTTCTACCACAATGACATACAGTTTTTAACTCTATTAACTTATCAGCCCACGCTAATAGATATTGTGCGCCAATAAACAATTCACCTCTAAAGTCTGTTCTTAGACCATAACATAAAACAGGGATATTTAGTTTATCTACTACATCCGAGATTTGCTGCACTTGCTCTTTGGTTAAAAATTGACTTTCATCTATCAAAACGCAATGTATTTTTTGATTTTCATTTAAAGTAGCAATCCGCTCAAATAAATTTGTTTCAAGTGCAAATAATTCCGCATCCGCTTCTAAACCAATACGAGAGCTTACTTTGCCCTCACCAAATCGGTTGTCAATCTTTGCAGTAAAGATAACAGGGTTCATACCACGCTCTTGATAATTAAAAGAAGATTGCAGCATAGTTGTCGACTTACCGGCATTCATTGCTGAATAATAAAAATACAATTGAGCCATATAACTCTCGGTCAAAAAAATTGAATAGTGGATGCTACTTTAATTACTACTTAAATGAAAGTTATGCTTATTTTGCCTTGTATAGCTTTACTTATGAATGATAAGACAAGTCGACAATTAATATCAACTTGTCTTTTAGGATTATGATAATTGAGCTATTTTTGCTTTTGAAAACTGAGTAAATAATACTGGCACTACAAATAAAGTTAATAAGGTAGCTGTTACTAAACCACCCACGATAACGGTCGCTAAGGGTTTTTGTATTTCAGCTCCAATGCCAGTAGACATTAACATAGGTATTAAACCTAAAGCTGATGTGAGTGCAGTCATTAAAACAGGTCTTAATCTAGCAATGGCACCATTGAACGCAGCCGCTGTAGGGTCTTCACCTAGCGCTATTCTTTGATTAATACTTTCAACCATTACAACACCATTTAACACAGCAACACCAAATAGTGTTATAAATCCGACAGAACTAGGAACTGATAAATACTGTCCTGACATATATAAAGAAACTACTCCACCAATAATAGCTAATGGCACGTTTACTAAAATAAGCATCGCTTGGCCAAAGGTACCAAATGCAAAATATAATAAGAATGCAATCATAAGCAGTGATATTGGCACAACAATAGATAACCTTTTCTGGGCTCTTTGCTGATTTTCAAATTGGCCGCCTATTGATGTGGTATAACCCGTTGGTAAATCAACATTCTGAGCTATTGCAGACTGAATCTCGGCTACTACACTGCCCATATCTCTGCCTTGAACATTAGCTTGTACCACCACACGGCGTTGAACATCATCACGCCTAACTTGTGGTGGCCCAGATGCAATTGTGACAGAAGCAACATCAGCTAAACGTACAATAGCGCCATTGGGAGATTTTATTCTTAATTCAGAGATAACTTGCGGGTTATTTCTAAATTTATTTTCTAAGCGTACGTATATGTCGTATCTTTCATTACCATTAATAACTTGTCCTGCTTCTGTACCGCCTAAGCCATCACTTACGACTTCCATTACATCACCAACAGACAGACCATAGCGAGATAATTGACGGCGATTTGGTGTAATTACGAGCTGTGCTTCACCTGAAATTTGCTCCATAGCAACATCTTTAGCGCCTTTTATGGTTTTAATAACAGATTCAATTTCTTGACCTTTCGATACTAAAACATCCAAGTCTGAGCCAAATAATTTTATTGCCAGTTGTGCTTTAACACCTGATAACAATTCATCAACACGACTCGCGATAGGTTGAGAAAAATTGTAAAGTAACCCCGGGAATACTTCTAGTTTTTCTTCCATTAGATTTTGTAATTCAAAACGATTTGTTGCAGTTGTCCATCGTGCTACCGGCTTCAATCCAATGTAAATTTCAATGTTATTTACAGGCTCTGGATCACCACCTAGTTCAGGTCGACCAATTCGACTAAGTGCATACTCAACTTCAGGAAAGTCAAGTAGTAGGGCTTGAATTTTTGGCGCAACACTTAAAGTGGTCTCTAAACTTGATGATGGTGCTAATGTGACTCTTAAGTTGATTGTACCTTCCTCTAATTCTGGTACAAATTCAGTTCCCAGATGAGGAATTAACGTAACAGCTAATATGACTAAAACGACAGCAGAAGCAATAACCGATTTCACATTTTTCATCGCAAAGCCAAGTCCGATCTTATACAGAGTGTCAATGGGTTTTAATAACAAACTTTCTTTCGGTTTTATACCATTTTTAAACATAAATACAGCAAGTGCTGGGACACAAATGAGTGCGACAAAAACAGCTGCAATAATAGCAAGCATTATACTAATAGCCATTGGTTGAAATAACTTAGCTTCTACGCCTTCAAAACTAAATAATGGAAGAAAAACAACTAATATGATTAATGCGGCAAAAAATACTGGTCTTGCAACTTCTTTTGCTGCAGTAAACACTTTATCTCTTGTTGATTGTAGGTTATTTTTAACACTCAGGTGTTTATATATATTTTCAACCATAACAACTGAACCATCAACAAGCATACCGATTGCAACTGCGATACCGCCTAATGACATTAAGTTTGCAGATAAACCTGCCCATGACATCACCATAAGAGCAATTGTAATTGCGATAGGAATAGAAATTAATACAAGGGTTGTCGCTTTTAAGTCCATTAAAAATAGCGCTAAAATCACAACGATGAAAATAAAGGATAATAGTAATGCATCAACAACAGTATTTACGGCTTTAGTAATTAAATCAGCTTGATCATAAAAAACCTCAAATGTGACACCATCAGGTAAAGCTTGTTGTATTAATTCCATTCTTTGATTAATACCATCTATTGTTGCCTTTGTATTGGCTCCCATACGTTTTAACACTACGCCAGAAACAACTTCACCTAATTTTTCTATAGTATTTCCTTCAGTTCGGCGCGTCATAGTCACAGCGCCTTGCCTTATTTCACTACCTAGTTCTATTTTAGCTATATCAGAAACGGTAACAACTTTTCCATTGATGGTTTTCACAGGAGTCTGACTTATTTCTGTCATTCCTTTCTCACCACTATTGAACCAGCCCATGCCACGAATTACTAGCTGTTCTTGGCCTCGATTCATATACCACCCCCCCACATTTTCATTATTATTTTCTAGTGCATTAACAACATCTCCTTGAGTCAAGTTATAGGCTAATAATTTATGAGGATTAACATTTACTTGGTATTGTTTTACATCACCCCCATAAGATAAAACATCTGTGACACCATCAACGGGTAAAATAAGTAACTTAACAACCCAGTCGTTTAGGCTACGTAATGCCATTGCATCTAAACCAGATGCTTCATCTGCGACTAATAAATACTGAAATATTTGCCCAAGCCCAGATGTATTAGGACCAATTTCAGGCATACCAACCCCTTGAGGGATCAACTCTTTTGCAGATTGAAGCCTTTCGAAAACGAGTTGACGAGCAAAGTATATATCTGTGCCTTCTTTAAATACAACAGTAACACCTGAGAGCCCAGTCTTAGAAATAGAACGAACTTGTTCTACATCTGGTAATGCATACATAACAGCTTCAATGGGATAAGTAATGAGTTGCTCAACTTCTTCAGCTGCTAATCCTGGTGCTTCAGTATTTACAGAAACTTGTATATTTGTCACATCAGGAAATGCATCTAAATTTAATTTTGGGATCACAAATATTGACGATATTACTAATGCTATAAGGCCCAATAATATTATTAAACGATTATTGATGGCCGATTCTATTATTTTGTTAAACATAAATTGCCTTAAATTTAATTGGCTGTGAGATAAAGAGTCACCTTTTACTAATTTGGAAGTGATTATTTTCACGTTTTAATGGTTGTGTGGATCAAATCCACCTTTAGCAATTTGTGATGCAACAAAAAAAGCACCTACAACGACCACCTTAGTACCCGGTTTTATGCCAATAATCTCTCGCCCTTGAACAAAGGTACGACCTAGCGCGACTTCTACAACTTTGAATTCACCAGGATGATCTTCAACATAGACTAACCAATCTCCATCTGCACCACGCATTAAAGCTGTTTCTGGGACAGTCATAACAGGCTCTTGTTGATTAAATAAGAAATTAACGTCTGTAAACATACCTGGATGTAATTTATGTTGTTCATTATTAACTGCTAATCGTATTGTGCGAGTGCGAGACTGTTGATCTATGGTGTGACCTTCTTGGATCACAACAGCTTTAAACTCCTGATTATCAATTAATATATTGGCCTTTGTGCCTTCAGGAATATTAATTAAACTATTCGGAGGTAATTGTGCTTCAACCCAAAGTTGATGCTCATCTGCTAATAACATCAGTTCATCACCCGCAATGACTCTTTTTCCCTGTAAAAAATAATCAGCTAAAACAGCTCCTTGTGTTTGAGCATATAAAGTGTACTGACCTAGATTTTCAGTTTTTGATGCGGTTGATTTCTTAATTGCAGCTTCAGATAATCCATATGCCTTAAGTGTGCTATATGCTACTTCATGCTCAGCTTTAGCTTCTAAAAATCGTTTTTCAGTGATTGTAGCCCTACCTAATTTTTTAACTCTATTCCACTCGGCTAAACTCAGTCTGTAAGCCGCTTGTGCATTGGCAACTTCCACACTAAATAAAGTTACTAATGGCACGCCTTTTTCAATATGTTGACCTAAAATAGCGTGGCGTTTGATAACAATTGAGTCAACTCTAGGCGATACCGAATAGCTTGTATATCCATTAGCTTTCAATTCACCTGGCGCATATAAAGAGAAATTTACTTCTTGAGGCAATAACTCTGCTACTTTTATGTTGCTGATTGCCATTTGCTCTTTGCTGAAACGGGTGCCGGATTCTTCACCTTTATGCACGTGATTTTCAGATGAAAATGTATTAAGCGCTGTAAAAGCAAACATACTTGTGACTATTATGGATAATATTGTTTTATTCATTTTTATTTCCTAAATTAATTCTAGATAAATTGATTATTTATTTTACAAAGCTGATAGTGCGTTAGTTTTAAATACTCAATAGTTGCTAAATTTGCCCTTTATTTAAGTGCTATCGTTAAAGTTACTTGTTAGCTCTGGATTGCATTTCGGCTGAGAAGGAGAGCTTGTCAAAGATAACCTCATATTTAAATTCACTTTTGCTGCAATTACTTTTGGATTCTGTACCATCTGGTTTTCAAAACACATCTGGGGTGTGACTTTTTGTGTGTGCTCTGCTAATGCACTTGATACAAAACAAGCAGGTAAAAACAAACCAAGTAAGTAGGTTATATTATTTTTCATATGCATTTTTTCTCTTAATCATTACCAAAAACGAATATGCAATCTATCCGATGTAACGGATAAACATTAAAGTTCATTTTGATTTATAAATACAAGTTAGTTTGAAATTTATGAGTGAGTCTTTAGAAGTATCTTATTAAGACTATCTTTGATTAAGCTATTGGAGGACGTTGTTCAGGATCGATATGTTCAGAGTTAAAAAGAACTCTTAAAGTTTGTGATGCGTTTGGATTTAACACTATATCGGTATAATTTATAACTAAGGGAAGATATATACCAATATGGCAGTTATAACAGTGCGAACAGTCTTTTTGGTTATCAAGTTCTTGAGATATAATTTTATGTTCAAAGTTATGAAGTTGATGATCACCATTTTCTTTACAGTGAGAGTCTAATTTGGATTGTTGAAATAAAAGTTGAGATGTTTGATTAACCTTTTCATTATGATGTTGCACATCAATGAAATCCAGCATTGGCTGGCACACTAATAATGTAACTAATAAAAATAGTAATCTTGTTTTCAACATCTAAAAAAAACCTTCAATAGGATTTTAAAATCAGACGAACTCTATCATAGCAAGTCCTTTTTCTCAATGCCTTTTTCTTAAAACAATTGGTTGTGTTATTGAAACTATATAACATAACCAATTGTTTTACTGTTGTTTTAAATATGTTTTAGCTCTGATCAATGCACGTACTGCCTTTGATTTAAATTCACGTCTATACAAGGTATAAGATACGAATAAGCTTGCAAGAATGAATAGAATCGGATGAAAAAACCAACATAAAGCTGCCAATGAAAAATAATAGGATCTAAGCCCATAATTATATGAATGTGCTGCTTGGTCTTGTACTACCGCCATTTCATTTGCATAATTGAGTAAGTTTTTATTATTTTTAGCTAAATCGATAGGGGCTGCCCCTACCATCACATTAACAAAGCCATATTGCCTCATCGACCAAGTAAATTGAAAAAATGCTAAAACAAATATAAACGCTAATAAGCTTAATTTTATTTGAATTGTAAAATGGTTGGCATTAAGTGCAAAAGGTAATGAGGCAATGATAGATTCTAGTCGTTCAACCTGAGAAAAAAGGGTTAAAACACCTGCAATGATAATTAAAGTGGTCGATGCAAAAAAGGCAATATTCCGTTCAAGGTTAGCTAAAAGAGCAGCATCACCTACCCTTATGTCCCTCTGCATTAACTCCGTCATCCATTGAATTCTGTGTTGATGCAAACTTCTTGCTATGCAATCTGTTGTTTTTGCTTTTTTACGTGCAAAATATGTGTAACCAGACCAACAAAAAACAAAAGATATTAAGGCAAATGTATCTAAAAATGAAAAAAACATAATGAGTAATCAATCAAGCTAAAAATACATTTATGAAGTTTACAAATTATCCTTATGAAATTACAGTGCTCACTTCAAATTAATATGGGATTTTTACATTAAGAGATTTTAATACGTGTCGTTTTCATTATTTCCATTTCAAAACCTGCAATGACTTCGGTTGATGGATAATAAGTTATATTCACGATTGAACCTTTTAAATTTTTATATCTTTTTTTTCTGTTATATTTGAAAGGCACATCACACCCTTGAATCATCACTGTATTATGGATCCAATCAGATGTTTCTCTTTGTACATGAGATAAAACTTTTTGGTTTTCAGAGTGAATTAATTTTTTATGTTTGGATAATAACTTGTCCATTTCTTTTGTCATAAGATTACTTGAAAAGTTAATTTGACCTGTAATTTTAGACTATATTTTAACAAAAAGCAGTTTTTGTAAAAATATAGTTATTATTGTTTTAGATTACGCAAAACTGGAGTTGCAACCATGGGCTTCAATTTGTAACACCGATTGTGAAACCTGAAAGTTATTTTTTAATAACGTCTCTACTTCTAATCGACATAAGTCATCGTGTTTTTCTAAGGTGCACGCATGCTTTAATACAATATGTACGCCAATACAAATTTCTTTATTCTCACTCTTAATAATTAAATTATGTATATTTTCGATATGATCAAGCTGAAGTAATGCCTTTTCAATCTTTTTAACTGAAGGTAAACGAACACCGCAAAAGAACAAACCTATAACGCATTTATATATTAGCTTTAAGCCTGTTACCAAAACAAAAATTGAAATTAACATGCTTGAAATTGAATCAGCGGCTAACCAATCAGTATAATGAATAATGATACTTGTTATAAAGGTTATAATAGTAGAAAGTAAATCAAAAAAAGTATGAAGAAACACAGCATACACATTAATGCTATCTTTTCTTCCTCGATATAAAACAAAAGCAGAAGCACCGTGGAATAAAAACCCCAACGCTGCAATAGATGACATAATGAAAGTATTGATTTCCAGACTATCATGGTGCTCATGGTCTAATAAGCGCTCTGAACCTTGAAATAAAATAAAGCCACTAATTAATAGGTATAAACATCCGTTTATTAAGCCCCCTGTTAATTCTGCTTTTCTGTAGCCATCGCTAAAGGTTGTAGCAAGTCTAATAGCAAGTGTTGATGCTATCAAAGCTATAAATAAAGAACTATTATGTACAAACAAATGTCCAGCATCAGCATAAACAGCGAGAGAGTTAGCATGAAAAGCACCAATGATCTGTATCAACATAAAGCTGCAGGTGATACCAAGTGCTGTTAATAAGCGTCTTTGAGAAGATTTATGGGTTGTGATATCGGTCATTTAAAAAATATATTATGTTATATAGTCTCAATTGTATCCTCCGTTACGATTAAAAGCACTTTAATTTTAAATTATTACAGTTAAATACTTAGCTTATCTTCAATTTTTGATATCTACATGATACATTTTACATATTGTATGCAATTAAGAGCTTAACATGACACTAGGCGTTGGTGGTTCTACCGTAGAGGTAGAGTTAAATAAATTATCAGATATGACGAAAAATATTAATTCAATATCTAAAAATGAATTTAAAGATCGCATTAATAAAGCACAAAGGCTGATGAAACAACAAAATATAAATGTTATGTACCTAGATGCTGGTACTAACCTTTATTATTTTACTGGTTTGAAATGGTACAAAAGTGAAAGACTCGTTGGTGCGATTTTACCTGCACAAGGAGAACTAGAGTTTATAGCACCATATTTCGAAGAAGGGTCATTAAGAGATCATATGCTAATACAAGGACATTTTAATGGTTGGCATGAACATGAAAGCCCATATGCTTTATTTGCAGAGATTTTAAATAATATGGGTATTTCATCTGGAAATGTTGCAATCGATGAATCTACAGCATTTTTTGTGTTTGATGGCTTAAGAAAAGCAGCGCCTAATTTTAATTACATAAATAGTGCTGATGTAACCGCTTTATGTCGTCAGATTAAATCAAAATCAGAAATAGCACTTATGCAATGCGCAAAAAACATGACGATTGAAGTACATAAAGCTGCTGCTAGAATTCTACACCCAGGAATAACAACCTTAGAAGTGACACAATTCATTAATGAAGCACATAAGCGCGTTGGTGCATCTGGTTCGTCTTTTTGTATCGTACTATTTGGATTAGCAACATCATTTCCTCATGGTGTCAAAGACCCTCAAATCTTAAAAGACAATGATTGGGTATTAATTGATACGGGTTGTTTATTAAATGGTTACAACTCAGATATAACAAGAACCTATGCTTATGGTGAAGCTTCTCTTGAGCAAAGAGCAGCTTGGCAAGTTGAAAAAGATGCTCAAATAAATGCGTTTAATGAAGCTAAGTTAAATTCACCATGTGGTAATGTTGATGATGGTGCTAGAAAAATATTAGAGTCTCAAGGATATGGCCCTGATTATCAATTACCCGGACTACCTCATAGAACAGGTCACGGTTGTGGTTTAGATATTCATGAATGGCCTTATCTTGTAAAAGGAACTGAAACAAAGTTGGCCACAGGTATGGTGTTTAGCAATGAACCTATGTTGGTTATTCCTGGAAAATTTGGTATTCGTTTAGAAGATCATTTTTATATGGACGATAACGGACCAGTATGGTTTACAACCCCTTCGCATTCAATTGATGATCCCTTTGGATTAGAAGCATAAATACTTTTAAAAAAGCATCATTTTTATGATGTTTTTTTATTAAATATAGGGGCTGTTGATCTTTCGAAATTACTTTTGCAGCGAATTGTTGGGCATTTATACAAGGCAGAGGCTTTGTATGTGGTTGTGCCACATAAAAAGGCGATAACGCAGTAAAAATGCTCAACAAACGCTGTCCGAAGGATTCGGCTAAAAGCATTTTATTCTTTGTTGAGTCGTATTTACTTAGAATAACTAGGCTACTCGCCGCGACTAAAATGCTTTTATCTCGAACAAAATTTAACCCTGAAAGATCAACAGCCCCTAAAATCAAGATAATATTTTTAACTATCTAATTTTTATCGTCTATACTTTATTTAAACTAAATAAACATTTAACTTCAAATGTTTTAAATAAATATAATAACAAGTTAAATATCTTAGCTTTAAGCTTTTATATTAAAAAATACTCTGTCAGGGACTACTTGCTCAAAAGATTTCGTCAATTTAGGTGTAATCATGGAGATTAGTTATGACAAAAGCTTTATATTTGAATATTATTTTTTTGATATTAACCGCTTTCTCATTAGCCATTAATGCTGCAAGTAATCCATTTAAAATTGCTGCCGATATAAATTCACCTAAAAACCTCATTGAACAAATATCCCTTTATGAAAAAGCAATTGAAGAACTTGAATCAACGGAAGGTGTATATAGTGAAAAATTAGCACAAGAGCTTGCAAATTTAGCCGACATTTATCAAAAACAAGAAAAACATGATTTAGCGATAACGACATTCAACCGCTCTCTTCACCTAAATAGAATCAATGATGGATTGTACTCTAAAGCACAGTTGCCTATTTTAGATAAAATAATAATAAGTTTGAAAAAACAAAAAAAATGGAAAAAAGTACATGAAAAATACAACTATTTATATTGGTTAAATAACCGAAATTTTTCTGAGCAAGATGCGCAAATGCTGCAAGTTTTAATTAAGATTGCTAATTGGAATTTAACTTCATACGCAATGAGTTACTCTCCTAACCCCGCTCAAGATTTATATAACGCCTATTATCTTTATAAGCAGGCATTAAACATCAGTGAAAATGTATATGGACCATTTGATAAACAAAATATCTATATATTAAATAATAAAATGATAATCAGTTATTTTTTTGCGACTTTTGATCTTTCAGCAATAAACTCAAACTTAGTTGATAATAGTAACTTCACTACAACTTCAAATTATCAAAACCAAATTATTTCCCTAAAACGAACAAGCTTTACTTCTGGCAGAGACACCATATTAAATGAAATTAAAATATTAGAAAATCAAAATGATGTTGATTACTACAATATATCCAAGGTAAAACTGAAGCTTGCAGACTGGTATCTACTTTTTGAAAAACGGCAATCAGCTATGCGTTTGTATAATGAAGCCTATCAGTTTGCAATCTTAAATGATGATGAACATATCTTTACAAAAGACTTATTTCAAAAACCAATTGCTCTGCCCTACTTACCAAATTTAACAACTAATACTCGTGAAATAATTTCAAAAGATTTACTACTTTCAAATGAAAAATATATTCAGGCATCATTTGATGTTACTAAGCACGGTAGAGCAAAAAACATACGTGTTGTGAATTCAAATATGAAGGAAAGTACGAGATTAAGATCTCTTGCATTAAAATCATTGAGGCATACAAAATTTAGACCTAAACTTGTTAAGGGAATACCAATAAGAACAGAACAAATGAAATTACATATTTTTCCTAAATAAATTGGAGTTATATAATGAATTCGGTGATTAAATTATTTGATTTATTGATTTTATCTTGCATATTACTAGCGTGTAAATCTACCCAACCGCCTCCACCTCCAAGTGAACAATCATCTGGCTCGCCTGCTCCTGCTTCGAAGCCTTCCCCAACAAAAGCCAGCAAACCAACTCAATCACAGAGCAACTCTCAAAGCCAATCCAAGTCTTTGCCTCAAAGCAGTCAATCCCAACAGTCAGAGCAACAGTCAGAACAACAGTCAGAACAACAGTCAGAACAACAGTCAGAACAACAGTCAGAAGATGCATTTAGTGAAGAGCAAAGTCAATCAAGCAAAAAGGAAATAGACTTCTCTGAAGAAGAATCTAGTTCAAACTCAGAATCTAGCTCAAACTCAGAATCTAGCTCAAACTCAGAATCTAGCTCAAACTCAGAATTTAGCTCAAACTCAGAATTTAGCTCAAATTCAGAATCTAGCTCAAATTCTTCTTATAGATCGCAAAGTAGTACAGAGGGAGAAAAAAAATCCAATAGTACTAAAGCGCAATCAACAAGAGGCGAAACAATTGCAAAACTTGAGGAGAAACTTAATAAATCAATGAATGATTATGATGGCATGATACTGAGTGAAAGAGCATATATACAAAATAAAGGAAATGATGAAGGCAGTGAAGAAGAAGTAGAAAATGCCAATAATGGTAATCTTTATGACGACGTATTAAATAGTGAAACTGATTCAAATCAAGAAAAGCAAGGTGGAATGACTAATGACTCAAGCTCTGGTGTGGGGGTCATGCCGATACCAAATAAGCAATCACAAGGCGACTTTAAGCACTCTAACAACCAACAAATTTACGCTCCACCTACGGATATTTCCAGTGGAGAAGATGATGATATTGTTGCCAGACAAATAAGAGAAGCTGCGCTTAAAGAAGTAAATCCAATAATTAGGGAAAAACTATGGCAAGAATACAGAAAATACAAAAATCAAGATAAGGAGTAAAAATTATGAGTAGTTTAAATCAATTAGTATCAATTGCGCTTCCTTTAATTTTTATACTGCTTGGTTGTGCAACAACAGAGGTGAAAACGACTAAGGTGATTCCTGTCATATTTGAAACTAATGAAATACCTGATTCACAACTTTTAGATATTGGCATACAAATCTTTGATCCTGGTTTAGAAAAACTACAAGAATTAGATGATGATGCAATTTATTTTCCTGAAATTCGAGTCGCAGAAGCGAGTTACTTTCCTTACCTTTTGATGGAAACATTACAAACAAGTGCTGCTTGGGGAGCGATTAGAGTTGTTCCTTTACAACATGACTCAGTGGATGTGCTAGTAACGGGTGGAATTCTTAAATCTGATGGAGAACTGCTTACTCTTAATATTACAGTAGCAGACGCCACTGGTCGGCATTGGTATACAAAAGTGTATCAGCATAAAGCAAGTAAATACGCATATAATGAACGCATGCAATTGCTACAAGAACCTTTTCAGAATGTTTACAATCAAATAACCAATGATATATATATTTTCCAAAAAAAATTACAACCGAAACAACTGAATAAAATAAGACAAATATCCGAATTAAAATTCGCTAAATCTTTTTCACCTAATATGTTTTCAGGTCATTTATCAAAGGATACAACGGGTAACTATACAATAAACCGCCTCCCTGCAGAAGATGACCCTATGATGAATAGGATCAGGCAAATAAGAGAAAGAGATTACTTATTTGTTGATACATTACAGGAATATTATGGTCGTTATGTAAAAGGAATGAAAAACCCTTATCAAACGTGGAGAAGAGAAAGTTATCATGAAGTAATTGCAATGAGAACAATGCAGCGTAAAGCTAGGAATCAAAAATTAATAGGAGCTGCCTCTATAATTGCAGGTATATTCGCAGCAGGTAACTCTAGTGGGGCAACTCGCGCTGCTGGTGCTGTTGCGGTAGCTGGCGGCAGTTATGTTATAAAAGATGGTTTTGATAGAGACGCAGAATCACAAATACATATCGAAGCGTTACAAGAGTTAGGAGATTCTTTAGAAGCTAACTTAGAGACTCATGTAATAGAACTAGAAGATCGTACTATTACATTAAGTGGTACAGTTGATAATCAATATGAACAATGGCGAGATATTTTAAAAGATATTTATAAAATTAATGTCACTAAATAGTAAATATTACGATTGAGAGTATCGAATTATAATCCAGTGTAAGGAAGCTGCTTTTGAAAGTAAAAAATTTAGATTTAAAAATGCAATGCACTAATTTTTAAACTATATATTAAACATAAGAAAGATTTTAGGTTATTAATTAACTTCGGAGGCTGGATGACTCATAAAGATACTTCTGAATCACCAAAACAGATACTTAATAGCGCTAAAACCATAGACTTGAACTCAAACAATCAAAGCAGAGCGTCAAAAAAAGGATTAAATATTAATCTTTATTATTTACTCGGGTTAACAATTTTAATCGCGGCTTTAATTTTTGTTATTTTTTATTTACCTCAAACAATCACAAAGCCAACACTTGAGACTGATAGTAAAGTATTTATGGAAAAAGAGCTTAATAAACCAATAGATGAATCCCCTTGGCATGAAGCACAATTAGCGAAGCATAGGAAAACCTCTCAAACAATATTAGCTAAAGTATTAGAAAAACAAAATACATTAGAAAATCATCATGTGAACTTATGGCGCAAAGATCAATTTAAACACGCATTAGATAAAGCAAAAATGGGTGATTTGTCTTATCGCAGTCAAGAATTTGATAAAGCCATCGCCCTTTACAATCAATCTCTTAATCAACTAGCTAAAATAGAACTTGAAATCCCCCTTTTTTATGATAAATACTTAAAACAGGGTATAGATGCGCTTGAAAAAAATGATGCTAAAAAAGCAAAAAATAATTTGCAAATAGCGATGTATTTACAACCAAATGCAATAGAGGCACAGGAAAAGTATGATCGTGCACTCGTATTAAACAAAGTACTTTCTTTAAATAAAGAAGGGGTAGCTTTAATAAAAAATAAAGCGTTAAATATTGCCCAAAAACGATTTTTAATGGCAGCAGCTTTGGATGCGAATTCTAAGATAACGCAAGAAAATATAAAAATTGTTAACGAGAGAATAAAATATAGAGACTTTTCTAAGGTCATGTCTCAAGGTTATGTAAATTTAAATAATAAGAAATTTAATAGCGCTATTAAATTTTTTACAAGGGCGCAAAATATATATCCGGAATCGAGCGATCCAAAAACTGCAATTTTACAATCTAAAAATGAAAAAACACTCACTCACATTTCAAAAATATTAAAATTGGCCTCTGAGCTTGAAAAGAAACTTAAGTGGGAAGCCTCTGCTGAACAATATAATAAAGCATTGTTAATAGATTCAAGTCTTATTAGTGCGCGCGTAGGACTTATAAGAACTAAATCCAAGGCCGATTTAGAAAATAAACTAAATTATATTATTAACAACCCAATGAGGTTATCAAATAATAATGTATATCAAGAAGCAAAAAACACCTACAACATCGCGATAAAAATTCAAAACCCAGATAAGAATCTTGCGAGTCAAATTGCAGTTGTTGAACAACTTTTAGAGAAAAGTAGCTTGCCAATAGATATCGAAATATTATCTGATGATTTAACTTCGGTAACAATTTATCGAGTAGGTGATATAGGTCATTTTACAAATAAACACCTTTCACTAAAACCCGGTGAATATACTTTAATAGGCTCTAGGAGTGGATATAGAGATATTAGAAAAGTAGTCACTTTAATACCTGGAAGTCAAAATAATAAAATTCATGTTAAGTGCATTGAGAAAGTGAATAATGGGTGATGGTATGAATAAAAATAATAACGAACAACAGAGCAATTATCAAATAGAAAATATTATTGAACCTTTAAAATTCGTTCCTGCAAATGAAACGGTCATAGATAAAAAAGTTCAATTAAAAGGAAAATATATCATATTAACAGCTTTATTGTGTGTGAGCTTTATCGCATTACTTTATGTTTTTACGGCAAAATCAGTCACATTCAAAACGAGCCCTGAATATAATAAAATCAGTTTAGAAGGAGGATTTCATTTTAAAATGTCGGATTATTACTTGCTCCTTCCTGGCAACTATACCCTTAAATCTGACAAAGCAGGTTATTATCCATTGAATAAAAGTTTTGAAGTAACACAAAAGCAAAATCAGGAGTTTAATTTTAAGTTTTTAAAATTGCCTGGTGATCTTCAATTAATAGTCAATCCAAATGTAAAAATAAAAGTCAAAATTGACTCAGAACCAGTCAATATTAAAAATGGGGTTATCTCAAATATTTCAGCAGGTGAGCATACACTGTTAGTGTCATCAGATAAATTTTTCGATTTTAAAACCAGGTTATCTATTAAAGGAAAACAGCAACTACAAAAACTGTCAATTGCACTCTCCCCTGCTTGGGCTAGTATTTCATTCGATTCAAGCCCTTCTGCGGTTCAGATCATCGAAAATGGTAAGCTTTTAGGTAAAACCCCGATTACTCTTGATTTACTAGAAGGTACTCACTCACTCATATTTAAAAAGCAAGGTTATCAACATGTTGAAAGGGATGTTGATGTAATAGCATTAACAAAACAAACCATTTCTGACATCCATCTTGAAAAGTTATTAGGTGAATTACAGATCACAAGCAAACCTAGTGGTGCGAGTGTTACGTTTGGTGAAGAGTTTCTTGGCACAACACCTATAATAGCGCATGTACTTCCGGATATAAGTGCTTCATTATTGATATTTAAAGAAGGTTATCAACAACAAAATCAAAAGTTGAAAGTAGGTTCAGGTACTAAAGTAATAAGAAATATCACACTATCACCTATTCTTGGAGAAGTTAAATTTAAAGTAACCCCTTCAGATGCTTTAATTTATATAAATGATATATTTATGGGGCGAGCTTCTCAAGATCTGACGCTATCAGTTAAGCAACAAAATATAAAAATTGAAAAGTCAGGATATGTCACTTATCAGAAAAACATACTGCCAAACGCAACATTAGCACAAACTTTTAACATCAAACTTAAAACTTTAGAACAAGCTAAATGGGATAATATGAAGTCTATTATTTCAGATCCATCGGGTGGGAAATTAAAATTATTTAAACCTAAAAAAATATTTTATGCTGGAGCATCTCGCCGCGAACAAGGCCGCAGAGCAAACGAAATTAAACGTACTTTAAGTTTATCTCGCCCTTTTTATTTAGGTTTTACAGAAGTGACCAACAAACAATTTAAACAATTTGAAAGTGAGCATTCATCAGGCCATGTAAAAGGAAAAAGTTTAAATGGTATTGACCAACCAGTTGTAAATATAACTTGGATACAAGCAGCTTTATTTTGTAATTGGCTTTCATTAAAAGAAAAACTAAAAAATGTATATAACATAAAAGATAATAAACTGATTTCATTTGATGAAAAAGCAAAAGGTTATAGGTTACCAACAGAAGCTGAATGGATTTGGTCCTCAAGATTTATCGATGACCAAATGTTGAAATACCCATGGGGAGATTCTTTACCTCCCACTAAAAAATCAGGGAACTTTGCTGACATTTCAGGAGCAGCTATTTTAGGGAATGTACAAGCTAAATATAATGACAACTATCCTGTATCCGCACCAGTTGCGTCATTTAATAAAAATAAAAAAGGGATATATGATTTATCCGGTAATGTCGCTGAATGGAGTCATGATCTCTATGAAATACAAACCGGATTGTCTTCAAAAATACAAGTTGACCCTATGGGGCCACTTACTGGAGATTATCATGTGATTAGAGGTTCCAGTTGGGCACATGGAACAAGAACTGAATTAAGGCTTTCATTTAGAGATTATGGCAATAGTAAGAGGCAAGATCTTGGCTTTAGAATTGCTAAGTATGCAAATTAAGAGGTTAGTTTATGATTATGAAACTGAGCATTTGTTTGTTATCACTTTTAACAACATCAAGTTTATCTAATGAAAACACAGATAATCGTATTTCAAATAAACAAGTAAAAAAAATAAGCAGCGCTATAGAGTTAATCACTCAAAAGCCTAAGCGGGTTTTTAGCTTATCTAAAATAGAAAATATAATCGATAAAAATAAAGTACAAAAAACGAAAAAAGATCAAAAGTTCATACCAACAGAGTCTATTTCTGAAGACTTATCTGTTCCGTTTCCCATTGATATTTAAAAGGAAATTCATAATGAAAAGAAGTTCTGGCAGTGAATTTATATACCAAATATTTTCTTTATTAATTTCAATACTGATAGTGCATGCTGTTTATGTTGCTGTCATTAGACCCAACGCAGAAGTACTTTTACAACAACAAGAAGCGCAACAAAAAGCGGGGAGTGAAATTAGCACTCAAAGATCACTCTATATTGTATTAAAAGATTATGAACAAGAAACATGTTTTATATTAATGTTTTGGGTTTTAATGATAATGGCATATAAAGCCAAAACAACCGTTCATGAAACCTCGATGTTGCATTTGTCTGTTTTAAATATACAGCAAGGCACCAAGGTTTTACCTGAAGATGCAAACAGTTTGTGCCGACCAATTCAGAACTTACCAAAAGACAAACAAATATTATTATTGCCTAGAACAATATTAGTAGCACTTAAACGTTTTATTGCGACAGAAAATATAGCAGCTGTGGCAACAGCTATAAAAGATACCTGTGATTCTGAAGCGGACCGATTAGACAGCGAATTAGCAATGATCAGGTATATATCTTGGGCTATTCCCTCTATTGGTTTTATTGGAACTGTACGAGGGATAGGCGAAGCGCTAGGTCAAGCTCACAAAGCCGTAGAAGGTGATATTATAGGTGTAACTAACAGTTTGGGTGTTGCTTTTAATTCAACATTTATTGCACTAATTATTAGTATTTTTATCATGTTTTTTACTCACCAGCTTCAGCTATTTCAAGAAAGACATGTGCAAAATACCCAAGACTATTGCGATGAGAATTTATTAAATCACTTAAAAACCGAAGGCTCTGGGGAGATTTAAATGAATCTAATTGTGATTGAAATTAATGATTTTCAAATTACAGTGCATGACGGTGAATATAGTTTCGAACAATGCGCATATGCACATATTGAAAAAGATCAGGTAGTATTTGGCGATAAAGCGCTATCTAATATTAAGATATCTCCAGATGACTTTTACTCTCATTATTGGCAGCGTTTGGGTTATGAAAAAATAAACAGCCATAATAAAAATGTTAGACATTTTGCTGACTTAGTTTACCTGCAACTATCTGAGATCACTAAAAATTACAAAGATAATACTCAGGTTGTTTTTATGGTTCCTTCTTATTATAAAGAACAACAATTAGCTTTACTTTTAGGATTAGCAACAAGTTGTAAATTACATACATTAACAATCATAAATCATGATGTTTTCAATATAGTAAAAGTTGATTTTAAAGGAGAGTATGGTGTTGGCCAATTAGGATTACACAACTCAAGTTTGTCTCTGCTTACGATAAATCAATCTATTGAATTAACCGGCAACAAAACTTTCCCTGAATCAGGTTTTTTAGAACTAGTCTCATATATTTCAAATTGGTGTAATCAAATATTTATAAAACATTTACGATTTGATGCTTTACACAGCGCACTCACAGAACAAGCGTTGTTTGATCAAATATATAAAATCTTATACCAATTATCAAATACAGGCTTAATAGAAGATCAGAATATTTTGATAAATGAGAAATCAATTAAAATAGAACGACTAGATTTGATAGATAAAACAACTGAATTTTTTGCCACTTTATTCGAAAGTGCCTCACAAAATCAATCAATATATCTTACAACAAAACTATATAATTTAATTTCTAACACATCATACAAACATGAATGTAATTTACTGCCAATAACTCCAACTTATTACTTAATTAAACAGTATCTACCATTCATAAATAAACAAACAGGAATATGTTTACTTGATAAAATCCCAATATTAAAAGATTATAAAAGGAACAATGAAAAAAATTATGATACCCCAACTCATATTTTATGTAACCAATTTTGCGTTGCATTTAAAAATGCAACGATATATTTAAATGAAACTCAAAACGGTGTTCACCCATTTAGTCGAAAGCAAACAAAGTCATCTTTTATTGCTCTAGTCCCAAACAAGAAAAATGTATTACTTACCTTATTAAAGGATATTCCAATAGTAGTCAATAAATCACACATCTCACAAACGATACTTTTAAATTGTGGTGATACGATTTCGAATTTAGACAAACTAAATTTGAAAGTGATTTTCTTAGATAAGGAGTTTTAAGTTTATGTCAAAAAAGCGCCAATTTACAACTTTTAGCTTATCATTTCTTGACATCATGTCTTGCGGATTTGGTGCTGTAATATTGGTATTTTTAATTATAAAGCATGATGTTGATACCGTTGTAGATGCACAAAATAATACACTAAAAGCTGAAGTTAATTTATTAGAAGAAGAAATTTTAGAGGGCGATAAACACTTAGTTAAATTAAAAAATACGATATCAACATTAGATCAAGCACTGGTTGAAACAAGCGGTTTAGCACGAAGGATAAATGATGAAATTGATGCAATAAATAATAAAATCACTCAACTTGATATGCCAGATGATGATCAGCAAATTTTAGACTTAAAACACAAGATTAAAACTCTGATGTTAGAAAAAGAAAAGCTAGAGGATGAACAAGCAAAAGCCAATGACGCAAGAGATTTTGCAGGACAAGGTAATAGACAGTATTTAACAGGACTGAAACTCAGTGGCGCAAGAACCTTAATTTTATTAGATAAATCAGCGAGCATGTTAGACAACTCAATTGTAAATATAATCCGAAAAAAATACGTTCCTGATGAGCTAAAAAGGTCATCTGCAAAATGGACTCGGGCTATACTCTCAGTAGAATGGTTAATTGCGAAATTTCCCGTTCAAAGCCAATATCAAATTTATGGATTTAATACAGAAGTATCTGCCGCCTTTAAGGAAAGTATTCATAAATGGCATTATATTTCAGATCGAGAAACACTCAATTCAAGTATTCAAAACTTAAGAATGATAATCCCTAACGGTGGAACAAATTTAGAAAAAGCATTTCAATCAGTAAACTATTTAGATCCTCTACCCGATAATATTTTATTAATCACTGATGGTTTACCCACTCAAGGTAATGAAAGTAACAATAAGGCAACAACAATTACAGGTCCTCAAAGAGAAATATTATTTGAAAAAGCTGTAAATAGTCTGCCTGAAGGGATCCCCGTAAATATTTTGTTATGGCCTATGGAAGGTGATCCTATGGCAGCATCTGCTTTTTGGAAACTTGCACAGTATACATCTGGCTCATTTATGAGTCCTTCAAGTGATTGGCCTTAGGAGTCCTATATGGCAAGAAATAAAAGGATACAACAAGAGTCAAGCATTGCTTTTTTAGATGTAATTTGTTGTGGCTTTGGTGCCATAATTTTACTATTAATGATTACTAAAACTGTACAGCCTATTGTGCTGGAAAAATCGGCAATTAATTTAGATGCTCAAGTTGAAAACTTACAAAAAATTTTATTTACTATAAGAGGTGAAACAACGATTTTCAATAGAAATTTAACGGCAAAGCATGAACAAATTGATAGTGAAAAAAAACGTATTGCCATTTTAAGAACAAAATTAGCCACAATCCAAGCACAATTTGCACAAACTGCAAAAGCTGCTACCTATATGCAAAAAGAGAAGGGAAAACTTGCTATTGCACTACAGTCTCTTTCTGATGAAATGACACGTTTACTAGGCGCTAATTATCAAAATAAAAATAACCTGATTGGAGGGATCCCAGTAGATAGTGAGTATCTTATTTTCATTATAGATACTTCAGGCAGTATGTATAATTATGGATGGCAGAGATTGTTAGAGGAAATAATAGCGACTTTAGACATTTACCCTGAAGTAAAAGGCATTCAAATTATGAATGATATGGGCAAGTATATGTTTACAAATTATCGTAGAAAATGGATTCCGGATACTCCAGGTCGCAGGGAGGCGATTATAAAACGCTTAAGAACTTGGAATCCTTTTAGTAATAGTAGCCCCGTAGAGGGCATTCAAAAAGCAATTAGTACCTTTTTTAGCCAAGATAAAAGAATTAGCTTATATGTTATGGGTGATGAGTTTTCAGGTCGCTCCATACAAACAGTACTCAATACAATTGAGCGTATTAATAAAGTAAACAAAAATAATGAAAGACTTGTAAGAATACATGCTGTTGGTTTTCCTGTTCAATTTATGAGACCAAGCCATTTGCAAACGACTGGAATTCGATTTGCCACTTTGATGAGAGAATTAACATATAGAAATGGTGGTACCTTTGTTGGTTTAAATGATTATAAAATTAAGTAATATCACTAAATTTTATTTTAAAAGGATAAATAAATGATAATTAACAGTTTAAAACTATTGATATTTATTGTGACTTTAGTCATTTTTACTGGCTGTAAGAGTACTTTGACGGTTAAGGGGCAATTCCCAACTCCTGTTGTTAATAAATTACCTTATACTTTAGGTGTTATTTATGACAGCGATTTTAGAGATTACCAATATACAGAAAAAGATACTAAACGAGATGAATGGGAAATTGAAGTCGGTGAAGCACAATTAAAATTATTTAATACTGTATTACCTGCAATGTTCACTGATGTTGTCAGTGTTACTGATATCAAAAACAAACAAAATTATTCAATTGATATTTTTTTCAAACCTCATGTTGATGAACTTCAATATAACGTTCCAGCAGAAACAAAATTGAATATGTTTGAGGTTTGGATTAAATATAATATGAAGGTTTATGATAATGCAGGTCTGTTACTGGCTGATTGGATTTTAACAGCATACGGGAAAACACCGACTTCTTTTATGCAATCTCAAGAAAGTGCGCTTAATGAAGCGATGGTTATTGCGCTTAGAGATGCAGGCGCTGGATTAACACTTAAATTTAGTCATATACCTGAAATACATAACTGGTTAAAGAAACATGCAAATAAATAAGCTTGAAATGGTGAATTTAAATAATAGAAGCTATGCTTAATTTGTACCATATAAAGTAAAAGCATTTTCACTTAATTGCTCAATACAACAGGTAATAATGATGATTAAACTATCTTTTAAATGTGTATTAAGCCTAATTTATATATTAGTAGTATTAGCTGGTTGCACGACTGTTACTATTGAAGAAATTCAACATTCAGCTACCGAATTGGTTGAAGGAGAGTCAATAGTTATAATAGGTAGAAGAACCAGTAGTGATTACGAAACAGAACCCGAACTTATTTCGTGTATTGGTAAAATATTAGCTAAAGGTAAAAATCAACTCAATGTTATACCTGAGCAAACGTTTGTTGATAATTTATATCCCTGGTTTGAACCGAGAACTGCACCTTTAAGAGTACGAGATCTACAAAGACTATTGACATATGATGCAGTATCACAAAAATTCAGTGATTTTAATGTACATTATATAGTATGGGTTGATGGTAATACCGAAACAACTCGCAGTAGTGGCAGTATTACTTGCAGTTTAGGTGGTGGTGGGTTGGGTTGTTTTGGCTTTGGAACTTGGGATAAAAAAGCAGAATATGAAGCATCTATTTGGGATTATAAAAATAAAAAGTTGATCGGTAAAATCAGCAGTGAAGCCGATGGTACATCCTATATGCCAGCAGTTGTGATACCCATACCAATTATTGCTCAAGTACAAGCTGATGCTTGTAAAGGAATGGCTGTACAATTAAAACATTTCTTTAATAATACGCAGGGTTAACCCCAGAGGAAATAATATGAAATTAACACCTATGCTTATTATCAAGTTTATTCTCATATCTTTGTTTTTTTTAAATCTAGGCTGTTCAATTAACCCTGCTACAGGGACTCCTGATATTGTTTTGATGTCTGAAAGTTCTGAAATTGCAATGGGTAAAGAAATGCATGAAAAATTAATAAAATCTATGCCTATTTATCAGGATAAAAAACTCACTGAATATGTAAATAGCATAGGTCAAAAGATTGTAAAAAATAGTCATAGGACCGATATTGAATACCATTTTACAATAATAGATGCCCCAGATATCAATGCCTTTGCCTTACCCGGAGGTTACATATATATCAATCGTGGCTTATTAAGTTATCTTCATTCTGAAGCTCAACTAGCGGCGGTATTGGCACATGAAGTTGGACATGTAACAGCCAGGCATGTTGTTAGACAAGACTCTGCCAGAAAAGGTGCAAGTGTATTATCTGTTTTATCTATATTTACTACTGGCAGTGCAGCTATTGGTGATGTGACTAATTTATTGGGTACCGCAGCTGTAAAAGGCTATGGTAGAGAAATGGAATTAGAAGCCGATGGTTTAGGTGCGGATTATTTACTTAGTAGCGGTTATGATCCTCATGCTATGGTTGAAACAATTGGGGTGCTTAAAGACCAAGAAAAATTTGCCCGCTACAGAGCTAAAGAAGAAGGAAAAAAAACTAAAAGTTATCATGGTGTATTTGCTACTCACCCAAGAAACGATATTCGATTAAAAGAAGTCATTTCTAAAGCTGGCTCACTTCAATCGAGTGATAACAAAAATATTAATGAACAGGTATATAGAGAAAAAACGGAAGGCATGATCTATGGTGTTAATTATAGTGCCCTTTTGAAAAAACAACCGGTAGAAAAAAATAGATATATTCATGAGAAATTAGGTTTTTCACTGTTATTCCCCATGGATTGGAAAGTTAAAAATACACGAAAATCAATCATAATTGAGCCTGAAAACAAATCAGCAAAAATTCAATTACGTGTTTCTAAGAGGTTAAAAGGTATATCTCCAGGGAAGCATTTAAGAAACCAAACTAAAGTGATTATTTTAAAACGTTCAGAAGATTTTAAACAAAATGGATTAGTTGGACATACAGGTATTATTGAAGGTATTAATGGCGATAATGATCAAAGGGTCGCAACGATTTTTCAAGGTGGACGAGCTTATACAATTATTTCACAAGTGAATAACCCAGATCCAAAAGTAGATTATGATAGTTTATTTTTGAAAAGTATTCATAGCTTTAAACCTCACAGAGTGCAAAATACCAATAAAAAATCTAAAGTCATTCATTATGTCAAAGCCAATGACCAAACTAAATTTTCACTACTGGCAAAACAATTAAAGATCGGACTTTATGGGGAACAGCAACTGAGGTTGATTAATGGTCAATATCCGCGAGGGGAGCCTTTACCTGGACAATGGATAAAAATAATAAAGTGAGACCTCAGTTAGTGAGTGCATTTTTAAATGTATTTGATTACACTTCTCAATCAAAAAGTTAACTAGATAGGTATTTTAGTGATTGATGCATTACGTGATCAATTAACATTGATGAATGAGCACTTTGTAGAAAAGCAATCTGGATTTAAAGTAAAAGTTATCCCATATTTTTGTTCTGTTTTTATTAAAAAAGATATCAAAAAAGAAGGTGTTTTAACCTTTTATACAAATCAACTGCTAAAAGTTTTTTTGGTTATTTTATTTTTATTATTTGGTCTCGCGATTTATGATTCTGAACTTGGAATTAACCATGGTCCTATTCAGTTAGGCTTAGCGATATTAATATTAATGAATTTAATTATTAGCCAAATTGCTATTGAATCTCTAAAATGCAGGATACATTTTTGCCAAATAAAAAATGCTAATTCTAAAATAGAGAAATAAGAATGCCCTACGCTTAATAGGGATGAATTGGTGATCTAATTTATCTGCTATCATCCTTTATTTATAATACCTTTAATTATCAGGCATTAGTTTCACGATTTTAAAAACATATAAAGTTTCCATATTTTCTCGTAAGAAGAACTCAAAAATGAAAAAAATACTTGTTATCGGTTATGTTTGGCCCGAGCCTAATTCATCAGCTGCTGGTAGTCATATGCTATCAATATTACGATTATTCAAGAAGCAAGGTTGGCAGGTCGAGTTTGCAACACCGGCTCAAAAAACAGAACATATGATAGATTTAGATAGCGAAGGGATGACAAGTAAAGAAATTACACTTAACTGTTCAAGTTTTGATGAATATATTCAAATATTATCTCCTGACATCGTCATGTTTGATCGTTTTATGATGGAAGAGCAATTTGGTTGGCGAATAGATAAATATTGCCCTGATGCATTGAAAATATTAGATACAGAAGATTTACAGTGCTTAAGAAATGCACGTCATCAAGCTCACAAACAGGAGCGAACTATGACTTGCTCTGATTTATTACATAGCGATATTGCAAAAAGAGAAATAGCAGCAATTTTAAGATGTGATATTTCTTTAATTATATCAAGTTTTGAAATGCAGTTGTTAACTGATACCTTTAATATATCAAGCGATATATTGCATTACTTACCTTTTATGCTTGATTTAAAGCAGTTGCCAACTAAAACAAAGTCATTTAATGAGCGTTGTGGGTTTATGACAATCGGAAATTTTCGTCACGCGCCTAATTGGGATGCCGTATTATTTTTACAAAAATTATGGCCTTTGATCAGAAAGCAACTTCCGGATGCGCAATTATATATTTATGGTTCTTATCCACCTCCTAAGGCAACTGCATTAAATAATCCTAAAATGGGCTTTAATATAAAGGGCTGGGCTGATAATGCGTTAGAGGTAATACAAAGCGCAAGGATTTGTTTAGCACCTTTACGATTTGGGGCAGGAATAAAAGGAAAGTTATTAGATGCCATGATAGTTGGTACACCTAATATTACAACTGATATAGGTGCTGAAGGTATGTACGATAATGAACAATGGCCCGGTGAAATAACTAAAGATATTAACGATTTTGTGAAACAAGCTGTCCATCTTTATCAGAATGAACAGTCTTGGAATAAAGCACAACATGCCGCAACTCCTTTACTTAAAAACAGATATGATGGAGAAGCACTAGGAAAGCTATTTATTGATAAATTAACACAAACCAGCAGTGAGTTAAGCAAACATAGGTTAAATAACTTCATAGGAGCGATGTTAAAACATCATACGATGGCGAGTACAAAATATATGGCACAATGGATAGAAGCAAAAAACAGATAGAAAACACAAAATAAAGCGTGACAGATTAAATTTTCAATTTACAATTCCCTAAAAGTATTGCATAAACTATATTCCTTAATTTATGTAATAAAATATGCTTAAAACTAATTAAGCCAATAATTTTAATTAATTTAATAACCTATCGCTTTATTAAAATATTCTAGCGATAGTTTATGCACTACTATCTGTGGAATGAATTTTGAATAACGCGACTTTTACTCAGAAAAGAAAGTTTATAGTAAAACTTGGAAAAATGCTTCACAAGTATGGTACGCCAGCTTATAGGTTAGAAGCGCATTTATTAAATGTAGCTGGCTCTTTAGGACTGAAATCTTCATTTATCATCACTCCTACGGCATTAACATTTGTTATATGGAGTGAAGGTCATGAAAATGAGTATACACATGCTGCCCGCGTCACACCAGGTGAGCTTGATTTAGGCTCATTATCACGTACTGATGAATTAGTTGATGAACTCTCTAACGGTTCTCGAACTTTAGAAGAAGCGGATAGTAGATTAGATGAGATTAATGACTTACCAAATCCATATAGTAAAGTTGCTACTGGTTTAGCATTTTCAATGTCAGGTGGTGCTTTTGCAATGCTTATGGGCACGAGCTGGAATGATGCTTTTTGGTCTGCAATTATTAGTTTAGTTGTTTATATTTTTGTTTTATGGTCTGAGCGTTCTAAAGGTGTCGCTCATATGTTAGAGCCGCTTGTTGCCGTTGTATCAGCATTACTTGCTTGTGCTATTAGTGTTTATATTGATCCTGGCATAAATATTAGGCTGGTGATCCTATCTGCCATTATTGTTTTTATTCCTGGTTTGGCATTAACACTGGGGTTAGCTGAGCTTTCTGCCCGCCATTTAGTTTCTGGAACAGCGAGGATTATGGATGCTATCATGCTGTTATTCAAATTATATTTTGGCGCTTTCTTAGGCATGGCTTTGGGTTTTGCATTGTTTGGACAAGCAGAGTTTATTGCCCCTGTACCACTTGAAAAATGGACTGCTTGGGTTGCAATTGCGGCATTATGTACAAGTTTAATTATCATTTTCAAAACTAAAGCGAAGCATGCGGTTTGGTCAATTGTTGCTGGTTTTATTGCGTTTGGTGCAAGCTACTTAGGAGCCATATATTTAGATTTCACTTTAGGCGCTTTTGTTGGTGCATTTGCGGTTGGCATCTATAGTAATTTATTTACGCGAATTGCAAACGCACCGGCCTGTATTGTTTCAATGCAAGGATTAATAGTGTTAGTACCAGGCAGTAAAACCTATATAGGATTAAATGCATTGATGTCAGGCCAAGATTTTTTACATACGGATCATATAGGTCAGCAAACTTTCATTATTTTTATGTCTTTAATAGCCGGGCTCATTTTTGCTAACGTTGCATTACCTCCAAAGAAAAGTCTTTAATAAAATAGCCCTAATATTCTAGGGTTATTCACTTTCATTTTCAGCTGTATCTAATCTGAATATTTCACTTTATATCCTATTTAAATCATCCTTCAATTGTGAATTTTTGTTACTTTTGTAATTGAAAGTAATCAATGGTAATAATTGGTAAAGTTAGTCATTATTTTAATGTTTGCGTGCCATACTGCCCTGTCGCCAATTGATATATAACCGGATCTAAACAATGAAATTAAACCAAACAAAAAAACTCGCTTTACCAGCATTAATTGGGCTTGCATTAACTGGCTGTGGTAGTAGCTCAAGTGATTCAAACAATAATGGTTATATTCAATTATATAATGGTTCATATAACAGCCCAAAAACATTTTTATTTATAGAGGATGTGCAAAGAACTGGATCCAAGTTTGGTGCTGTTTCAACTCGCCATAGCTACCAATCGGATACATACGAAGTAAGTTATGAATACCAAAATGATGATGGTGACTATAAATCTATTTTTGAACAAGATGTAAAAATTAATTCAGATCAAAAACAACTTATAATTATGACTGGTGACTTTGCAGAACCTACATTTACTGAAATCTCTATTGAAGATGTTGATGAATCAAATAGCGATGATGAGTTATTTAGTTTAGCATTTATTAATACTGTTGGTTCTGATGTGAATTTTGATGTGTATCTGGCCAGTGAAGACGATGATTTTACTGATGCTGACTTTGTCACAACAACAACTAAATTATCAGCAAGTGATTTTATCACTTATACTGAAGGCAAATTTAGCCTATATATTACAAAAGCGGGTGAAGATGAAGTTATCTTCCGTTCAACTGAAACATCATTATATGATGGCATTAGCTACATCGCGATTATTCGTGATGTTTACGGTGTTACTGATGGCAGCATTACAATCGATTTAGTATCAGACAGCAATAATGTAATTGCATTAAAACATGAAGATGCACAAGGACAAATTCATTTTTATAACTCGTTAAATCAGTATGAAAATGTAACATTTACAGCGACTAATTTAGATAATAGTACTGCACCTATTGCTTCTGACAGTTTTTCAGAATATATGAAGCTTGTTCCAGGTGATTATACTATTAGTATGACTGACGAAGCGACGGGAGAAGTTGTTATAGAGAAATACCTAATCACACTGAATCGTGAAGAAAGTCTTGCTGCTATAGTATATCAAGATAATGACAGAATTCAGCCTAGTATGAAATCTATCACTGAAAATTTATCACCTAACTCTACATCACATGATATTCAAATCATCAACTTAATTAATTCTTCTAATGGTATTGAATTAAGTCAACTTGATGTCTTCTTTACAAAATCAGGTGAAAGTATTGAAGATACAAATACTTTTGCTAAAAACATCACAAAATATCAACATAAGTCAGTTGCTATTGATAATGAAACTTACACAATTCAAGTAGTTTTTGATGATGATGGTCAGCTTAGAAGTTTAATTACCGTACCAGAGCAAGCTTTCACCCAAGACGGTAACTACATTATCGTTTTAGAAGAAAAAGATTGTAATACTGAGAACTGTGATGATGCTGAGTTTAAATTGACAATTGAACATACAGTGGCAAACATTGTAGAGTAATTCTTACTTTCCAATAACTTATAAAAGGAGCCGAATGGGCTTCTTTTTTGTTAAAAATAATGTCTAAAAGCTAACTGAAATTGCTGCTCTGTTAAATTGACATCTTGTTTTAAATACCAACGTGCAGGCCTTGATGAGTTGAGCCAATTAAATTCACTATGAATAAAACTCCTTTTATTAAGTTTATATCTATAACTTAATGTAATGCCTTTACCATATTCATTGTTATTATCTCCTACAGTAGAATCAAAATCTTTTACTTCAAATTCTTCTACTCTGATCGCATACTGATGCTTATTCTGTTGGAATCGTAACATGATAAAGCCACTATTAAAGTCATTTTCTACTACTTTATCTCCATAAGGAGATTGCATGAAAGTATTACCAGTCATATACTGAGAAATGAGTTGTATCTTTTGATTGATGTTATATTTAATACCGACATGTTTGAAGTTTGTATCCCAAGTATATTGCCCTGATTTTACAATACTTGCATCCGCATTGTTATTATATATACCACCTGAAATAGTTAAATAATTATCATACTGCCAATTTGTTGTTAAATGTGTGCCCCAACGGTTATCAAGTTCAATAAATGGATCTGAATAAGAAGCTTGTGTAGCTAATGTCGTTGATCTTGCTGCAAAAGGTTGAACGACTAATTTCTCATTTAGTAATGTTTGCCTATTTCCTAAAGTCCATCCATGCCACGATAACATAGCACCTGCTGTATCATTGTTTTGAAATAGGCTGATGTCAAAACTAAAATTATGCTGAGATTTATTAAATTTTCCAAGTTTATCCAAAGTTAATTGAAATCCAGAATGCCTTAATTCTTCACCCACCCAATTATTCAAACTTGAACTCGTTAATGTATAAGGAGTTGACCAAGCAGTTGCTATATTTTCGAAGGAAATTTTAGGATAGAAAACACCTATTTTTGATTTTATTCGCCATCCATTTTGATTTGGCAAGTTTCTATAAGATAAAAATGCTTCGGTTAATCCTATTCCATTATTTCGTCCGTCAATATATATATTTCCAACAGCATGAAATGATAGATTATTTTCCCATTTCATAGTATATTGCAATCCGAGTTGTGCTAATGTGAATGGGGTATCAGAATCAAAATTAAATTTTCCATAGTTCCCACTTAAATAACTTTGAGTATCATATTCTACAGATACAACCCGCGTATCGACTAACCCTTTAAATGATTGTTCAGCACTGTAAATATCAGAACTGATAAGTAAAAATGATATGACTATAAACTTAATCATTTGCCTTCCTTTGCTGTAGTGTATGTGCATTCTTTTAACCAAGTTTGGAATAGTTTAGCTGGAATAGGTCGGCTAATGAAGTAGCCTTGTGCTAATTCGCAATGATGTTCCTTCAGCCAAAGTAGCGTTCTTTCATCCTCTATTCCTTCGGCTACAACACTTAATCCCATGTTATGTGCTAACTCAATCGTTGATCTAACAATTATTTGATCATCTGTATTTTGCATCAAATGTTGTACAAATGATTTATCAATTTTTAGCTCTTGAACTGGAAGTTGCTTTAATTGAGCCAGAGAAGAATAACCAGTTCCATAATCATCAATTGATAATTTGAAACCGTGAGATTTTAAGTAAGTTAAAATTTCAGTCGCTTTAGCAGGGTCGGATAAAACTGCATCTTCTGTAACTTCCAAAGTTATCTCATTATCGGCTATATTGTTATCATTTTTCAAAGCGATAACATAGTCACTATATGATTTATCTTTTAAATTTTCAGCAGAAATATTGATGGCGATCTTTATATTTATATTGCGTTTTTGCCAAGCTAAATATTGTCTAATTGCTTCTTTTGTAACCCAACGAGTTAATGCATCCATTTGACCTGTTTGCTCAGCAATACTAATAAATGAGTCTGGAGGAATTAACCCATTTATTGGGTGTTCCCAACGGACAAGTGCTTCTACATGGCTAATTTTCATTGACGCTAAAGAGACTTTAGGTTGATAATGTAGGACAAGTTGACTTTGTTCTATCGCCGTTTTTAAACTATTGATTAAATGCAGTCGTTCTAAAGTATTAAAGTCAAACTGGCGATCATAAATTTGGTAAATGCGATTATGTTTTTTTGCGTACTGCAAGGCGATATCTGTTTTCTTTAAAAGGTCTGCAATATTCTCACTATTATGTTCAGGATACTTAGCTATTCCAATAGAGTATTGCAGATGTAAATTTAAATTTTCATGATTAAACAAAGAATCTAAGCTAATTGATAATTGTGAAATCGTTTTTTTTATATCTTGTTTTTGACTGATCAATACAAATTCATCTGCGCCTAAATGAAATAATTCATCATTACAATCAAATAACTTAAGGCGATTTGAGAATTCTACAATCACTTTGTCTCCAACTTGATGCCCTAAAGTGTCATTAATTTCTTTTATTCTTCTAATATTTAATTGCAGAATAATAAAGTTCTGTTGCTTATTTTGTAGTTTAGATAAACGCTCAACGAGATAATTTCGGTTCGGTAAATTAGTAATTGAATCATGATATGCCTGATGGCGGATTAATTGTTCACGTGCTACTACAGCATCTTTCATTTGATTAAATTCATTTGCTAATTGAGTTAATTCTTGACTCGCATTTATTGTAATATCTTGATCATACTTTCCTAGGCCAATATATTTTATTTGATGAATTAATTGTTTGATCGGACGAGTAATGCTTGCTGAAATTAAATATGCACCAAAAAGTGATAGTATAATTTCAAGCATAAATATGATTAAAAATTGTTGCCAATCATCATGAATTTTTTTGAGAACAGATACTTTCGACTGAAACAACAATGCTGTTAGGCTTGTTTTATCAATTTCACCTAACTTAAAATGACTAATAATGTAGTTATCATTTTTACCCGAATTTATAGCGTGAATAAATTTGGATTCATACGTGATTTTATTGATGCTATTTGAATTAATAATTTTTTTTGACGTAGGCAAATCAGGATCTTTTAGTAAAAAGCTGACATTAACCCCTGTTAACTTTGCGAGTTTATTTGCTAAATCTTGGTTGATTATATAACCAAAACCGATCCAACCAATCACCCTGCTACCACTTTTTAAAGGTGCTAAGCTTAATTGATATATTTTCGAATCTAAATAATAGAGTTCAGCAGTTTGTGTTTGCGTAAACAGTTCTAAATTACTGAATTGTTGACCTTGTTCGGGACCAATTTTAACTTTAATTTGCTTGTTCTTCATGTAAGTAATTAACTGTCCTGATATTTCTCCATCAGGCTTAATTGCTATGGCCAAATCTGCACTAATTCTTTTTCTATGATTATTTAAAGCGAGTAAAAAGCTTTTTCTATCTTCTGAAAAAACAGTTTTTAAGCCGTAGTCTTTTGCCGCCGTTTCAGCAAATGCACTTAGATAATAGTTCCGGTTATCAAATTGAGTTTCAAATACTTGTTTTGCAGTTTCTATTTTATTGTTGAGTTGTACAGTTTCTGATTTTTGTTTTGCTTGATATGTCGAAAAAAAAGACATCATTTGAACGCACAGTAGTAAAGATATAAATAAGATAAAAATACGGCTTTGTAAGCTTTTCATAAAGGGGATTGCCACTGAATTAATATCCTTCTAAGAAATCAAATTCATCTTGATTTTGTTGAGCTGGAATAGGTAAAAGAGGTTTAGGCAAAATAACTTTAAAATGATAGTTGTTATGTATTTCTACCTTTTTTGTAAATTCGTTTTTTTGTGTTTCTAATTGTGGGTGCCAAATTGTTAACTTGTAACTCCCTGGTGGTATGTGCTTAAAAATGCTCAAGCCTTGTGAATTAGTTTGATCAAAATATGGCGTATCTACAGCTAGTACGTAACCACTCATCCAATCATGAATGTTACATCCCATTGCAACTTCACCTGAAGTCGTTATCACCGTACTTTTATTTTGTTCTCCCGCCTTAATTTTAAAATCAAAACGATTTTCACCTGAAGCTGAGTATATGTGATGTGTTACATCATCCTGATTTTTAAAGTTTATTTCTTGTCCTTTTTGTAGAACTGCGATGTAAGGTGTGAATTTTTTATTTTTTTGGAAAATAATTAAAGGATGCTTAGTCAAAGCATGATTTAATGTATTATTCTCAGGGGTTAAATAGACTATAACGCCTTCTACTTTTGACTGTTTCGAGTCCATTACTTTAATTGTAATATTATTTGCAAAAGCCTGAGTATTAAAAAATAAAAAATTAATTAAAAAAAACTTATTTATCAAGAAATTCACCTAAAGATTGAGTTTATAAAATAGCACTAATAACTCCATAAATTATAGACCCATATTTTGAAAAAAAAATTTCAAAATTTTATATTTAAACTAATAACTTATTTAATATCTGTTCACATGCATTTAATGTCATAAACTTAGGTACGGGGTAATCAGGATGTGCTTCTTTAAGTGCTTTTTTTGCAAGTTTTTTAATATCTGACTTTTTCAATTCAGGTAATCCTTTTGGTATTTGCATATCTTGGTTTAACTTATCAATAGCAGTAATAAAAGCATTCGCTTTATCACTGTCAGTAGGATATTCCAGCCCTATTCCGCAGTTAACAGCCATTTTAGCTAATGATTTATGTGCTTTTTTACCATACCATTTCAAAATATAGGGTAAAACAATGGCATTGGCTAAACCATGTGGAGTACCGTACAACCCACCCAAATTATGTGCAATTGCATGAACATAACCAATTGAAGTACGAGTGAAGGCTTCACCAGCATAAAAAGAAGCCAATAACATATTATTTCGCTGTATAAGATTACCCCCTTCTTGATATACGTTTTGTAAATTTTCGAAAATAAGTTTACTTGCTTTTAATGCGCGATCATCTGTGAATTTATTACCATTGACTCCAATGTACGCTTCAATTGCATGAGTTAACGCATCCATCCCTGTTGCGGCTGTTATGTGTGGAGGTAGTTTTAATGTTAGTTCTGGTAACAATACGGCAACTTTAGGCATTAGAACAAGATCTGTTACCGCATACTTTTGTTTGTTTAAAGGATCCGATACAACAGCCGCAATTGTTGTTTCAGAGCCAGTACCTGCTGTCGTTGGGATTGCGTATAAATCAGGAAGTTTTTTGAGTACTTTAAATAGTCCTTTTAACTGAGCAACTGACTTTTTTGGTTTTACAACTCGCGCGCCGATGAGTTTGGCGCAATCCATAACGGATCCACCGCCAAGTGCTATTACAGCTTGGCAATTTGCATTTAAGTAAGCATTTAGGCCATTCTCAACATTTTCAATTGTAGGGTTAGGCTGTACATCGCTATAGATAGTGTGTGATATTTCATGTTTTATAAGTAGTTCGACTAAAGGTTCTAATAAACCAAGTTCTTGCAAAACATTATCAGTTACAAGCAAAAGTGATTTTTGTTTGTTTATTTTGATCCTATCAATTAATTGATTTAAAGCCTGTTCACCTTGATATAAAGCAGGTCTTGGAAAAGGAAAAATTAAACTAAATAATTTTAGAGAATAATGATAACTACGATAATAAAGTTTTGTTGTTGGCCACATAAAATGGGTGCTTAATTATTATTTTTATAAGTTTACCTTATCTTTTTTTGGTAACAGTTAAAAGTCAATTAGAGTATTAAATCTATTTTGTGTTAATTAACACGCTTATTAACTATTTAAAAAGTTGAGTGTGATGAACTGTTAAATAATTTTGAAATCATGTATTCTTCAAAAATTTACACTACACTAAACTTCGAGTATATTTCCTTGGTTCAAAATGCAAATACATTTAGCATGTGATCACTGTGATGATCTTATTTTTATCGAAGCTTTAAAGCCTTCTCAAGTTGCGTCTTGCCCAAACTGTTATTGTAAATTGCATGTTGGAAAGGAGAATAGTGAACAAAAAGTTGTCGCACTCAGTCTATGTGCAATCGTTATGTTATTAAGCGCACTATTCTACCCCTTTATCTCTTTTAGTGAACAAGGGATCACGCAAACTATCACTTTACTTGATGCCGGTAAGATCTTATTCAAATACAACAGTCCATTTTTGGGTCTGTTAATAGATATTTCAATTATATTTTTACCACTGATTTTATTGGTGCTTTTTGTGCTAATTCATATAGGTTTGTTAACATTAGTCCCTCGTAACTACGGAATTAGATTATTAAAATTAATTTTTAATATGATGCCTTGGGTGATGTCAGAAATTTTTATGATAGCCATATTGATCAGCATGGTAAAAATAATGTCAATCGCGGATATTAATTTCGGTTTAAGTTTTTATGCTTTTTCTGTCTTCATTATTTGTTATTTACTGTCCGTGTCTCATATTGATAAAAAGAAATTGTGGCATAAAATTTCCAGTTCAGATAATCGTCCTCTTATTTGTAGTCCAACAAGAGCAATAGAGAATAACTTAAGAGTATGTCAAGTATGCCAACAACTTACATGTGAATCACATTGTACCAGATGTAATAGTAAAACATTTTTTAGAAAACCTTTAAGTATACAAAAAGTAACTGCTTTGCTGATAACTTCTTTAATGCTTTATGTTCCTGCAAATTTCTACCCTATCATGCATACTTGGGTATTAAACCAAGATGAACCTGCAACGATACTGGATGGTATAATCACTTTATGGCAAATGGGCTCATATCCTATTGCTATAATTATTTTTATTGCAAGTATCATCATTCCATTAGCAAAAATATTCGTATTAAGCCTTTTATGTTATGTTGTTAGCTATACAGAAGATATTGATTTTATTGCTCAGCATCAATATACAAAAATCTATCAAGTAACAGAGTTTATTGGCAAGTGGTCAATGTTAGATGTATTTGTTGTCGCTGTATTAGTCGCTTTAGTCCAATTAGATGCATTAATGTCAATTACTCCTGGTAAGGGAGCTATTTTTTTTGCTGCTATGGTATTTACATCCATGTTTGCGGCTCATGCGTTTGATCCTCGACTCCTTTGGGACAAAAGCAAAAATTCATTAGAAAATAATAGAGATATTGCATGACACAATCAGCAAAAATAAAACAAGGTGCTAAAATATCGCCAATATGGATACTGCCTTTTATTGCTTTATTTGTTGGAATTTGGATGGTTTACCAATATCAAAGTGCTAAGGGTGAAGAGGTTTTTATACGAATGCCCCATGCTGAAGGTATTATTACAGGTAAAACACAGATAAAAGTACGTAGTGTTAATATGGGGGTGATCACAGATGTAAAACTATCTGATGATCGAAAGTACGTTATAGCACGCGCAGAGATTGATAAACGATATCAGCACTTACTCACTGAAGATGCTAAAATCTGGGTAGTTAAACCCAGAATAGATAAAGCCGGTATAACAGGGTTAAATACCTTACTTTCAGGTGTTTATCTTGAATTTTCCCCTGGTTCAATTGAAGATACCAGTAGTTATTTTACATTACTTGATGAACCACCTTTAATTGCTCATGATATTAAAGGTGGTCGATTTAACCTGCTCAGTCGTAATTCTGAAGTCATAGAGGTTGGTACTGGATTATATTATAAAGGTTATGAAGTAGGCCAAATTGAAACAGCTCATTTTGACTGGCAAGAGCAAACTATGCGCTATCAAATATTTATCAAAGCACCTTTTCAAAACTTAGTGACATTTAATACTGTTTTTTGGGTCAATTCAGGGCTTGAAGTCGACTTATCTGCCGATGGTATCAATATAAAAACAGGTTCTTTGAGTAAAATGTTAAAGGGAGGTATATCCTTTAGGGTTCCAGAACGTGAAAAACCAGGCGACATAGTGACAGCAGGTCATATATTTTCTTTAAGTAAAAACTACAAAAAAGCACTCGAGCAAAGATACTTTTTGTATGATTATTATGTCATACAGTTTGAACAATCTATCCGAGGGTTAAATGCGGGCGCACCAGTAGAATATAGAGGCATAAGAATAGGCACCGTTGTAGAATCTCCTGCTATGCTTATTGTTGATGATAAGCCTGCATATTTTGCAACCGAAGATACAAGAGTTCCAGTATTAATAAAAGTGGAATATAAAAGAATATTCTATAACGGAAAAGTTTCAAAAAATTTTTGGCAATCGCATTTAAAAACTTGGCTAAAAAAAGGTATGCGTGCATCTTTAAAACCAGGAAATTTAATTACAGGTGCATTATATATTGATTTTGATATTTATACAGATGCACCTAAGTATCAGGTTGAGACAATTGCCAATTATCCAATACTACCTAGTATATCCAGCGGTTTTAGTGTATTAACAAATCAAATATCTGAAGTTTTAACAAAATTTAATAAACTTAATATTGAAGGTTCTTTAGCACAATTTGAAAAATCGATGTCTAAATATGAAATTCTAGCATCCCAAATCAGTTCCTTAATAGAACAGGATTATACACAGATAGTTCCAGAAAACTTTAATCAAACAATGACACAAGTCACACAAAGTATGGCTCAGTTTGATCAAACCATGAAGCAATTTAGAAAAACCATGTCTGATTATGAAGATGGATCTCAAGTTTATGAAGAAATAAAAAGTACGTTGGCTGAAATAAAACAACTAAGTCAAGAACTACAGCCTTTTACTAAAAGCTTAAATGAGCAACCTAACATGATGCTTTTCGATAAAAATAATACTCAAGATATTGAACCTAGGAGTAAAAAGTAAATGCTTTATAAATCAGTATTAGTCTTCTTAATAATTGTGTTCTTGAGTGCGTGCTCTCAAAATAACAGTTTAAATAAGACTCGCTACTATCAATTTTATGATCAAAATAACATATTGAGCATCTCAAACTCTGTTGCTAAACCTACGTTAATGATTTCTGATATCCACTTACCGGGTAGTTTGAACAATCGCGGTATAGCAATGCGGTTAAATAGATATCAATTACAAAATGCTAACTGGCATCTTTGGAGTACCTCACCTGATCAAATGCTACTTTCAAGTGCAGAATCAAATCTTGTTTCAATGAAAAAAAATTGGCTAATTCTCACTCAAAGAGCGCGTGAAAATCAAATTCAAAGTAATGTACGTTTTGAGGTTAAATGGCATATAAACAGATTTAATGGCGGCTTAAATAATGATGCAGAAATTTCAGGCATGTGGCAATTATATAAACATCACAAAAATGGCAGAATTTCACTTTTGCAGCAACAATATTTTAATGAACACAAGCTGCTTTGTGAAGATGGTTATATTGGTTTAGTATCTGCGTTAGAATCATTATGGCTTAAAGTAAATAATGATTTTATGTTAGCACTTGATAAATTATCAACTCATCTATAGCTTAACTATAAAATATCTAAGCTATAGATAACTTCAATACGTTAGTCTCAGATAAAGTACAAAAAAATCATTATTTCCTATTTAGTATCTATTAATTTTGTTGCAGTTTAAAAAATCTTAACTGATTGCTTTTATTGGTTTAAATTTACTCAATCATTTTTTTTCGAAAAGCAATAAGCCCAAAGGCTAATATACTCAACCATGCAATGGAACCTCCACTCGTGCTTGTATCTTTTTTATCTTCTTCTAAAAGCGTATTTTTGATTGGTGAAAGAGTATTTGCTGATGCAGGATCATCGTCGAGAACTAATGTATGAGTGATAGTTACAAAGTTTTCACTACTTTCAACACACTCAACCATTGGTCTACTTCCACATAGTGTCAAGTTTGAAATAGCTTCTAGGTGCTCCATGCCTTCAACAATGTGACCAAACACTGTAAAACCACCCGTTTGAGTATCTAATTTAAAGCCGTTATCACTATTATCATGTAAATTAACAAACCATTCACTCGTAGCACTATCTGGATCACTGCCTTTAGCCATTGCAATAGTACCTTTAACATTTGACCAGACAGGTTCATTTTTTACAGTTCCAATCGTGGAGATATGTGGCGCACTATATGTACCATTATTTTGATACCCACCTCCTTGTACTATTGTGCCACCAGAGCTTTCACTCGCAACTCGGTGGATAAGTACGTTTTCATATTTATTTTCATTTACATAATGAAGAAAGTTTTCTACTGTTTTTGGGGTCGTCAGATCAAACAAATTGACTTTAAAGTTACCATGCGTTGTTTGAAATTCAACAATTGTGGCTTGTGACAAGTGTGACAATGTTAATGCACCAATTGTAATTAAAGGTTTAAGAACCTTGTTTAGTTTACTTTTCATTTAAACGTTACTACTTTGTTGTTTTATTGTTAGGTAAGCTAGCATAAACACTTGCAGTTCAAAAAACCATAAATAGCTTATTTGATAACATTTTAGATGTTTGAATTAACATTGAGTTACATGTTTCGCTTTTTCCTATAATTAGTTTAACTTTAGATAAAACATAAAAAATATAATGATATAAGCACATGAATTTTAAAATTAAGTGTTCGAATACTGTATTTTTAAATATTAGTTATTAGCCTATTTTTAAAGGAGTACAGTAGTCGATATCAAACAAAAGTATTATTTCACCTCAAAAAGTAGCTTGTATACACACGTCACTTCAAAATGGGCTCTTAAGGACTCTTTAGAAAGACGAGTATAATTGTTCAAATCTCAATTTTCAGTTACCATATAAACATTATCAGATGGCTATTTATACCATTTCCGTTAATAAAGCACTCAATCAGCGTGAGTTCAAAGCGCTTTAGTTAGGGCATTGGTTATAGACAATGGTTATTCCCTTATCAAAACCAATAACGCAGCATAAAGCGCTTTTAAACCCGCATAAAAGGAGTTTTTGTGAATTTACACTGCGTTGTTATGTCAGTTCTAAAGGGAATACCATAAATTCACTGACATGCCTAGCATTGTAAAGCCTCATAAGCTCTGAGTGGTCACTTAATTATCGGAATTAATATTTAAATAGCTATTTTTTTTTGAAAATATAGGTTCATTATGGTTTTATCACAAATATACAAAATGGTTTTACTTTCAAGTATTTTTTCATTAAACGCTTGCTCTTTAATTCAAACGCAAACCCCTGAGTCAAATTCACAAAAAATCACAATATTACATACCAATGATAATCATGGTCGCTTTTGGCACAATAAAGATGGCGAGTACGGTATGGCTGCTCGTAAAACATTACTAGATCAACTTCGTGCTCAGGCTAAGGCAAAAGGCAGTGAAGTATTATTACTATCTGGTGGTGATATTAATACAGGGATCCCAGAATCTGATATGCTGCATGCTGAACCTGATTTCAAAGCCATGTCTTTATTAGGTTATGATGCGATGGCAATCGGCAACCACGAGTTTGACAATCCTATATCAGTATTAGAAAAACAACAAAAATGGGCTAACTTTCCACTTTTGTCTGCAAATATATATGATAAAACAACAGGGGAGCGTCCGTTTCAAGCTTACAAAGTATTTAATAAAAACGGTCTTAAAATTGCTGTAATTGGGTTAACAACAACAGATACAGCAAAAATTGGTAATCCTGAGTATATAAGTCATCTTAAGTTTGAATCTCCAACAAATACAACTCAGAAACTGATCCATAATTTAAAGAAAACTGACAATCCAGATATTATTATAGCAGTTACCCATATGGGTCATTTTATAGACGCACAATATGGCATTAACGCACCTGGAGATGTTAGCTTAGCACGTAATTTAGAAGCGGGATTATTAGATGTGATCATTGGTGGTCATTCACAAGAACCGGCTTGTATGGACAGTGAAAATATGTATGATACAGATTTTAAACCTGGAGATAAATGCATTCCTGATCAACAAAATGGCACTTGGATCATGCAAGCGCATGAATGGGGGAAATATGTGGGTAAAGCAGAATTTGAGTATCGCAACAAAGAATTAAAATTACTTGATTACCAATTAATTCCTGTTAACTATAAAAGATTAATTGTTGCAACTGATGGCACAAAATCAAAAGAACTTGTTGGTGAAAAGATTGCAAACGATCCTAAGATTTATAAATTTCTAGCGCAATATCAAAAGCAAGGTCAAAAACAGCTAACTCAACCTATTGCCAAATTGAAAGGTGATTTAGATGGTGAACGAAATCACGTAAGATTTCATCAAACAAATCTTGGTAAATTAATCGCTGCAGCGCAAATGAAAAAAGTAGATGCTGATTTTGGCGTAATTAGTGGTGGCGGGATCAGAAACTCAATTGCAGCAGGAGACGTCAATTACAAAAATGTTTTAACAGTCCATCCTTTTAAAAATCGTTTAACTTATGTGGAAATGAACGGCAAAGAAATAAAGTCCTTTTTATCAACAGTAGCCAGTTTTCCATCTGATGCAGGGGCTTATACACAATTTTATGGTGTATCTTTAACATTAAAAAATGGTGTTGCACAAAATATTAAAATACAAAATAAGCCATTAAATTTAAATCGTACCTATAGATTTAGTCTTAATAGTTACAATGCTGCAGGTGGTGATGGTTACCCTAAATTAAATAAGCATCCAGGTTATGTCGCGACAAACTTTATTGATGCAGAAGTATTAAAAGAATTTTTGATAAAAAACTCTCCTATTAATGCCAGTGACTTCTCTCCTAAAGGTGAGATAAAATACCAATAATATTAATTTGTTCGGTATTAAGGTTTACTTTTGATACCGAACAATACGCTATTGTTTATTTTCCTATAATATCTATATGTTTACTTTCAATTAAATTTAACCCGTAATGGTGTAATTTAGATCTTGAGCCTTCACCATGCGCTTTTGGCGGATAATATATTTTCTTTATTTCTGGCATGTCAGTAAAGGCTTCATCTAATGCTGCCCTGATCTCACTGAGTGTTTTTTCTAAACTATTACTAAAGTTGGGTCTTTTACGAACTGTGTGACCTAGTTCAATTAAACGAAGGAAATACTTGTTTGCCAAGTCAGTTAACTCTATTGGTAAATCTTTATTTTGATTTAAAATAACCTCTTTATTGGTGGTGCAAAACTCTGTTAGTGCGACATAAAAACATAAAGGTTTATTTGCCAGCGGTATTGCTGACTGTGTTTTACTATTGCTAATAACCTTTTCTTTGAGGTTTATAATCAGTATTGGTTGAGGCTCATCTAACAATAAAGGTAATTGCCTATTTCGATTTTGCCATATTATAATGTGATCTAAAGATAAATATAAAAACAATATTGCTAAAATTATTGGCATTACACTGAAATAGTTACTCAAAGGAAGTGTTTTAATTGCTATTTTTATACTAATTGATCCGCCAAGAGTAAGCAAAGTACGTTCAATATAAGTATCTGTTATATTGTTTTTAACCGAAATATTTTGAATTGAGTTTATTTGTGAGCTAAATTCCATTTTAGTTAATTGAAAATTAAAATTTTCAATGTACTTTTTAACTGAAGCCTCATTACCTACATTATTAAGAGATTTATCAGGCAAACTTAAGCGAGGTAAATCCAGTGCTAATCTGGTTTGTATATGATTAATTGATTGATTTAGATTATCTTGATGCTTTAAATAAACACCGAATGAAAATGGCAATTGAAATAAAAACCAAAACAATCCAAATGATATTAAAAATTTATGATATTTAAGCATTTTAGAGTGCCTTTTTTGACATAATATTTTGACACGATTTAAATAATTTAACATGGTTAAAATATGTTGCTTCATTTTCTTGTGCTAACTCAAGTAATTTTTTTTGAACTGCACATAATAAATCGGTATTTTCAACATCCATTTTTAAGTACCACTTACTGCCACTTATTGGATCACTTATGGGCATAATATAATTTTTTGAAAACTGCTCTTCGTCACCTTGCTTCCAATATGATGCAATTAAATCAACCTTACCACTAGCTAATAGCTCTCTTAATCCTTCATGTGAGTTAGCATAAGTAATATCTAAATTATCTATATTTATTTTTAAATTTTTAAATAATGATTTTGGTAATATATGGCCTGAACGACTTGTTGGGTAATCCAATAAACCAATTTTTTTATCTAAAAAATATAATTTATTAAGTTTTGGTTTATCTTTCAGTGAAATAAAAAAAGCTGTGTAGTTAGAATAGCCCAAAACAGCTTGATAGTTATAGGTAGACTCAGCCATAAATGCTTGCATAATATTTTCTTTTGCAAGGATCAGATCAGCAACACCTTTACCTAAAAACTCCACTGAATCTCCTAATTTATAACCCCAATGTACAATTACATTGCCATATTGTTTAGCTACAACATTATCTTTACATAGTTTGTTTGAAACTTGTTTTGCAACGGCTTCAGAAGGAACATAAATAATTAAATTATTATCAAAAGCTTTACCTTTGGTTTTACATGTTTTAGATATCTCAAGAAAAACAGGGATTGACTCATCCACCCTTTTCAAACTTGTATTTCCTAAGTAGAACATGGCAACAAATACTGTACACAAAAATGTAACAATTACTCTTTTGCCAAAAAATGCTTGATACGTTAACACTTTACTTCACTTCACTTGTTTTAGACATGATACATTTGAACAAGTTTAATTACTTATTGCAACAAGTAATTTTACTGATTAATTGTAAGTTATTGTTTTTATGAGTTTGTTAACAAGAAATGATGAATGTTGTTAACTCCTTTCTATTTGACTTTAAAAACGAGAAAATAAGTCATCAAAACAAAGCTAATTTTAATTTTTTGCAATTGGGTGGTTAAGTGAAAAAACAGTTAACAATTAAATTTATTATCGGCATTTACGCAATATTGCTATCAACAATTTCTACTTATACGCATGCATGGAGTCAAAATGGTCATAGAATCGTTGCTAAAATTGCAGAAAATCATCTCACTGAAACAACTTTAAAAGCAATTCAACCTTTATTAGCAGGTGAAAAATTAGCCGAAGTATCTACATGGCCAGACGAGATGCGCTCAAACCCTGAAAAATTTTGGCAAAAAGAATCAGTTCGTTGGCATTATGTTAATATAAACAAAGCATCCGATTTCAAACCTTCTTCTTATCGAATAACAGCCGAATCAGGCAAAGTAACAGATGCATACGCACTAATCTTAAAAGCAACCTCAATGCTAAAAAACCCCTCTTCTTCTTTAAAAGATAAACAATTCTATTTCAAGTTTTTAGTTCATGTTGTTGGCGATATTCATCAGCCTATGCATGTAGGGAGAAGCGAAGATCGTGGTGGAAATCGCATTAAGATCAAATTTTTTGGTAAACACAGTAATTTACATTCTTTATGGGATGGTTTGCTAGTTGATAATCAAAACTTATCTTTTACTGAGTTTACTCATTTCATTGATACAAAAGATCAAAGAATAATTTCAAAGTACCTTAACAGCCAACCTAAAGACTGGATTTTAGAGTCTTTTCATATTGCCCAAAAGCTATATGACGTAGGTGATGCTAATTATAGATATAACTATGTATACGAACAAACACCTGTTGTGAAAAAACGTTTAACACAAGGTGGCATTAGATTAGCGGGCTTATTAAATGACATATTTGATAAATCAGCAATACCATTAGTAGATGCATTAGCAGTTACTAAAAAATAGCAATAAGTAATTAGCAGTAAAAGTATATTAACTTTCAAATAATTGTTACACGGGAAACGACTAAATGAAAACTTATCAACTTTCGAAGATCACAGGCGCATTGGTTTTTGCGTTAGGTTTATCGACCAGCGCAATGGCAGCAGAAACTTCTTCTGCTATGCGTGGTAAAATTTTGACACCACAAGGTGAAGCCGCAAGTAATGTAAAAATTACGGTAGTTCATCAACCATCAGGTACTTCAAAAGAATTAACAACTAACGAAAATGGTGTCTTTGTTGCGAAAGGCCTACGTGTTGGTGGTCCATATACTGTGGTCATCGATTCCGATATTTTTTCTGATGATATGTTAGAAAATATTTACCTTTCGCTAGGTCAAACTCAACGCGTCAACGCGCAACTTGAATCTAAGAAAATGGAAACAATTGAAGTTTCAGGTACGCGTATTTTACAAGATGTTGGTGGTTCAAGTAGTGTATTTGGTGAAGCTGCAATCCAAAATACGCCAAGTTTTAATCGTGATATTAAAGATATTGCACGTTTGAACCCATTAGTAAGTTTAAACGGTTCAGGTGAAATGATTATTGCAGGGGGTAACCCTCGTTCTAACAGTTTAACAGTTGATGGTATCGGTCAAAATGATGATTTCGGATTAAACTATGGCGGCTACCCAACTGAACAACCTCCTGTTGCATTAGATTCAATTGAACAAGTATCTGTAGATGTATCCCCTTTCTCTGCTAAAAAAGGAAACTTTGGTGGCGGTACTATTAATGCTGTAACTAAATCAGGTGCAAATGAGTTTAAATTTTCAGGTTTCTTTGAACAATCAAACCCTGATATGGCTGGCGATTATGATAAACAGCAACAACTAAAATATTTAGAAGATATTAAAGATGCTGAAGGCAACCGCATTCACAAAAAAGGCGATCCAATATTAGATCAAGATGGCCATAGAACATACGAAACTCACCAAATTAAACCTAATACAACAGAAACACGTTACGGTTTCAATGTTGGTGGTCCATTAATTGAAGATCAACTATTTTACTTCTTAAACTATAGTGATTGGACAAATGAACAAGAAATGGATTACGGCTTTGAAGGTAGTAATTCTGTACATGAATACGAAAAAGTTTCTCAAGAAAATTTTGACCGTGTTTTAAGCATAATGAATGACGTTTATGGTTTAAATGATTCTTTAGGCGGCGATCCAAAGGATACTAATAAAACTTTATTAGCTAAATTAAGTTGGAATATTAGCGATGCTCATCGTTTAGATTTCACATACCAATGGCAAGATGACCAAGACGAGCGTAATTTTGGTACTGGCGGTGCTGGCAGTGTCATGCTAGCTTCATCTCGTTATACTTACGAAACAAAATTTGACAATTTTGCAACTAAGATTTATTCCGATTGGTCTGATGATTTCTCAACTGAAATTGGAATAAGCTACAAAGATGTATCATCTGATAGTTCAACAAATTCTAATATAGGTAGTGTAAAAATAGAAGAATACTATCGAGGACCTTCTTATCAATTTGGTACAGATGTTTACCGTCATGCCAATAAATCACAGACTAAAAACTTTACTCTTTCTTTTGATGCAACCTATTTAATGGATGATCATGAGATTAAGTTTGGTGCACAATACGAAAACTTAAATTTATATAATCTATTCGCGCAAAACTCTATGGGGTCATGGGAATTTGATAGTATAAATGATTTTGAAAATCGTGAAATTGGAAGTTATTACAATAAATATACTGACATTACAAAATACGATTTCTCTTATGATAATGCTTATACAAACAATCCTGTTGACACAGAATATGATGTAACACGTAGTCAGTTCTCTTTGTATGTTGAAGATACTTTTTATGCTACTGATGATTTAGAAATTACTGCAGGCATCCGTTACGAACGTCTTTCAGCTGATGATACACCAACACTAAATACGAACTTCAAAGAAACATATAACGGAATGACTAACCAAGAGAATCTTGACGGTATAGATATTATTTTACCACGTATCGGTTTTAAATATTATGCAACTGATGATTTAGTGATAAATGGTGGACTCGGTCGCTTCCAAGGTGGTATTCCCAATGTTTGGTATAACAATCCATTCACGAATGATGGTATTACTCTAGTATCAGCACCAGAGGGCAGTATTGCTGATTATTACTCTGACAATTTAGTTGATCCAAATTTCACAGTACCACAAGAAATTAAAGATTCACTACAATCAGGTGCAGGTAGTACTAATTATACCGATCCTAATTTTGAGCTACCTTCAAGCTGGCGTGCACAGATAGGTTTTGAATATGATCTTGAAATCCCTGGTTTAGGTGATGGTTTTAAATGGACATCCGATTTGATGTACCATAAAAAAGAAAATGAAGCTGTTTGGTTAAATACCTCCATTAAACCTGTAGGTCTAGCTGCAGATGGTGAACGTGTTATCAATGAAACTATCTACTCTGGTGATAAATCTCAGAACTTTGATATTATGATGACCAATGCTGAAGATGATGGCCGCTCAATTGTTTTCTCAACAGCCCTTGCTAAACGCTGGGAAAACGGTGTTAGCATGACGATGAGTTATGCACATCAAGATATTGAAGAAAATCAAGCAGGCTCTTCATCACGCGCACAAAGTAATTACAAGCATAATGTAATTAAAAATCGTAATCAAGATATGGTTGCAAATGGTCATTATGAAGTTGAGCATACATTTAAACTTAACCTAAGTTATTCAACAGAGTTCTTCTCTGGTTACGCAACGCGTTTTGACATGTTCTTTGAACGTCGTTCAGGTCGCCCATTTAGTTGGGTAATGGGCATGTTTAAAAACGGAGACTTAGGTGATACAGATGATTTTTATAAAAATTCTGCTTACTTAGCTTATATCCCAACGGATGCTGATGATCCAAATGTAAATTGGAAAGAATCAGATATTTCTTATGATGAACTTAAAACACTTATTGATAGAGCGGGTATCTCTGGTACTGGTATTCAAGATAGAAATACCGCATCTCAGCCTTGGGTAACTACGATGGATATCAGTATTAAGCAAGATATTCCAGGTTTTACTGAAGGTCATTCAGGTCAAGTTTATTTCATGGTTGAAAACTTCGCTAATATGTTAAACAGCGATTGGGGTGTTGAAAAACGTATGATTTACCCTAATCAGGCTTTATATGGCTTTAAAGGATTAGATGACGACGGTAGATACAAACTAGATGACCGCTTTGAAGGTGCCGATGTACGTAATTACTCTACTATTGATAAATCTTCAGCGTGGCAAGCTAAGATAGGTGTAAGCTATAAGTTTTAGACTTTATTAATATTGTCTTTCCCTAGAGACATTAATAATAAAAGCAGCTCTCTTTGAGGGCTGTTTTTTTGTTGAAAATATAAATAAACACAAGCTGTAAAGTAAATTTATCATAATAAAATCATTTAAAAGATAGCTAATTTACACTAGTTTAATGACTTCGAATGGCTGGTGATTTCTCTATGGATGTTTAGTAGCTTTTCATCTAATTTTTCTAAAACAGACATAAATGTTTCAAATTCAGATTCAGTCATGCATGATTTTAATTGCGCTTCCCATGCTAATGCTTTTGGCGCGATTGCAAAATACAAAGTTTTTCCTTGCTCTGTCAGTTTAACGAAATATGCTCGTTTGTCATCTTTGTTCACTCGTTTTTCTAAATAACCCTTATTTAACATAATTTGAATTGCACGAGATACTGTTGATTTATCCATAGAAGCAAGCAGGCCAAGTTCTTTGGCTGTAACACATTCATTTTCGAATAAATTCACTAAAATTCGCCATTGGGCAATGCTTATTCCATAGTCAAGTGTATAAACAGAAGAAAAGGCTTCACTAATATTATTTGATAAATTGGCGATTCGGTATGGTAAAAATGCATCTAATTTAATTGCTTTTTCTGCTGTCATATGATGTTCTCAAATATAATGATTGAAAATACTCTCACATGAGAGTATTTTTATAAAGCTTATTTCTAAACGTCGAGCTTAAAATCATGACTTTAACAAAAAAAGATACGCAAAACCTGCAATATATGACTGGTTTTGGCAATGAATTTGAAACTGAAGCACTTGACGGTGCACTACCTGTTGGTCAGTTTAGTCCACAACAAATAAAATATGCGCTTTATGCAGAACAATTTAATATTACCGCCTTTACTGCGCCACGTTCTCATAATCACAGAAACTGGTTTTATAGAATTCGTCCATCCGTTGTTCAAGGTAATTACGAACCGATAGACAATGCTTTGATCAGAAGCGCTCCTATTACTGAGATACCAACACCACCAGATATGCTTCGCTGGGACCCAATTGCAATTCCAGCTGAGAAAACAGATTTTATAGATGGCCTTATTACTATGGCTGCGAACGGTAGTGTCAATGCACAAACCGGTATCGGTATTCATATTTATGTTGCAAATACATCTATGGATGGTCGTTACTTTTGTAACGCAGATGGCGAATTGTTATTTGTACCGCAAGATGGTGAGATTATTCTGCATACAGAGTGTGGTAAATTAGCAATAAAATCTGGCGAAATTGCAGTGGTCCCGCGTGGTATTAAATTTAACGTTGAATTACTCACAGAGAGTGCACGCGGTTACATTTGTGAAAATTATGGTAATGCTTATGAATTAGCAGAACGTGGCCCAGTAGGTGCAAACGGATACGCTAATGACCGAGATTTCCAATATCCGGTGGCCGCTTTTGAAGATAAAGAAGGTGATTTTGAGCTTATCACTAAATTTAATGGCAATATGTTCCGCTGTGATATTAAACATTCACCATTAGATGTTGTTGCTTGGACAGGCAATGCAAGCCCATATAAGTACGATTTATCACGCTTTAATGTAATAAACACTGTAAGCTTTGACCATCCTGATCCTTCAATATTTACAGTATTAACATCACCATCTGGTACACCTGGTGTTGCAAATATTGATTTTGTGGTATTTCCACCGCGTTGGATGGTAGCAGAAAATACCTTTAGACCGCCTTATTATCATAGAAATATTATGAGTGAGTTTATGGGGTTAATCGAAGGGGTATACGATGCTAAAGAGCATGGCTTTGTGCCTGGCGGTGCAAGTTTACATAATTGTATGTCGCCTCATGGACCCGAAGCTGAAGTTTTTGAAAAAGCATCAAATGCACAGTTGCAGCCACAAAGGTATGAAAATACATTAGCTTTTATGTTTGAATCAAAATATATTATTTCACCCACTAAATTTGCATTGCAAGGTGAAACTCGTCAGCCACATTATCAAGATTGCTGGCGTGAAATTAAAAAGTATTACCAAGCCCCTACTTCGGAGCCAAAATAATGAAATTATATACCTATTTTAGATCGTCAGCTGCGTATAGAGTACGTATTGCACTAAACTTAAAAGGTTTGAAACATGAGCTAGTACCCGTTAATTTATTGAACTCAGCACAAAATGGCCAAGATTATTTAGCAGTAAATCCTCAAGGATTATTGCCCGCGCTTGCAACTGAAAAAGGCAATATTGGTCAGTCTCTTGCAATATTAGAATGGTTAGAAGCTGAATATCCTGATATAGCTATTTTACCAGGTGATCACTGGAATCAAGCACAGATCCGTAACTTCAGCTACGCAATTGCCTGTGATATTCATCCAATTGATAATCTACGTGTATTAAAATACTTATCAGGTGAGCTAAAAGTCACTGATGAGCAAAAAACGACATGGTATAAACATTGGGTTGAAGTTGGTTTTAATAAAATTGAAACTATGCTTGAGCAGTCAAGTTTATATACTGGAAAATTCTGTTGCGGAGAGTCTCCTACTCTTGCAGATATTAATTTAGTACCTCAAGTATTTAACGCCATAAGATTTAAAGTAGACATGACTGCATATCCAAAGATAGCAGCTGTTTATGAGAAGTGTAATACAATGCAAGCGTTTATTGATGCTGCACCCGAAAATCAAATAGATGCTAACTAAATAGCCCAGCTACGCATGTTTATTAATGCGACTTCGTGATTAAAAGCTTACATATCAATAAAAAATGCCAGATAAAGTTCATCTGGCATTTTTATAACTTTTACGACTAAAATAGTTCTTAGAAGATCACTGTAACTAAACTTATATAGAGTCTTAAATTACGCTACGAAGTAGATCTATGATTTTAATGCCGATTGTAATGTTTGCGCATGCTCAGCTAATTCTAGGCCTAAATCTGTTAAATACCCACCATCTTTTTGATCAATAATTCCTTTTTCAAATAAACGTTTTGCTGCTTCAACCAGTGCAGGCTCTGCATCTTGATGAACTTTAAGGCCTTGCATCATACTATCCATTGGAAACTTTAAAATTAAATCAAGTTCTTCACACATATGTTGACTAAATTGCATATATTCACACCTTAACTATTTTTATTGTCTACTAAAACATAACCTGTTGTTGTCTTAATTTAAAGTATTAATTACACAAAATTGATTTAAACCATCATATTACACAAAAGTTATTTTTTTATGTGTTGAAATGTGTAATATAAACTAAACTCAAATCTTGATATAAATCACATTATTATTAAAAATGTTAAATTTATTACAAATGATATTGATTATCATTGATGCATAATATAATATACCCATAAAAAATTAATACTTCAATAGAATCAAGGGTTATCTATGTTTAATATGCGTAAATCTATTTTGGCAACAGCTATTTTAGCTGGTACTTTGGGCCTTACAGCTTGTGGTGGTTCTAGCGATAAAAAAGATCCAGTCGTTGAGCCTCCTGTAAATGTAGCACCAAGTGCTCCTACAATCGATGCATCTGTAATTAACGATGATGCAACAGGTTTTGTTATTGGTACATTAGCTGCAACTGATGATTCAACAACCGCGCTTACTTATTCTGTTGAAGATAGTCGTTTTGAGATTGTTGATGGCAAATTAAAATTAAAAGATAACTTTGCTCTTAATTTCGAGCAAGAAGTAAGTGATTCAGATTCAGATTCAGTTACTGTTACTGTTACAGTTACAGTATCGGATGGCGCGCTTTCTACTTCGGCAGATCTGACATTAACAATTGAAGATGTAGCAGCTGAAAAAGGTGTTAACCTTTATGAGTTTGATTCAAAATTTCTAGATGGTTCATCAGTTAGTTATAGTGGTCAGATTGCACGTCAAAGCTTATTAAACGAAATTAAAAAATATATTGGCACATTAACTGTTGAAAATGTTGATGCGAATACCATTACTGCCACTCAAGTAGAAAGCCATTTAAATGCTTTGTTTGCTGATTATGAAGCCATAGCTGAAAATGAATTCACATTTGTCGATCCAACAAATTACAAGCAGAAAACATTTGCTGACATCTCTTCCTCAGGTAAATCTTTATCTGGTAAAATCGCTGGTAACGATGGCAGTAAGCAAACTAAAGATTGGCTAGTTGAAGGCACATTTGTTGGTTGGAATGATTTCGGCACTGAAGCTAAAACCCCTGAAGGTTTAGTGAAGCATATGTTTTCAATGCTAGTAGCTCAGGTTCAAAAACATAATGATGGTGAAGTTATTGAAGATCCAGCAGGTAATACAATTACAAAACTATTTGTAACACCTGAAGGTATCGATTTACAACAGTTGGTACAAAAGCACGTTTTAGGTGCTGTGATGTTTTCTCAAGGTACAGATGATTACCTTGAAGACGGACTTTTAGCAGATAATACAAAACAAGATAAAGATACTAAACCTTATACTTCATTAGAACATCAATTCGATGAAGGCTTTGGTTACTTTGGTGCAACACGTGATTACTTAGAATATTCAGATGATGAAATTGCAGGTAAAGGTGGACGTGATGATTATCAAGGGAAGCACGATAGCGATGACGATGCATTAATAGATTTAAATTCTGAGTTTATATTTGGTAATTCAGCAAATGCTGCAAAGCGTGACCGTGGTACCAAATCTAATGTGAATCCGACAGATTTCTCTGCTTCTGCAATGAATGCTTTTATAGCAGGTCGTAAAATTATTAACGATGCTGTACCAAATGCACTCAGTGAAGAACAAGTTGCAGCTGTTGAGGCTCAAAGAGATATGGCAGTAGCAAATTGGGAAAAAGCAATTGCAGCCACTGTCGTTCATTATATTAACGATGTGATCAACGATGATAGTGGTGATATTGATGATATTGCTACAGGGAGTTATTCCGCAAGCCAATTCGCAGCATTTACAAAGCATTGGGCTGAAATGAAAGGATTTGCGTTAAACTTCCAATTTAGCCCTTTTTCTCCAGTCACTGAAGAAAACTTTGCTAAAATTCATCAATTATTTGGTGAAAAACCAGTGATAGTTCAAGCTGACATTGAAGCTTATAAAACAAGTTTATTGGAAGCGCGTCAGTTAATTCAAGATGCTTATGACTTTGATGCTGAAAATGTTACTAATTGGTAGTTTTAAGTAATATTTTTTAGTAAAAGGTTAGTGTTTTAATAAGCACTAACCTTTTGTTGTATATAAACTTAGGAATAATAATGGCTAGAAATATACGCTTAAATACTCTTTGCCTAGCGATTAGCACAGTATTGCTTTTATCTGCTTGTGGTGAGAGCACATCAAGTAAATCAGGGCCTGGGTTCGACAGACCTGATCAAGGTAATGATTTTGATGAATCAAAATTAATCAATAACCTAGTTGATCAAGTAATCACTCCAACTTTTAACGCATTTTCAGAACAATCAAAAAATCAATTAGCTGCCGTTACAGATTACTGTACTTTAGAACAAAACTTCACGCCAGATATTGATGATCCTGCTCCAGTCGCCGCTTCAATGTTAATAGCGCAGCAAAATTGGCAAGATACCATAGCAATTTGGCAACAAGCTGAAGTAATGCAAATGGGGCCTTTAATTGAAAATGAAAGTGAGTTAAGAAACCGAATTTATTCTTGGCCTGCGATAAGTTATTGTGGGATAGATCAAGATGTTGCTTATTTTGAAGACGGTATTGTTAACTTAGACCCAAATAAGCCATATGATATAAAATCTAGAACATCAACTCGCCGTGGTTTATTCACAGTACAAAGATTACTATTTAATACTGACTATAACCATGCATGTAGTACTGCCAATGATGCCTTAAGTGATTGGAATAGCCGTAGTGTTCAAAAAAGAAAAGTAGCACGTTGTCAATTTGCTAAAGAAGTATCACAAGATTTAGTTGATAGCTCGCAAGAGTTATTAACTAAATGGACTGGTGAAAATGGCTATGCAAATGAATTGAAAAATGCGGGTCAGCCAGATAATAGCTTTGAATCTACACACACAGTAGTAAACCTGATATCTGATGCCATGTTTTATACCGATTCTGTCGTAAAGGATAAAAAATTAGGCATTCCATTAGGTAAATTTGCCAACTCTTGTGGTTTTGAAACCTGTGCCGAAGATGTTGAGTCATACGATTCAGGTTTTTCATTAGGAAATATTAAAGCCAACTTAGTAGCATTTGAGAAGTTGTTTTTAGGTAATTTACAAGGTGAAACAGCACAAACGGGTTTTGATGATTTTTTAGTTAAAGAAGGCGGTACTGAAACTAAAGATATTATGATCCAAGGCATTAATGATGCCAAAAATGCAGCAGCACAAATTGAAACAGATTTAAAAACAGCATTAATTTCTGAAAATCAAAAAGTAGAACATGCACACGCTAAGGTAAAGGATATTACGGATCAACTTAAAAATGATTTTATCAATAAACTCGCTTTAGAGCTGCCAAAGTCTTCAGCTGGCGACAACGATTAATCAAAGGTATCCAAAAATGAAAAAAACATTATTAGCATTATCTATTGCAATCTTATTTAATCCTATTGTTGCTATTGCAGAAGATACAACCGATGACGTAAACAATAAATCTATTGAGCATATGCAGATTTTAAGTCATGGGGATAAATTAAGAACAGAATCAGGTTCAGCTACTTTATTAACAGAACTTGAGCTTGAAAAACATGAATATGATGATATCCATCGGATATTAGCATCTGTTCCAGGTGTTAATATCCGTGAAGAAGATGGCTTTGGTTTAAGACCAAATATCGGCTTTCGTGGTGTAACACCTGAGCGAAGTAAAAAGATAACCATTCTAGAAGATGGTGTTTTAATTGGCCCTGCGCCCTACTCTGCACCAGCTGCTTATTATTTCCCTGTAACGACACGTATGACCGCGGTTGAAGTTTTCAAGGGACCATCTGCTATAAAACATGGGCCGCAAACTGTTGCTGGTACTTTAAATTTAGTTACGAGATCAATTCCAACTCACAACGAAGGTGGATTAGACTTATCTCTTGGCACAGAAGGTTATGCCAAAGCACATGCATACTTTGGTGAAACCCATGATAATATCGGTACTTTATTTGAGGCTGTACATATAGAAGCCGATGGCTTTAAAGACCTAGACGGTGGTGGTAATACAGGTTTTGAAAAAAATGATTTTTTAGCAAAAGTTAATTATTTAATTGATGGTAAGAAATATGATCAAATTATTGAGTTAAAATTATCATATGCTGATGAAGTTTCAAATGAAACTTATCTTGGGTTAACGGAAGATGATTTTAATACGAACCCCTACCGCAGATACGCAGCAACGCAACCTGCTAAAATGGATACAAAACATACGCAAATTATGTTTACACATAATTTAAACTCGGATAATTTAAATGTTACCACCAGACTTTATCGTAATGATTATGAAAGAGCCTGGCGTAAACTTAACGGCTTAACAAATACCACGGCCAGCCTGTCTGAAATATTGGAAAACCCAAAAAACGAAAACAATATAGCTCAATATCAAGTAATATCCGGTCAAATAGACTCTAACCGAGGAATTGGAGAGACGAATTTAAATCTAATCATGGGAACTAATGATAGATCTTATGTTTCACAAGGTATACAAGTTAACGCTGATTTCACTGTTAAGCTGTTTGATTTACAACACGATATTTCTGTGGGTGTCCGTCTTCATGAAGATGAAATAGACCGAAGCCACTTTGAAGAAATATATGAAATGAAAGATGGCTCTGCATTAAAAACCATTCAACCTGCGTATGATGCTACTCAAAATATAGAATCAACAAAAGCATTGTCAATTTATTTAGAAGATAGCATAACAATTGATAACTTAACTGTATCCGCTGGTTTACGTAGTGAATATATGGATATGCATTATAACGACAAAGTTAAAACCGATGATTGGCAAGATAAAACGACCAGTATATTATTACCCGGTCTTAGTGGTTTTTATAAACTATCTGAAAACTCAGGTCTTCTAGCTGGGGTTTACCAAGGTTTCTCACCTAGTAGCCCAAAACAGGGACCTGAAGTTGAAGTAGAAAAAAGTATAAACTATGAATTTGGTGGTCGTTATAATAAAGATAATACTAAATTAGAGCTTGTAAGCTTTTTTAACGATTATGACAACCTAAAAGCGAGTTGTTCACAATCAACTGGCTGTAATGATGATCAGGAATATGACGGTGGTAGAGCGACAGTATATGGCTTAGAAGCTCAATTACAACAGAGCTATTCTATTAATTCACATATAGATGTGCCTTTAAGTCTCGTATATACTTATACACAAAGTGAATTTAAGGAAGAATTTGTATCAGAGTATGAACCGTGGGGTCATGTACTTCCTGGATATGAGATACCTGATTTAGCAGAACACCAGACAACTTTAAATATTGGTTTAGATGCAAATAATTGGCAGTTTAATTTATCTGTTAGGTATGTTGGTGAAATGCTTTCAAGTGCGGGTGAACGTGATGATATAAACGTTTTACGAACAGATGAATCAGCCATCTTTGACATTTCAGCTAGTTATGAACTTGGTGATTATGGCCGCATTTATGGTAAAGTTGATAATCTGACTGACGAAGCCACAATCGTAAGCCATAAACCCTATGGTGTAAGACCTGGCAAGCCAAGGTTAATGTCTATTGGTTATAAATATCAATTTTAATCTTTAATTCAAAATTCTTAATATATCTATTAAAAAGGCAGCTTTGGCTGTCTTTTATATATGTCAATTGCTCTAAATTATGAGAGAGTTTATAGGCTCTTGCTTAACAATAAAAACTGAGAAGTGTTGTGTTAGATTTTTTATCAAAAAGTTTATTAGAATTACCTTTGTATTTTACTGATGCCAATAAACGTATATTTGTAATCTATTTAATTTCCGGGGTTGTATTATCCATTCCTGTTTTTATTAAAGTGAGTAAAGTTAAAACCTTACCTGAATTTCTTAAATTTTTATTTCCCAAAGATGTGTGGTTGCATGAAAGTGCAAAACAAGATTATAAGCTTTGGATTTTAAACAAAGTTTTAAAAACGTTGCTATTTGGACCTATTGTTTTAACTATGGTGCCGATTGCATTAGCTTTATCAAATTTACTAGAAACAAGTTTAGGTACTTTTGAACCCTTTATTTTAGCGCATTGGAAAATTGTCACCATTTTTACAACCGCTCTGTTTTTAGTTGATGACTTTACGCGATTTTTCTTACATTGGATTTTACATAAAATCCCTTTCTTATGGGAATTTCATAAAGTTCATCATTCAGCTAAAGTACTGACTCCTTTCACAATATATCGCTCACATCCAATAGAGAGTTATTTATATGCCTGTAGAATGGCAATAGTACAAGGCTCAGTAGTGGGTGCTGGTTATTATTTATTTGGTGCGACATTAAGCATGTATGATGTATTAGGAGCAAATTTATTTGTATTTATCTTTAATTTTTTTGGTTCAAATTTACGTCATTCACATGTGTGGTTAAGTTGGGGCGATAAAATAGAATCAGTATTTATTAGTCCAGCACAACACCAAATACATCATAGTGATAACCCTAAACATTTTGATAGAAATTTGGGCGCTGCACTAGCTATTTGGGATCGATTATTTGGTACTTATTTAAAAGCTTCTCAAGTCGGTAAAATTACTTTTGGTGCTGGTCAATACGATGCGGGACATAATAGTATAGTAGCGATTTATTTAAAGCCATTTTATATGGCTATAAAGTCTTTAAAATTTAAAAAATAGACTTGTGTAAAAATACAGCTGCGCAATGAATTGAATAAAATTTATAATTTAAGTTAAGAGTAAAATCCTTATTTGTTATAATCATATTATATTAAATAAAGAAATATCCCAAATGACGAAAAAACAAGTTAATAACCCGCTACACGGCATAACGTTAGAAACAATATTACTTAAATTAGAAGAACAAATAGGCTGGGAAGAAATGGGGGAACAAGTTAAAATTAAATGTTTTACCAACGATCCTAGTATTAAATCCAGTTTAAAATTTTTACGAAAAACACCATGGGCAAGAACGCAAGTCGAACAGCTTTATATCAATTTAGATTTTGATAACAATAATATAAAAAACAGTATAAAATGTAATAAACAATCAGCTGACTTTTCTTGGCCGACAAAATAACAGCATAAAACTTAAATTAATTAGTCGGTATAAATATTAGCGAAATATTGTTTCATTAACTAGTCTTGTAAGTGACTTTATATCACTGGAGAACGCTTTAATGAAACTACTTCCCAGAGTTATGCTGATAATCATATCAATTATTTTTTCTTCTGATGCAATATCTGAAATTCGAATTAATGGCTTTGCATCTATTGTTGCTGGCCAAGATACCGATAATAAAAGCTTTATTAACTCACCTTATACCGATGAAATTAGTTTTAAAGCTGAAAGTAAATTTGCGTTACAAATCAGTACCGACTTATCACAAGGACTTAGTGCAACCGCACAAATGATTGCAAGAGGTTCAAATGACTTTGATACAGTATTTGAGTGGGCATATCTAAGTTATGAATTAAATGATTCTCACACAATTCGTGCTGGAAAATTAAGGTTACCTTTTTATAAATACTCAGATTATTTAGATGTTGGTTATGCTTATCCTTGGATACGTCCACCTCGTGCTATGTATAGTCTTACCTTTAGTACCTATGAAGGGCTAAGCTTATTAAGTAACTTTTCTTTAAGTGATTGGGATATTTCATCAAATATAGTTTATGGTAATCTAGAAGATACATTCTTTAAAACAACTAATCCAACCGAAGGCAAACTAAAAGATATTTATGGTATCAATATTCAAGTGAGTAAAGACTGGTTTAGTGCTTATGTAGCTTATTTTGGAACAGATGTTTTGATCCCTACTTCTAGTATTGAAACTGTTGCACAAATTACAGAATCTGTATCACCAGGTAATGGTACTAAAATAAGTTTAGATTCTGATTACGGGGATTTTCTTGGATTAGGATTTACAATTGATTATGGTAATTGGTTATTTAATACTGAATGGTCAGCTATCTCAATTGAAGAAAGTTTAACACTCGACACCGAACAATGGTATACAAGTATTGCTTATCGATTTGACGAAATAATGCCTTATGTTACTTACCAAACGACTGAAACCAAGAGAAAAATCGCAGCCATATCTGATACTTTGTTACCAACTCAAATACACCCAGCGCAACCACCCTTAAATATTTTTTTACAAAGTGCCTTAGATGGTCAAATGTTTGAATATAACGCCTATACTATAGGTATAAAATATGATTTTCATGCTAATGCTGCGCTAAAATTTGAATATAATCGCTATGACGATATTGTAGATATAGGAAGTTTAGGGAGCTTTGACAATCCTGCGAGCTCAGGTAATTTTTCTGTTGCTATCGATCTTGTTTTTTAGGGGGATATAATGAAACTTAAACTGTGTTTTCTTCCATTAATTTGCTGTAGTCACTTTACTTTTGCCGATATTACAGTAATTGTTCATCCTTCAAACAGTAACGCGATGGATGCCTCTTCAATATCTCGGTTATTTTTAGGCAAATCAAAAAAATTTCCTGATGGCTCAATTGCAATACCTTTGAATCAAATTGAGGCAAGTAGTGCAACAGCTCAATTCAATTCAAAAGCATTAAGAAAATCATCTAGTCAAATAAAGGCTTATTGGTCTAAGTTAGTATTTACAGGAAAAGGCTCACCACCTAAAAGCGTCGAAAATAACGCTGCGGTATTAGATTTAGTTTCATCTAACCCAAATATAATTGGTTATGTTGAATCTAATGTATTAACCGATAAGGTTAAGGTTAAGGTTTTGAAGACTTTTTAAACTTAATAATTAAGTCATAAAAGGTATGTCGGCTGAATAGTAATTATTTTAAACGATTTAGAATATATAAACTAAATACGGCTTTAAAAGCTAAAACGGATAGAGCAAGTGTAGCCTTAAATATATTGATACTCCTACAAAAAAGTCTCAAGGTTGAATGAGTCAAGTTTGAAGTGCGCTTAGAAAGCATACTGGATATTTATAAATTATACGCTGATACAGAGTTATGAACCCCTTCTTTGATTCAGTTAAATACTGACCATCCTATGTTTATAGATCGCTTCATAGATTTAACTGCTCACGATAGGTACCCCTTACATCATATCTTTTATACGTTAATAGAAAAGCATTTATTAAACGAAAAAGGTTATAATTTGAGCTGAATTTTATTTCCACTAACAGCTATAGGCTATGACAAAGCGAAGCTTTATTTACTATGATGTTTTTTCTTTGCATCTAATAGCATTTTCCAATGAATGACCGTCTCTGGAAGCTCGGGGTCCTGCCCATCAAACTTAGCGACTTTTAATAATTCATCTATTTCTATGCGTTTCCCTTTATGAATAAACACACCACGTACGTATGCAATAGCATGTAAGGTATTTTCAGATTCAAATTTTTGTTCGATATAATAATATTTATCATCCCAACCAATCATTTTAGTTTTGATATCAAATTTTTGAAATGGTTTTACTTCTCTAATATAAGTAATAGAACATGCGTTCATTATTGGCATCCATTTATCTTTAATAAATAAGTGCAATAACCCCATCTCAGCCATAAGCCAAGTTCTTGCAAGATCCATCATAGCTAAGTATCGGGAGTTATTAAGGTGAAAGTTAATATCACAATCACTTGGTAATGCGCGAAATGAAATAGAGCCTTCACCAAGTAAACCTATTCGGTAACTCAATTTTTTAACTTTAAATAATAAAATATAAAACAAACGAAAATATAAATTCATGAAAATAGACCTTAAATAATGAAATATAATTATAGCCATTACTTCACTAGAATAGTAACTCTAATTAATTCTAACTTATACTTTATATGAAAAAACGGACCTAAAGGTCCGTTTGCTATACTCCAACTGCATTTCTACAATTGTTATATCAGGGGTTAATTCATTTTAACTGCGATGCTTACACCCGAATAATTTGTGGAAGTACTCGCATCAATATAGCGCCAACCTTTATTAACGTTCACAGTAAAGCTTTCGTTATTACCTGCTGTTGAAGATTCTGCTTGTGCATTTGCAGCAGTAGCCCAGGTATCTGCATTAAAGTGGATGTCTACATCACCATCACCACCAGATGTTGATACAGTTAATTGTGTATTATCGCTATCAACCCAAACATAAAATGAACTTCTACCACCTGAAATACATTGTGTGACTCCCGAATTTAACTGACCATAGCTAATTGTAGTTGCACCACAATGAGGCGCTGTATTATTTGGATCTTCAGGGTATGGGTCTGAATTGTCTCCCATACCATCACCGTCAGTATCTAACCATTCTGTAGCATCCATTGGAAAAGCATCTGAATTATCGCCATAACCATCACCGTCTGTATCTAACCATTCATTAGGATCATTTGGGAAAGCATCTTGTGAATCAATCACCCCATCACCATCAGTATCAACAGGTTTTGTACCACCAGTTAGCTCATCAGTAATTTCATAAGTATTAATCGTATCTTTTTCTGTCATGACAGCTACACCTAAACATTGCCCAGATGTATCTGTTATGGCAGCACGACGCTTACCAAACCATTTCCAAGTATTAGCACTATCATATGTTTCACCTTGCTGTAGCGTTGTATAGCCAAAACTTTCACTTAATACACCCGTTTCATTATCAACACGATATATTCGTACTGGCGTATCACTTGTATTTGTAAATGAGAAATCAGCTTCAAATGGACCAATTAAATGCTTTTCCATTAAATCACAGCTGCCTATTGTATTCGCTACAGGAATAACCTCAGGCTCAGCTGCATTAGCCACAATTAAATCGTCAATAGTAAAGCTTGCACTTGTATTATTAAGTACTCCAACACTTAAACAGTTCAATCGTGTATCTGTCACCATAAAGCGACGATCACCGTACCATATATCAGATGTATAACTTTCACCTTGAGCTAACGTGCCATAACCATGATCAAACCCTGTTGCAGCACTTTTATATTTAGGTTTTCCAGTTGCGTTGTCTACTCTAAACAGCCTAACTAATTTGTCGCTAGTATTTGTAATAGTAAATGCATGTGATTTATCTAAAATCATATGTGGTTGCACTAATGTACAACTACCTAGCTCATCTTGAGAAGGTATTACCTCCGGAATAACATCTTTAACTAAATCAGCCTCAATAGTAAATGAGTTATTATTTTCAGCCATTACTGCTACACCTAAACAATTCATATTGTTATCAGTTAACACCAAGCGGTCTGATACCTTCCAACTTGTAGAAGTATATGTATCCCCTTGATTCAAGGTTTTATAGTTTTTACCAAAGTTAGGTGTGCCTTTATTATAGTCTAACCAAAATAATGACACTGGCGTATTTGTTGTATTAGTAAAGGTAAAGTTAGTGGTATTAGCATCTACTGGACGAACGTATTGTTGCACTAATGCACAACTTCCGATTGTATCAGCAGACGGAATTTGAGCACTTTGAGGTACGATAGCTTCAGAATTGGCAGTAACAAATGCTTCAAAACCATTTTCAGTACGAGCAGCAACACTTTTTATAACTTCAATATAAGCCGCATTATCGCCAACTTGCAATGCTGCTGTTAAGTTTTCAACCTCGGTAGGATGTACTTCGGCAAGATAACGCATCGCAAAATAGCTCCAAGGATATAAATCATCATAACCGTAGGCCATAAATAACAAGTTATATAAAGGCGGAATCGTTTTACCTTTTAATGTGTTTAAAGTTCTGGGATGATCATTACCATTAGCCATATATTCGGCCATACCTTCAGACCAAGATACATTGTAATTAAATGAGCCATATGAGCCTGCTTTGACATATCTGCCATCTAAGTAATGCACAAATTCATGACGAAGATTATAAATTTGGTCTATATATTGACATGAGCCTCCAACCCAATCATCTGGACATTGCATTGCAATAAATCTAGCTTGGTTTGTATCTGATTCTGGCGTGCCTTCTAAATACATACCACCATTATCTGTACTAATACCAAAAAACTCAGACGCATATTTTTCATAGTCTGCTGGGCTTGCAAATGCAATGACTTCAATTGTATCGTTCTTATCTCCAGTTACTGGTGTGCCGCTAGTATTAAAAAACGCGTGAAACTCTGTTTCTTGTAAGGCCATGTCAGCACAAGATTGATCTAATGTAGCTTGACTAATACTGCTCTGTGCTCTAATTGTAATTTTATCAGTACATTTATGTGATACTGTTAATATATCTTCTTCTTTTGGTGGTACAACGCAACTTCCAAATAAAGGATCTGTTGATTGACATAAGCGTCCAGCTGATTTTAAATAATTTTTTGTAATGATTTTTTGTGTTGTTTCTACTGAAATATCTTTAATAACTTTATCGTAAACTTCAAGTACAGTGCTATCAAAACGTGCTTTAGCTTCATTATTTGCAATACTAGACACCTTACCAAGCGCAATCATAGTATGTGGTAAAATCCATTTTCGATCAGCTTCGGTTGACCAACGCATATCTAATGATGTTTCTCCTAAAAACGCAAAAGAGCGTAATACTGATAATACATCTAACATATTTTTATTTATGACAGATTTTACACTGGCATCACCATAATATGCAGCAGAACCAATGGCTCCTAATAAAGCCATCGTTGAATCACCGGCATTACTAATTGAAAATGGGTTTGTTATTAATGAATGCGTTTGAATAATAGCTAATAAATGTGGAAGATGATCTTTGAAATATACAGCGCCTGATTTACGTTCAAAATTATTTAAAGCTTTAGCATAACCTTCCTGAATTACGGTACCATCAGGACCCAAAAAATCAGTCATTTTTGCTACAGCTTGTAATGCAATGCTTAAATCAGAAGCTTCTACGTCGGTCATATCTGCTGCGTAATATTTATATGAACCTAAAAAATATAAAATCTGATTTAAATCAGGATCCGTTAAGTCATTGGTACTCGCTAAGTAATGTAAAGCTTCGGATACATCTTTAATAGGATCCACACTTGCGCTTGCGATTTTTTCAAAATCACTATAACTTGCAGCTAAAATAGTTGGAATTGTACTGCCATATCCAGCTTTTGAAACAATAACAGGTGATGGAAGTGAAACTTGTATATTTGTATCAAAAACAATGTAATCACCCATAGGTGGTGGTACGTCACCACCTGTAACAGTAACCATTAAACTCGTCTGTTCTATATTGCCAGATATTCTAAAGTAACGATTACCAGATCTTGAGGTAAATGAAAGGTTTTCGTCGTTAGTACCTGATGTTTTACTTGATTGTTCTTCATTACCACTCCAGTCATCACCATCGAATAAAATAATATCAGCATCACTACCAGAAAATGTGCCACCTGATGTTGTAATAGTTACTTGGCTATTTTCATACGGGACATTGATAAAAAGATAATGACCGTAGTCTGTAATGCAATGCATTTGGTTTACAGGTACTTCACCTTGGCGCTCTAATGTTTTAGTGCCACATAATTGAGCTGCTTGAGCAACTCCCATATTTAACGAAAATAGAACAGCGCTTGCTAATAATGTTTTTTTTGTAGTTATTTTCATATTAATTCACTTTATTGCTCATATAACAGGGCACTAACCCTGAAAAAAGAGGGCTCTTTCATTGAACACAAACGATATAATCGCTTGTAATAGGTGTCTAAATCTTCCGCATCAATTTAGGAGCATTTGTTAATGTTGTATATTAACAGGTAGGTGCGTTATTATTAAATAATATAATAAAAACAGAGGATTACAGAAATAATTAAATAGAAATGTTAATGATGAATATGATCGTAATGTGTAGATATGAGTAAAAGACATAAAAAATCGCTATGGAGTTTCCATAACGATTTTTTAAAATGGAGTGTGTTAAATATTAAAATTCAGCGTTATGGTATACATTTTGAACATCATCACAATCTTCTAACATATCAAGGAAACGCTCAAAAACCTCAATATCATCACCAGAAATGGCGGTCATAGATTGTGGCACAAAAGAAATTTCTTCAACATCTAGTGTCACGCCCATCTCATCTAGTACTGTTTTAGTATTGTGAAATTCTGTATGGGGTGCAAAAACAGTAATTTTGCCATTTTCACATTCTACATCAGTTACATCAACATCAGCCATCATAAGTGCTTCGAGCACAACTTCATCATCATCACCATCAAAAACAAAGATAGCTAAATGATCAAACATATGAGAAACAGAGTTTTGAGCACCAATTTTAGATTTTGCTTTTGTAAAGCAAACACGAACATCAGCAAAGGTTCTACTGTTATTATCTGTTAAACAGTCAACAATTATCATTGTGCTACCAGGGGCATAACCTTCATAACGTGTTGAGCTATAATCTTCACCGCCCCCCCCTTTCGCTTTATCGATTGCACGATCAATTACATGAGCTGGTACTTGATCTTTTTTGGCGCGATCAATTAAGCGACGTAAAGATAAGTTACCATCAGGATCAACACCACCATTTTTAGCACAAACATAAATTTCTTTGCCGTACTTCGAGTAAATTTTTGTTTTTTGACCAGCTGTTTTAGCGATATCATTTTTTTTATTTTGAAAAGCTCTTCCCATCTGAATTCTAGCCTTAATATTTTTCTTTAAGATAATAGCGTAATTTTAACGGGAAAAGGGCCTTAAACGCCAGTAAAACAATGTTTATTACTAACAGTATTACGATTATATTATAAATAAAACGATAACCTTGCTACACAGTGAATACTGCTAAAATTATGAATACAGTATCACCAATATTGTTCAACTGTGATATGTCCAGAAGTACTTCGTCGATTTCGCTCATAGCCCATTTGATTTAAAGTAACACTCGTATCCTTGACCATTTGAGGATTGCCACAAATCATAAATTGACTGTTATTAATTGAAGGCTCTATGCCACAAAATTGAAATAACGCACCTGACTCTAGTAGCTTTGGCACTCTGCCTTCTAATCCTGAAGGGTTTACTTCTCGACTAACAATAGAAACATACTTTAATTGAGTGTATTTATTACATAAGTTGAAAATTAACTCTTGATAGCATAAGTCTTCAATAGCTCTAACAGCATGAACTAATATAATTTTTTGAAAACTGCGCCAAACATCTCCTTGTTGTAAAATTGACAAAAAAGGTCCAATTGCAGTCCCTGTAGAAAGTAACCATAGTTGCTCTGATTTTGGCACTTCATCTATTGTAAAATAGCCTGAAGAAACAGATGAAATTTCAATTTCATCACCTTTTTGTAAATTTGATAATGGACATGATAAATTCCCTCCATCTACCTTTATCAAATAAAACTCTAAATCTCTCTCTTTTGGCGGATTTACAAAAGAGTACGCTCGTGTGATACGTTTTCCGTCAACATTCATCGCCAATTTTGTAAATTGACCTGCTTTGAAGCCTTCTATCGGTGCATTTAATATAAGTGAAAATAACCTGTCGTTCCACCATTTTATATTTTTAACTCTACCGGTTAACCAATTTGCCATATTAAAGCTTCCTAGGGTTTAGCTACTTTAAAAATGACATTGATTTATCATTTAATCAAGCCTGTACGCATAAAAAAGGGCAACTTACGTTGCCCTTTATAAACTCAATTTGGGAAATTTAGTTTATTTTATTCAGGTGTAGCTTGTAACGTTAATGTCATACCTGATGCCGCAGAGTAACCATAAATATCGATGTACCATGTACCAGCTGCTGGTGCTGAAAATGTACAAGTCTCATTATTACCATTTTCATAAGGACGACAATCATATGCAGTTTTAGTTGATTGCTTACCTTGCGTAACATATAAGTCAGCATCACCTGAACCACCTGCAATCGCTACTGTTAAATCAGCATATCCTGCAGTTAAATCGTATGTATAACGCGTCCAGCTTTTTCTTGATACAGAAACATCTGAAACAGTTTCATCTACTGGTTGAACTGCACCACCATTACCGCCACCATTATCAGCTGCAGTATAAGAACCTGTTAAAGTAACATCAGCAAAAGTACTATATGCTTTTACACGAATATAATAAGTACCTGCACTATCTGTCACAGCACAAGATTCAGTATTACCACTTTCATATGGACGACAGTCGTAGTTACTATCAGTTGGTGTAGAGCCAAATTTAACATACATATCAGCATCACCAGAACCACCATTCATATCGAATGAGATATCCGTTGCGCCTGCTGGTACTTCCATAGTGTAAACAACATCATTACCTGTAGTAGCTGTTAAACCTGTTTTAGCTACACCATTTTCAAGTTCAGTATTATCTACTGGTGGTTCAACTGGTCCTGGACCTGTACCATTACCGTCACAACCATTCGCTGTAATGTAATCAACTGCATCTTTAGTTTGTGCTAAACCATAACCGAATTTAACATCTCTACCAGAAGCACCAAGATCTTGTGCTGTTGTATTAAGTACATTACGGATTTCAACATTTGTACAAGAAGGATGATGACTCCATACTAATGCAGCAACACCAGCAACGTGAGGAGAAGCCATTGAAGTACCACTCATTTTACCGTAGTTTCCAGTGCCAATATTGATGCTTGCGTTCAGACTTACATTTACTAGCATTGCTGCACCATCTGTATCTGAAACTGTTACACTAGGAATTGATGTTGAATTGGTATCGCCTAAAGTACCACCAAAACTACCTGCTGCATTATTATAAATAATCGCACCTACACCACCACTATCCTGACATGCTTTTACTTTATCGTGGAAAGAAATATTACCACGCTGAATTAAACAGATTCGACCTGAAGCGCCATTATCAATTGCTTCACCAGTTCCTAAGTTATATAACGAACCACTTACAGTACCTTGGTTTTCCATTGCATTCGCAGTGTATCCAGTACCGGCGACTGAAACTTCAACAACAGAACCACCACCTGTATGGTATGTTGAGTATACATCAACGCCTGGACCTGAAATTTCTACTTGACTATTTTTTTGTGAGAAATCAGCAAGTGCTTTTACACTATCAACCGCTGCAACAGACATTACTGAATCGTATGAAGCGGGGAAGCTTTCAACATCTGTCGTATTTGTTGCTACACCATCATTACCAGCTGCCGCAATAAGTAAAACACCTGCATCATATGCTGCTTGAATACCATTTTTTTCTGAAATACTAGAGCCAGTACCACCTAGACTCATATTGATTACATCAGAACCATTATTTTTACATGTATCAATTGCATTAACTAAATCTGAAGAGTATCCCCAACCAGCATCATTAAAAACTTTTATAATATGCATACTTGGATTAGTACCAATAACACCTCTAACACCAATACCATTATTTAAAGCAGCTATTGTACCCGCTACATGAGTACCATGTGGGCCACCATGTGCATACCAGTTACCAGTCCCACTATCATTAGTACCTGAAATAGTATCTCCACGAGTACCCATATCTTCATGTGGTAAGTCTAAACCTGAATCAATTACGCATATTTTTTTACCGCCAGCGCTTGCAGAAGCAACACTGTCATCTACTTGATCAGCTTGAACCATACCTATGCCATATGGCACGTTTTGCGCCATTAAACGACGTGGTAAATCTTCTTCTACATATTCAACATTATTGTCAAAGCTTAAAGCTATCGCATCTGATGCACTTAATTCTGCAGCAATGATATTTATATTTTTATGCTCAGCCTTAATTTTGCCACCAAGATTATGTAATTTGTTTTTAACATTTGATGCAGCTGAATTATTATCAGAAGCAAAAGCAGCAAAGTTGTCATCCATTCCAACTGTGCTGTCTTGTTTGTATTTTATGATAAAACGTTTAGGTAAAGGTGATGATGTAACAGAATTAATCGCATTATCTGTAAGCTGAACACCTTTTGGTGCCGCGTATAAAGCAGTTGATACAGCTAAAGATAAAGCACTTGCTGTCATCAGTATCGTTTTTGTTGAAGTATTTCTCATATTGATTACCCTGGATGTGTCTATTTATAATTGTTGTCAGCCCTTATTGGGAACATCAAGATAACATTAAAAACAAAAATGAAACAATAAATTAACAAGTATTATGTTAACAATTGTAAACACCCAAATATATAAACAATTCAAGCTATTGATTTTAAATTAGTTTATTATTGTTGAATTTAACAATATAGTAGGTTTTAGTGATTTTTAATATATCAACAATTCAACTTTCGAATTATCGATCTGCTTTAAATAAATGCTCTTAGTCAAGTTAGACAACCACCAGCTCAAATGAGCTCTCTTTTTACTATAATTTAGTTTTATAGCAATAATTGGCTTTTAGAGTAAATATTTGATATTTTTGTTAACTCTAAATAGAGCAATAACTCTATAGTTGGTAATTAAAATGAATAATGCAATCATTAACTTTGTTCACGCAAATGGTTTTCCTGCAAAAAGCTACAATACATTCTTAGATATGTTTACAGATGGCTTTAAAGTCATCGCGTTAGAAAAATATGGTCATAACCCTTTGTATTCTATCACTCATAATTGGCAATATCTTGTTGATGAATTAATAGAATTTGTGATCATGAAAAATATAGCGTTGAAACAAGACAATGAAAAAATAATTAATATTGGTCACTCTTTTGGTGGGGTTATTTCGTTTATGGCTGCTTGTCAAAGACCAGATCTTTTTAAGTGTGTCATCATGTTAGATCCCCCAGCGTTTACAGGCGTAACCGCTTTTATGATGAAATTACTTAAAGGCACTCAATTATTTGATAAAATAACCCCTGCAGGAAAAGCAAAGGTGAGACGTAAGCAATGGCCTTTAAATGCTGATATGGTGAATCAATTTAAGCATAAAGCGTTATTCAAAAATTTTGATTCTAGATGTCTATCTGACTATGCAACACATGCCATCGTCAACCGAAATCAAAGGCAAGAACTACTATTTTCAGCTAAGGTTGAAACTGAAATTTTCAGAACTCTTCCAGTAAATCTTGGCAACTTTAAGAAAAAGTTAAATGTACCTGCTACGTTAATTTATGCTCAAAATGGGGTTTGTACAGAAAGTGCGGTAAAAAGATTTACAAAAACAAATGACATAAATATGATTAAAATGCCAAATACGGGTCATATGTTTCCGCTAGAGCAGCCTGAAAAAACAGCAGCACTAATCAAGGACATTATTTGTAAATTATAGTTAAATTAGTAACGCATTATTTTTTCCGAAAATACAAATCTAATTTTTGTGCACCTTTTCAAGAGTAACGTTGAAATTTATTTAACCATAGGTTTTCTATTGGCTATACCGATGTTACTTCAAAACTCATGTTTCAGAGCTATCTGAGTGAGCCCAATTCAAGGGGTGTTGATGAAGGAATGTAGGCACCTTTCAAAACCAACGCAACGAAGAAAAGGGGTTGCTCAGAAACACCGTCCCGGCGAGTTTAAACCAAGTTTATGCTGCGTTATTAATTTTGATAAGGGAACAACTATTCTCTGCAATCAATGTCTTGCCTAAAGCTTTTCTAATTCCAACTGAATCCTCCACCTTGAAGTGGTTTGGGTATATACTTTACTTAATAGCATGAGTACTAAGGTAATAACAATAACTTTTGGTAATACAGTAAATAAAAGGTAAAGTTCATTGCAAATTAATTACTTATAAGCTTTGTAAGTAACTTTGTGGTTTCGACTAAAACTTAGTGTTTGAGTCATGGTTTAATGGTAAATGCAATATGAATTTAGTTTCCTGTCTTAATGTAGAGCTTACTGTAATATGACCATTATGTTCCTCTAAAATAGAGCTGACAATATGTAAGCCTAAACCAGTTCCTTTTCCTACAGGTTTTGTTGTAAAAAACGGATCAAACAGCTTTTTAATATTTTCAGAAGAAATACCATGGCCATTATCTTTAATGCTAATAGAGACTTTTAAATCGATAAGTTTGGTTGTGAGCCATACTTTACCTGAACTTTGAATTGCGTGTGATGCATTGACTAATAAAGTAATAAAGACTTGCTGCAATTTTTGCGGGTAACCAAAAATCATTGATATTGTGACTAATGAATAATTTAAGTGAAATAATCGAACTATTAATTTTTATAAAACATTTATTATCAAATGGCTAGTATCTGATTACTAAACTTTGAGGAGCTTTTTTTATTAGATAAATATATTCATAAAGATGGCAAGCTTCATCAAAAGCACCTGAAACACGATCTTTTGAGCAACTCATCACATTGATAAAAATATAAAAAACGCAAATTGTAGAATATTTCAAAAAATTTAAAAATTGACTTCATGGGTATAATAAATTGAAATACTGTATTTATCTTCAATTTTATCTTCATCTACATCTACAGTACTGACCATAAAGCTAAAACCTGCTTTACTAAGGCTCATATTATAATCTAAATAATCTGTTCCCGTATCATAATCATAACTGCCCAAGTGCATACCAAACTCTACATCTTTAAATAGTTCGAATGTAAGATTTAATTCAAAATAAGTATCATCACCAAAATCTGATTGCCAATCACTGTGAGCCGTGGTTGAAACGCCTACAGATATGAAATTCCATGAAGCAGATGCCATAATTTCAGAAAAATTTAAATTCTCTGTATCGGGGTAAACATAATAAATATAGCCAAAATCATATGAAAAATCGCCTAACTGCTTTTCAAAACCAGTATATAAATCCACTTCGGTTGTTGCATCTGATCTAAAGTCAATATTTGATGCCCAAGTACCTAAATATAAGCCTGATTTACGAGATAAATCAATGCCGCTGGATACAGCAGGTTTTTTATCACTTTTAGTAACACCTCGCCAAAAATAGTTATTGGTGGCTCCTATATTGGCTGTAACTCCCTCATCTGCTTGTACATTTATCCCTGAAAAAACAAACAATATACTTATAGTTGAAGTAAAACTTTTATAATACTTCATTTTGCTTCCTTCATTATTGAAATATCCATGCAAATTACTATATAAATAGTAATGATCGTATTCATCCCCTTAAGTAATAATTTTAGACGAGATCTACAGTTTAACTAGGTTTTATCTATACTTTTATTTTTAACAGAGTGTAGTGAAAATATCGAGGGTTTGCCATGGATAGAGTAGACTGCGTTTGTCTCAGTCTGTAGTATACATTACATGAAACTCCAAAGAAATTTTCATTATTTTTCACGTTAATGTATCACTTTATGTGGATATCTAAGTATCGACGTAAAGTTTTTTATGAGCTGTTCGTGAAGCGATGAAAGTTATAATTCACAAAATTGGCTACGATTACGACATAGATATAATTGAATTAAAAATAGCAAAAGACCATATTAAGATGGTCGTAAGAAGTGAACTAAAAATGTCACCAAGTCAGTTGAGACTCTTTTAAACTCGGCAATTCTTTTATAACACTTTATAATTAAGTCTTATCACTAGCTATATAAAGTAAATTTACCTATGGGATGTTGATCTTTCGATATTACTTTTGCAGCGAAATGTTGGGTATTTATACATGGCAGAGCATTTGTAATGTGGTTATTCCACATAAAAAGGCGATAACGCAGTAAAAATGACTAACAAACGCTGTTCGAAGGATTTAGCTAAAAGCTTTTTATTCTTTGTTGAGTCGTATTTACTTAGAATGACGAGGTTACACAATACTACTTGCCGCGGCTAAAATGCTTTTATCTCGAACAAAACTTAACCCTGAAAGATCAACAGCCCCTAGTGATATTTAAATTTGAATAATCAATAGACTACATGAATATCTCAATTATGACTTTTGCTAATTAATTGTTAACCATTGAGATGATATAAAATTCGATCTACACTGGTTTCTTTAAAACAAGAGAAAAGCATAGGATTTATGGCTAAAGGAAATAAAATCGCAGACATTTTTATTAATTATTCAGCCAATATTCGATACTACATTAGCCGAATTGTCCGTCCTGAAGATATCGAAGATATTGTTCAAGAAACGTTCATTAAAAGTTACGAAGCCGATTTAAAACAAGAAATACAATACGCTCGTAGTTATATGCTAAAAACTGCAAAAAATCTAGCCCTTAACCATGTACAGAAATGGGATAATAAATATAAAGATTCACTAGAGGATTTTTGCGAGCCACCTGTCCAATTAATATCTCAGAATTTTGAAAATGAATTTGAAAGCAAAGAAAGATTTCTATTATTTTGTAAAGCGACAGACCAATTGCAAGGAAGTGTTAAAAAAGCCTTTATACTAAAAAAAGTATACGGCTTGAGCCAACGAGAAATTGCTAACTACTTATCATTAAGTGAAAGCACCATTGAAAAACACGTCGCAAAAGGACTATTAACTTGTTCTGAATATATGGCTAAAGCTGAAAGAGATCAGTTCAATAAAACGGAAACACATTCGATATTATCTAAAGGTAAAAAGAGTTTATAAATGACAAATGTCACTAAATTCAATAGTAAACAAGTAATTCAAGAGCAAGCAAGCCTCTGGATCAGCCGCATGGATCGAGGTTTATCTATTGATGAGCAAAATAAACTCTCAATTTGGTTAAATAAATCAGATGTACATAAAGATACGCTATTTAATTTAGCAAAGCTCTGGGATGATTTAAGTGTTTTAAATGAACTAAGTGATTTATTTCCTTTAGAAAGAAAAGCCAAACCCAAGCATGTTACAGCGATTGCTATGGTTGCAAGTTTTGCCATCATTATGCTTTCAAGTGCCATTTTTATGTTTGACTACATTTCATTGCCATTTTTGAATTCAAACCAAACAATAGCACAAGTAAAGGACTATCAAACTAAAGTTGGTGAACAAATTAGCTTTTCATTATCTGATGGCACGAGCATTAGATTAAATACTAATAGCCAAGTACATGTCGCTTTTACAGATAAACACAGACAAATATCTTTATTAAAAGGTGAAGCGCGTTTTGATGTTACCAAAGATAAAAATAGACCGTTTACTGTGAGTATTGGAGAAAAATCCTTCACTGCTTTAGGTACTATATTTAATGTGCAGAAGAACAATAGCAGTGATTCAGAATTAGTTGTTACTGAAGGGAAAGTTTTGATCAGCGATACTAAAACTATCACTAAACGTTTAGGTAATATTGTAAATAGCTTTAAAACTTTAGAACATCATAAATTAGCAGGAGCTGTTGTTAATTCAGGAGAAAAATCAATAGTTACCAGTAAAACAAAAATAAGTAAAATTTCATTAGATCAAATTCAAAAAGAGTTGTCTTGGCAACAAGGTATGCTTATTTTTGATGCAACACCTTTAGTCACGGCTTTGAATGAAGTTTCAAGGTATAACGATATTCATTTTGAATTTTCAGATAAAGGCCTTTCGGAATTAAAAATATCGGGATATTTTAAATCTGGGGATATAGACACCTTATTGCAATCACTCATTGATAATTTAGGTATTCATTTGAAAAGAGTATCTGAAAAAAACATAAAACTTACTTTAGCAAAAGTATAAACGGTATCAATGTAAAGTTTGCGTTACTGTTAAGTTAAAAAGAATAGGCTCTTTTTATAATTTTACTAAATATTTACTTTTGTACCTCTAGCATTTTAAGTTCATTTCAGAGATTATTAATTATTAAATAATAATTACAACATTTGAGGCTTTTTTGCTGTTTAATTCATTAAACATTACTTTCTGCAAATCTCATTTCAAAAAACTTTATATGCATTCTCGTATTAATATATCTTTAATCTTATTGTTATGCACTGTTCCCGTATGTTTTGCACAAACTATGCTTAAGTTTGAAATAGAAAAACAACGTGCCGATAAAGCCCTAATTAACTTCGCTAAACAATCAAATCAAACTATTATTTTTTCATTTGAATTAACAAAACAATATCAAGCTAATGACATTCACGGATTTTATTCATTTGAAGCTGGCTTAAATCAACTTTTATTACATTCTGGCTTGCAAGCAAAAATCGATAATTTGGGAAAAATAACTATTAGTGCAGATAATACAATTACTCAAATAAATGATATTTTGAAAACAGCCTCTCGAGTAAATAACCACATTATTGAAGAAATAGATGAAACAGAAAAAATTTCTATTATTGGAAGTCGAGTAGCAGGACGCTCTGCTGATGATTTACCGGTTCCCGTAGATATCTTAACAACTGATATTTTAAGTCATACAGGTCAAACTGAACTTGGTAGAATATTACAAACAATAGCACCCTCTTTTAACTTTTCAAGTTCAGCTATAAGTGATGGCACTGACGCCTTACGTCCAGCTACGTTAAGGGGCTTAGGCCCAGATCAAACTTTAGTGTTAATAAATGGTAAACGCCGTCATCAAGCAAGTCTGATACATATCAACCCAACCGTTGGCAGAGGTACAGCAGGTACTGATATTAACGCCATACCTGCTGCTGCAATCAAGCGAATCGAGGTTTTAAGGGATGGTGCTGCCGCTCAATACGGTTCCGACGCCATTGCCGGAGTTATTAATATTGTTTTAAATGACATATCAGAAGGTGGAAAATCATCTTTAATTTTTGGTAAATATACTTTAGGTGATGGTGATAATATAAATTTAAATTTATCTAAGGGTTTTAGTTTTAATGATAGTGGTTTTTTAACTGCTACTTTAAATATAAAGAATGCACAGCCAACTAACCGCGCAGGGTTACATGGTTCATGTCAATTTGATAATTGCACCTCAATAAATTCTAATATCAATCTTGCTGGAGACCCCCGAGAGTTAACTGCGGCTAGAAAAACCTTTCGAATAGGCGATACTGACTCACAACAGATAGCCCTGACAATAAATTCTGCTTATGAAGTTCCGCAAGGTGAATTTTATGGTTTTATTACATATTCAAATCGTAATAATGAATCAGCGGCTTTTTTTAGACATAATGCAAATCAAAATTCAAACCCAACATTACAAGATAATGATGCAACTATCCCCAGTGGTTTCTTACCTAAAATCAACTCTGAAATAAATGATATTTCATATAGTTTAGGTTACCAAAACACCTTCAATAATAATTCATTTATTGATGTCTCATATACTTATGGAGAAAACTCTATAAACTATACAACAGGTAATTCGATTAACGCCTCATATGCAAATGCACTACAATACGCCACAGATTTAACCGCAAACCAAATCAGAGATATTATTCCCAGAGAAGCTTATGCTTATGGCCTTTTGCTCAGTTTAAGAACCATTAATTTTGATTTTGCTCATGATTTTGATTTTCTTTCTTTAGCAATCGGTGCCGAATTTAGAACTGATAAATTTAAAGTGATCCCGGGTAATGAATACGCATATAAAGATTTTGATACCGATATTTTTGGTAATAGCTTATTTGAAAATGATGCGTTCGCTGGCATTCAAGGGTTTATTGGTACTGCCCCTGGGCAAGCCGTTAATGAATTAAGAGATGTCGTTTCTTTTTATACCGATATTGAAACACAATTAACTTCAAGTTTACTTATTAGCAGTGCATTGAGATTTGATGATTATAAAGAATTTGGTCAAAGTACTAATTTAAAATTGGCTGCTAATTGGTCTTTAACCCCAAATATCGCGATTCGAGGAGCTGTTAGTTCAGGTTTTAGAGCCCCCTCAATGCAGCAGCTTTATACTGATAATATCAGTACACAATTTTTTAGTAACTCTTATGGCGGCGATCAAACTGCGCTACACATTGGAATTTTTAGAAATGACAGTGACTTAACTAAAGCTTTATCAATCCCACAACTAAAAGAAGAAGAAGCAATCAATTTTAGCATGGGCTCGGTACTTAAAATAAAAAATCTGATTGATTTTACAATCGACTTTTATTCAATTTATATTGATGATCGCATTGTATTAAGTAATTCATTAGGACAAGACTTGTCTTCAACTTTAGATTCAGCTTTAAAAACATCTGGCGTAAGTGCTGCACAATTCTTTTTAAACGGCGCAGATACGCATACCAAAGGTGTAGATATTATAGCAACCTATAATACCCCACTACTCAATGGCAATTTGGACTTAATATTTGCAGCTAATTTTACAGATACGCAAGTTGATAATGTATTCACTCCGAAAAATAGTGCTTTAGGGAATATAGCTCCCGAAGATATATTTTCTCAACAATCAATTTCTATCATTACTCAGTGGCAACCAAAAGATAGGATCAGTTTAAACACTTTATATCAAGTTGATGACTTTACATTCAACTTAGCATTTAATCGCTATGGAGAATATACGGTGACAGATGGTGGTACCCAAACATATGGTGCTAAAATTTTGACAGATTTACAGTTAAATTATCAAGTTAATGCAAGTTTATCATTTAACATGGGAGGAAATAACATATTTGATATTTATCCAGATAAAAATAAAATTGGTAATTCTCATTCTGGTACCATAATTGATAATGAAGGAAATCTAATTGTCAGTAGTCAAGGCGTTTTTACTTACTCTCGTCGCTCTTCTCCTTTTGGTTTTAATGGCGCGTACTATTATATTGGCGTCGAGTATCAATTTTAGTATGACGATACATTTAATTATTAAAGCATGTAATATTCGTTTTAAAATTACTTCAAATAATCAAATTTTTTAATTATTTTGCCTTTACTTCCATTTAATATTTTTTATTATGTATCATTAACAAGTAAAAAATCTAGATTAGGCATATACCCATGATAGCTCAAAATGCGTGATTTCAGTTAGAATTAAACAGGATTTAGGTATGGCATTAATTGAAGATAATGGTTGTTCCCTTATCCAAATTTCGCTGAGACGGCGCTTCTGAGCAAGCCCATTTCATCGTTGTATTGATTTATGCATCGGCACGCTCTGAATTGGGATAGCTCTGAAACATGCATTTTGAAGTAGCTTGGTTATATACCCAAACCACTTCAAGATGCAGGATTCAGTTGGAATTAGAAATGCTTTAGGCAAGGCATTGATTGAAGAACATGGTTATTCCCTTTTCAAAATCAATAACGCTGCATAAAGTATTTATAAACCAACCTTACAGGGACTTCTGAGCAAATAATGCTCGTTGTTGCCTGCATGGATGTAGGTACTAGAGCAATGCAGGAGCATATTGCCGGTCCATCTTTTTTTAAGGGAGTAACCATTAATGCAAAGATGCGCCTAGATCATGAATTGCTCAGCAGTCCTGAACCTCACATCTTGAAGTGGCTTGGGTATATAAGACTAATTTAACTTAAAAGCTTTATGTTAAGCACACTAAAACTGAATAAAAAATTTTAATGGACTCTACTCTTAATCTTTACTATATGTTTTATCTTCTATTTCTGTAATGATTTTTTGAACTATTTTAACACGACCTGATTTAACCAAGGCATCACGTAATATATATTCGATTTGTGCATTGGCACTTCTTAACTCATCATCTGCCCACCTTTGTACTGCGGCTAAAACATCAGGGCTAATTCGTAAAGGATAGCTTTTTTTACTCGCCAAAATTTAAACCTTTAATTATATTAAAACATTAATAAATAGAACCAGCGTTTACAACGGGTTGTGTATTTCTTTCACTACATAATACAACAAGTAAATTACTCACCATAGCTGCTTTACGTTCTTCATCGAGTTCAACGATATCTCGTTGTGATAATTGTGTCAGTGCCATATCCACCATGCCAACAGCACCATCTACAATTTTTTGTCTAGCTGCGATAATAGCCGATGCTTGCTGGCGTTGTAACATGGCACTTGCGATCTCCGGTGCATATGCTAAATGGCTGATACGTGCTTCATGAATTTTAACGCCAGCTTTGTTCAGCCTATCTTGTATTTCAAATTTTAATGCTTGTGAAACAACTTCTGGATCACTTCTTAATGCAGTCTCATGACCTTCCTGTTGATCGTATGGGTAACGACTCGACATATTTCTTAGTGCCGCTTCACTTTGAATGTTTACAAACATCACGTAATCATCAACTTCAAACGTGGCATCGTACGTATCTTTTACTGACCAAACAACAACAGTGGCTATTTCAATTGGATTTCCATGGGCATCGTTAACTTTAATACGACTACTCTCAAAATTACGCAATCTAAGTGATATATTTTTCCTGATGAAAAATGGTACAGTCCAACGTAATCCAGACGATTTAACCGTACCAACGTAACTGCCAAATAGCATTAATACACGCCCCTGATTTGGTTGGACCATAAACAAACCTAATAAACATGCGACATCAATACCTAATAACAATAACCAAGCTGGATTGCTAGGTACACTAAATAAAGCACAAAGTGCAATTATCAAAATTACCAAAACTGCAATATAACCATTCATTGATAATCCATTTTTTTCTTTCATCTTATACTTCCTTAAAACTAAAGTGATATCATTTTGATATCACTTTAGTTGAGTTTATTAACAATATCAATATCAATATCAAAAAGTAAGTAATTATGTTTCTATAGTGGCGTGTTATAAATTATTTCGTTAATAAATACTGTAAAACCAGCATCTACAAGCACCTTTAATAATCACAATTTATTAAAGCTTTAAAGATATTTCAAAGCGATTTTGAGTAAGAGTTGGCATATTTTTTCTTATATTATCAAGCTCTAACTGTTTAAAATCAGCTGTAATAATCCCCTCACCTTGAGCTAAACAACAAAGTACTTCACCCCAAGGACTTATTATCATGCTATGACCCCAAGTTTCACGGCCATTTTCATGTATGCCTTCTTGTGCCGGTGCTATAATATAAACTTGATTTTCTATTGCGCGCGCTTGCAATAGAGCCTGCCAATGAACTCTACCTGTAACGCGCGTAAATGCGCTGGGCACAGTGATAATATCTGCACTTTTCATACGTAAAGCTTGATACAAGGAAGGAAATCTTATATCAAAACAAACTGATAAACCGATATTAACTTCAGAAGTTTTGATGACACTAATTGACTTCCCTGCTTGGGTATAACGAGACTCTAGATAACTTTTTTCATTGTCATCAACCGCAACATCAAAAAGGTGAATCTTGTCATATGATCCTAATATTTCCCCTTTTGGTGAAAATACATAACTAGAATTAAAAAATTTATGACCACATTTCGCCAATAAAGGAATGGTGCCGGCGACCAAAGTAAGTTGATATTTTTTAGCTAGTCCAGCAAGGCTTTGGGTTAAGTATTCTTTACTATTATCTTGCTGTGCGAGTTTCAGTTGCTGTGTTTCTTTACCACCAAAAAATAAACAACATTCAGGTAAAACAACAAGATGTTTATCTTGTCTATTTAAGTTAACTAACGAGGTTAATTGAAGTTCAATTGATTTTAAATTTTCTTTAACATTAGGTGCTGAACACATTTGTATCGCTGAGAGTTTCAGCATAAGTCTGCCTATTTATTTAAATTATATATATCTGAGTTTAAATTATTACAGTAATACACAACAGATTAAAACTTCTCTAATGTATAATTTATGTTTTTATGTACGCAAATTTCGCTTAAAAGCTATACTCAAAAGGTGTGTTTTTTGATAACAGAGGTGAGGCATGTTTTTAAAACACAGAAAAAATGGCGATATGATAGATGTGAATGAATTGACTGATTTAACTAATTTGTTCCATAAAAAAGTAACCGGTCGATATCAAGCTGGTGAAGAATTACAAGATCCTGAAGAATTTAATAAAATGGATTTAGTCTTTTTATCTGGCGAAGAGCTTCCCCGCTGTTGGACAGATCCTAACTATCGTAAATAATAAATATTTATCATAACAGAACTTGCATTAAATATAATTAATTCCTCTCAACAGAACAGTTGGAGGAATTAATTTTCACCGATTTTTCTATGTGTACCTTTTAATTTAAAACCACAAGAAATTGTTTTATAAAGAAATTTTATTTGTTATTAAATAGACCACTCCTCCGTCCCCTTACAACAACACAACTCAATTGATAATGATTTTTATTTACGGTTTAGTTTTTTACCTTTACTCTATTGATTGATTATTCAACAAGCAACCAGTCAACTTTAATTTTAACTTTTCAATAATGGGATGAAACAATATGAAAACATGTAACCTAAGTTTGATTACAGCTTCAATTTTATTTGCCACATTGAGTATGGCAAAAAATAAAACTGATGAAAATATCGAAAAAATAGATGTGCAAGGTACTTATATTGAAGGTTATGCTGCTAACGAAGTTGGTGGTGCTTCTCGATTAGATTTATCTATTATTGAAATTCCACAATCAGTATCTGTGATCACCAGCGCACAAATGCAAGACTTCCAATTAAAAGATATAAATGCAGCACTTGATTCTGCAACGGGTGTTAATGTTGAAAGAATAGAAACAGACCGTACGTATTATACCGCCCGCGGTTTTGATATTACTAACTTTCAAATAGATGGTGTCGGTTTACCACTTACATCTGATAATAACCACGCAGATGAAGATACTGCAATTTATGAGCGAATTGAAGTAATTCGTGGTGCAAATGGTTTAATGACAGGTGTTGGTAACCCATCAGCAACTATTAATTTTATCCGTAAACGCCCTACTTTAGACACTCGATTAAGTGTTAATGCCACTGTAGGCTCTTGGAATAACCAACGCATAGAGTTAGATGCATCTACACAATTAACAGATAGTGTAAGTGCACGATTTGTTGCTGTAAAACAGAAAAAAGATTCTTACTTAGATAGATACCAGCAAGATAAGAGCATAGCTTATGCGTTTATTGGTACTGATTTATCTGATAATACTTATTTTTCTATCAGTCACACCTTTATCAATAACGATGCAACGGGTAATAACTGGGGCGCATTACCTCTTTATTATACTGATGGCAGCCCTACAAATTATGACGTTTCAACTAATACGTCAGCAGATTGGTCTCACTGGAAAGTAACTAAAAAGAATACTGTATTAGAACTTAGTCATTATTTTAATGATGATTGGCGATTACGTGCTACATATTCTCGAAAAACAACAGATGAAGATACCGAGTTATTTTATGTTTACGGCACACCCGATAAAACAACTGGGTTAGGCCTTACAGGCTATGGTAGTGAATATGATTTAGATGATAAACATGATTTATTTGATGTCTACATTAGTGGTGATTTTGAGTTATTTGATCGTGAGCATCAGTTAGTAACAGGTATCAATTATGCAAAAACAAGCTATGTCGACTCATCATTATATGACTACACAACTGGCAATGGTTTTCCTGCAATGCCTGATTTAAATGATTGGGATGGCAATGCAACTAAACCAACTTTTAATGATGGTAAAAATGGTAGCGACGTCGTCGCTAAGCAAAAAGCAGCTTACTTTACTGCTCGTTTTAATATACTAGATGACTTGCATATGATCACAGGGGGTCGTTTTAACGATTGGCATGTTGAAGGCGAAGCATATAGTGAAGTACAAGATGCATCAGATAAAGAATTTATTCCTTATTTAGGTGCTGTATATGAAATAACACCTCAACTAATAGCATATAGCAGCTATACAGAAACTTTCTTATCACAAAAAGAACTCGACATTAATAATGATATTCTTAAACCTGTCACTGGTAAAAGTAAAGAAATTGGCTTTAAAAGTGAATTTTTTGACAGCCAGTTAATTACTTCATTTGCTTATTTTGATATCGAACAAGTAAACTTAGCTAAATTAGACCCGTTAACAGCTGATAAACCAAGAGATCAGCATAGATATATCAATTCAGACGGAATTAGCAGTAATGGCTTTGAAATTGAATTTGCTGGTGAGCTATACCCAAGTTTACAAGTCAGTATAGGTTTAACCGATTTTAACATCTCTGGTGATGATCAAGTTCGTGGTTATACACCTAGACGTTTATTAAAAATGGCAGCGATTTACCAAGTTGAATCAATTCCTGGTTTAAGTGTCGGCATGAATATGCGTTGGCAAGATGATATTTCACGTGTTCAAGGCATTGTAGCTGAAGGGCTTGAAAACGCAGGTCAAAAAATCGCAACTTATCAAGATGCTTACAGTATTATTACCTTAATGGCTAAATATGATATTAACAAAAAGGTATCTGTTTCTGTTAATGCTAACAATGTAACTGATGAAAAATATATTAATAGCTTATATTGGGCACAAGGTTATTATGGTGCGCCTGTAAACTACACTGCTATATTAAGCTGGCAGCTATAACTAATTCCACAGACTTTGGATTTTCTCCTTCAGAGTTAACATCAAGTGATACAATGTTTTGCTATCACTTTTTTATTTTGTAAGTGGTATAGCTAATGAGAAAAAAACTCTTTAAATGGCATTCATATCTAGCCTTACTTGCTATGCTTCCTTTAATTATCATTTGCATTACTGGCAGTGTTTTAGTTTTTAAAGTAGAAATCGATACCTTACTTATGCCTGATAGAATGCAAGTAGAGGTTTTACCACACTCGCCTCGTTTATCTTTAGATACACTCATTCATAATATTAAAAAACAATTTCCAAATTATGAAGTCGGCACTTGGGAGATCTTTAACGAGATTGAAAATAATCAATCTCGTTCAGATACAGCCTATATTATTCGCCATAACGATAACATTTGGAAAAAAATATATTTAAACCAATATACAGGAGTAATTTTATCAGAACCTGTTGATTTAGATCACGATTTAACTGACTGGTTACTCGACTTACATTATCAATTATTACTGGCAACAAAAGGTGCGTTTGTTGGTTTTATTATTGCGCTTATTTTTTTATTTTTAGTCATTAGCGGTATTATTCTTCGTCGCCATTTTTGGCTGAAGCTTTTTACTTTACGTTTACATAAAGCCAGACATATATTCTTTAGTGACTTACATAAAATGATTGGTATCACGTCTTCTCCAGTTTTGTTAATACTGGCATTGACGGGAGCTTATTGGAACGCATCAGTTGTTATTCATGAAGTGTCTGAACATATAATTGAAGAGCCCGTCATAATAAATACACTATTTCATAATCAATCACTTTCAATTGAGCAACTTAGAGCTCTTAGCGCACAAGCCATTAATTCATTTACAGCAACTTATTTAGTGTTACCATACGAACCCAATATGAATATTACTTTTTATGGTGTGGTAGAAAGTCACAACCCATTACATAGTGAATATGCTAATTTGATCTCGTTTGATAAACACACAGGAAAACTTATACACGCGCAAGATATTCGCAAAACTGATGGTTTAACAGTGACATTAGATAGTTTTCGTAAACTGCACTTTGGTTATTTTGCAGGGCTTACAAGTAAAATAATATGGTGTATTTTAGGGCTTAGCCCTGTATTTCTATCCTTCACTGGATTTTATTTATATTGGCAGCGAAGTCGCCGTAATAGTATGGCTAAACAAAATCGTAAGGACTCCAGATTTAACAGAGAGTAGCGGAAATCTCGACGGCTTGTCTCAGTCTGTAGTATCCATTACATGAAACTCCAAAGAAATTCTCATTATGTTTTCAAGTTAATGTATCACTTTGTGTGGATATTTAAGTATCGACGTATCGACGTAAAATTTTTCTGAGACTTATCGTGAAGCGATGAAAGTTATAATTCACAAAATTGGTTACGATTACGACATAGATATAATTGAATTAAAAATACCAAAAGACCATATTAAGATGGTCGTAATAAGTTACCTAAAAATGTCACCAAGTCAGATCATTCAGGTGATAAAAAGAAGTTCACGCAAGTCAATTGGAACTCTTTTAAACTCGGTTGCTTGCGGCCGAGATTTTTATCTAAGAGGATGCCTAATGTTTATCAGCAATATCACCTAAATTTGTAACAGAGCGTGCGAGACCGTGGTTAACAATTCGTCATCTACGATGGCCGATTTTAATACATTATGTCTAAAATAGATATTTGGAGCAACTATAATGACATTTAAAATCACAACAAAAGAAATTTTTAATGCAGTAGCACATATTCAATCTGACGCTTTTTATGATCTAAATAGAGTACAAAAAACACCATTAATATATTCACATAAACTGTCATTACTTGGCAAAGCAAATGTTTTTCTCAAATGCGAAAACTTACAAACTACTGGCAGCTTTAAGTTAAGAGGGGCGACTAACGCTGTACTTAACTTAGACCCTAACGAAAAAAAACGTGGCATTGTTACAGCTAGCTCTGGTAATCATGGTGCCGCGCTGGCGTATGCAGCAAAAGCTTTAGGTGTTCCCAGTACTATTTTTGTACCAGAAGAAATTAATTCTGTAAAAGAGAATAAAATAGCCTCTCTCGGTGCAAAGTTAGTCAAAGTTGATGGCTTATCCGATTTAGCTGAACAAGAGGCTTTAAGTTATGCACAAAACAAAGGCTTAAAGTATATCAGCCCATATAACAACTATGATGTCATTGTTGGCCAAGCTTCAATGGGGTTAGAAATTACTGAGTCGCTTCCCAAAATAGATGCCGCTTTTATAAGTGTAGGTGGGGGGGGACTTGTCAGTGGTGTAGGCTCTGTCTTAAAGCATAACTCTACTAGTAAGGTTATAGGGTGTTGGCCAGCTGTCGCCTGTTCAATGCTAAAATGCATGCAAGCTGGAAAGGTTATTGAGGTTGAGGAACAAACAACTTTATCTGATGGTACTGCAGGTGCAGTTGAGCCGGGTTCTATTACCCTACCACTCTGTCAAGAAGTTATAAATTCTACCGAAACTGTATCAGAGTCAGAAATAGCGCTTGCTATGCAATATATTTACGATGAATTTGGTATGGTAATAGAGGGGTCTGCAGGTGTTGCTGTCGCCGCTTTTATAAAATCAAAGAAACTATATGAGAATAAAAATTTAGTCATAATTTTATGCGGTAAAAATATTCCAGATGAAAAATTTCGCAATGTGTTACAACAGCACCCTAGTAATATATAAGGTAAAGTGGTATGAAAATTTTTAATAAAACGCAAATATTGAATGCTCTTCCACCTGTAAATGATCTGCTAAATATTATTGAAAGTGGTTTTATTTCATATAGTAATAAAAAATGTTTAATCCCTCCGGTTGGGTACTTGCCACTTCCAAATGGTGAAATACATATCAAGTATGGTATGGAAGAAAACGCTGGTTTTGCAGTAATCAAAATTGCAGCGGGTAGTTATAAAAATAGTGCACTTGGTTTGCCCTCTTCGAGTGGTTTAAATTTGATCTATGATACCAAAACAGGATTTCCTGTCTCACTACTATATGATGAGGGTCTACTTACCGATGTTAGAACTGCTATTGCAGGGGCATTGGTCGCTCATAATTTATCTTTAAAGCCTGATAAATTTTCAATTATTGGCAGTGGAGGTCAAGCTTACTTTCAAGCTTTATATACTTGTAAAACACTTTGTTTAAATCAAGTTCATGTTTATGGAAGAAGCGATGATACAATCAAAATACTTATGAAAAAATTAGAACCTCATAAAATTGATGTTATTCCACATACCAGTATAAAAAAAGCCTGTCAAAACGCAGACTTGATAACAACAGTAACACCATCAAAAGAACCTTTAATATTTAAATCATGGCTTAAGCCAAACGTACATATAAACGCTTTTGGCAGTGATGCAGAAGGTAAACGGGAGCTCTCTTTAGATCTTTTAGCAGAAGCTGATTTATTATTGTGCGACAGTATAGAGCAATGTCTTACACAAGGTGAATTACAATATTTAAATGAAATTAAAGAACACCAGCAGCCTGTTGAACTGGGAGATTACTTTAGTAAAGAGCTAAAGCCTGAAGAGGGGCTCAGTATCTGTGATTTTACCGGTGTCGCTATTCAAGATATTAAAATTTCTGAGGCGGTATATAAAAATTTGATTTAATTGGTATAAAAACAAGATTTAAGAGTAATATAAAATAAATGGCCTTTTGGCTAAATCCTAAAGTATGCGGTTCTATCTTTGGGATTTTTATGACGTTTGATGGCTATTTATTGACAATATTTTGCCTATGCAATGCCAGTTTAACCACTTTAATGAGTAATTTTGCTATTCTTTTGTTTGCCTCGCTAACACAACAGCTATACAACAGTATTCTGGTTTGAAATACGCTGATAACAATCGTGATACTGCTTAGTTAGCTGAGATGTTAAGATTAGATATTTTGCCGGATGGTTACATTTATCCAAAGAAATAAAGAACTGTACGAGATTTGATGCGCAAAAGAAAACACGTATGCCTGCTTGATTGAAGTTTATTAATTGCCTTCTATTGTTAGTAATTAAAGCCTAAACCTTCTTGTAGTTTGAGTATAAGACTAAAAGCTATAGTTAACCGTTAAATAAATAGACAGTGGTTCACCAACAAAATAACGGTGCTGACCAAAACCAAAATCAGCTCTTTCTGCATATTCTTCATTTGTTAAATTAGTAATACGAGCATTAATAGACAATTGATTTGCTATTTCCATTCCCGCTCTCAAGTTTAATAAATTATGACCACGATAATCAGCAGTATTCTCTGGGTTTAAATAATAATTACCTTGATGTACCCATTCTAATTCAAGAAACTTTTGATTATCTGAACGCCAGCCTACTTGCATACTTCCCATATGTTCAGGGGCCGTATCAATTTCATTATTCTGAATATTAACTCTACTTAACGTCAAGCTTGTGGCGTATTTATGTTTAGCTAATGTCCCGTTAAAAGATGCGTAAAAGTCACTCCATTGATAATGTACCGCTAGCTCTATACCTTGGTGAGAAGTTTCACCATGACTGATATTTTGTCGGTTAGTGTCTTGAAAAATCAAATTGTTTTTTTGCATAGCGAATGCCGTCAAATCATAAAATAAATGATAGATTTCACCTCTGATTCCAAGCTCTACCGAATTGATTTTTTCTGCGTCTAGCTCTGCGATTTTTTGACCTGCTTGTAATCGAAAAAGTTCGGTTACTTGAGGTGGGCGGTAACCTTTTGAATAATTTACATACAACCTTTGCTCTTGGCTCAACACATAGTTAGCATTTAGCTGATAAGACCATTCATCAAAGTTAACTTCTTGATCTGCCGGACGACTAAATCGGCAATTTTCAACTTCAATGGCGCAAGCGCTGCCAACACTTAGTTTATTTTGATAATCATACGTTGTATTTTCATATCTAAGACCAGCAGTTAGCTGTATTCTATCATTGGCTGTTACTTCATAATCATAGTGTTGGCCTACTGGAATCGTTGTTGAAAAATCCTTTAATTGGGTTTCAGTCAATTGACCTTCTGAATGATCCAAATCAAATCCACTGATTAAAGTGATAGCCCCGTAGTTTTTTTCAAATTGAGATTGAAACCCTACGCTTTGATGGTTATTTTCTTCAAGTGGCTACCAAGGCAGAAAGTGCTGTAAAAACTGCATATCAGTCCAGCGAAAATAGGGGGTAATACTAAATAAAGTGGTATAGTTTTGGGTATACTTCACTTGACTGTAAGCGCGAATAGATTGACTATTTCGGAAAGCTTCTGGATTAGGATTTTTCTTTTTTAACGCTAAATCTTTAAACGTTTCATAACCTTTGATGAATCCTGCCGTCTCTTGATTTAAGTTAGTCGCTGCCAATACGTTTTTAACATTCCATTTAACTATCTGGTATTGGTGAATAACATTTATTTTTTGTTGATCGAATCCACTTTCATCTTTATACCCTCCATCGTGCGTAACATTACCATAAACAAGTAAAGCATTTTTATCATAAGGTTTAGCAAAACTAAACATGCCGCGAGAATAATCGTGAGGCCCAATACTCAAGGAGATATTTGATATATGCTCATCAAAAGGATTAGGTGTTAATACATTTAATACCCCATGAACTGCATTTGAACCATATAAGGTACTCCCTGGGCCACGTAATAGTTCAATGCGCTGTACTTGTTCAGTATTAGCATCAAATAATTGGTTTGCATTACAAAAGCCAGATGCTCGTAATGAAATACCATCTTGAGCAATAAAAAAGGCACCACAGCCTCCTGCTCCTGTTAAGACTGGAGAACGAATAGCCGTTAAGTGCTCTTGTCCGTTACCTCGGCTTATCCAACCCCCTGGTTAGGGCAATTGCATTAAAATATTTGCAGCATTTTAAGCAAGTAATCGTTATCCCAACCTGATATCTGCTGCTTTATTTTAATGCCCACTTTGTGATCAGTTTATGAAAATATTTCTTAAACCAGTTTCGTTTCATTTTTGCAAATGTTTCAATGGCAACCCAGCTATCGCACCACAGATAACAGCACAGAGCGTAATAAAAAATATGTCATCCAATATATGTAATTGCTTCCTTTGTATGCGTGGATCGGTAATGTCTTTGAAATGTTCGATAAGTGTAGGCTTCCGTTTGGTCATTTTACTTTGCTTAAAGCGAAGTAATAGATAAAATTAGGTGGTTGTGTCAAGTTAATTTTAATGCAATCGCTCTACAGTTTACCCACTTTAATGACTAATTTTGTTAAAAACATAACAGCATAGTGTCTGTTATTTAAAACAGTGATGAAGATGACGGTATATACCTATTAAATAGCTAAATAAAAATAATATAGCTGAATGGGATATAGTTTAGATTTTAGCCAACGTGTTTTGGCTTACAAATAAAAAAATGAGCTCACTTTTGAAAAAACAAGTGAGTATTTAAATGTTAGCCTCAGAACACTATTTCGTTGGACTAATAACATTACACCTTGTATTAATCGGCAAAAACCTGCAACAAAAGTGGATATGCAAGCTTTAGAAAAAGATGTGTAATCTCATCCAGATGATTATCAATGGGAGGAAGCTAAAAGTTTAGGAGTTTGCTAATCTGCTATTTATTAACGCTTTCACTTTTTTAAGTCGTTATGTCTAATAGCCTAGATCATTAACCCACCTTTGTCATTGTCTGTATGACGCATATGGTGATGCTCTGATATCACAATAGTGTCTTCTTTATTATGTGCGATACTAATCGTTGTTGTTATAATTACAATGCAAGCAAGCACGATATGTAATAATGTTGTATTTATTTTAGTCATATGTTCATCCCTTTTATGAATTTTATTATAATTGATAATTATTCTCAATTAAATGGAGTATCTAAATTCAGTTCACAAAGAACATATTTTGGCAGGAAGCCATGATTCTTTAGATAAAAAGAACTCTGTAAACGTTAAAAAGTACAGTTAAACAGTATGATCATTGACAGTCTAGTAACTATCGCCCCTTGATATTGGGCTGCGATGATCAACCTAATTACTTGCTACATTGCTCATATCGGTGACGGTTGATATGAATTCTCAAAAAAGCCTTAATGGGCTTTTTTTGTCTGAAATAAAATTAATCTCATGATATGTGTATCGATAAATGAACCTCCACCCTGTATAATGACTGTTGTGAAGGTTAACCCGATTAGTTATATACCCATGATCAATGAAGTTATTTGATTTATACCTAAATGAGGATCATGATGTTCGTTTTTATATTTCTGGTTTTATTAAATGACTTCATCTCCATGACTTTAGTTAAAAATAACCAACAGTGTTCCTAATAAGTTTGATGAGATAAAGTAAGCAGATTTTATTGAAAAATATGCTTAGTTAAAAGCACAAGTTTTTGATGAGCCAATATTGTTTATGGATGCGATGCTCCCAAGTCAAGCCACAAAAGTAAGTTGCGAAAAAAAAGGATTAAAATCACAGATAGTAGAATACGACTAAACCTTATTATCTGATAAATAAGTCTTATCCGAGGAAAATTTTATTATCGGAGGAGGTTGCTTGATGTCCAGAAAATCCCTTATAGAAACAGTATTTGAACATAACATTCATGTATTATTTGTCGCCAAACTGGGCGAGCATAAACACATGTTAAAAATAAAGAAATGTTCAAGCACCATATTTCTAATCAAACACTGATTAATTTGCTCATTATTAGCTAGGGGCTGCTGATCTTTCAGGGTTAAGTTTTAGTATTATAGTCGCGGCGAGTAGTGTGTAGCCTAGTCATTCTAAGCAAATACTACTCAACAAAGAATAAAAAGCTTTTAGCCAAATCCTTCGGACAGCGATCAACATCCCCTAAAATAATGTATATAATTCTAAAGAGAAGCATATTTCTAACCAAACTTAGTTATCTAATAGATATACATGGCAATGATTTTCTAACAGTTAGTGTCATAAACATCATATTTCTAACCAATAACAGTAAAAAATGGCATATAAAATAGTGAACTTGAGTACAAGATCATTATTTCTAACCAATGAAAGTTTGGCTTTTACTTGTTTTGGTTAGAAATAGTGATCCGATAGTGAAATCAAACATCATGCTTCTAACCAACACTCACATATTTAAGCTACTTTTTATACGATCTTAATTACAAGCAGGATATTTCTAAGTAAAAAGATTATTCAAGCAGCAAATTTCTCACTAAAAGTTAGAAGCTGTTACTTTTTTAAATAAATATTAAATCTGTATTTCTGACTAAAATAACTTTAAAAAAGAGATCAAAAATAAAAATTAATTGTGAACAGCTGTTAAATATTATCATTAAATTTGTTTGGTTTTATAAATTAATCACTCAATATGCTGTGAATAACTCATATTAATAGTCAGAAATACTGTTTTTATTAATTAGAACAACTGATCTTTTAGTTAGATCTTTTGATCATAAAAATTTTATTTAGTCAGAAATAACGTATTTAATAGTTAGAAATATTGATCTCATTGTGTTTAAAATCATAAAATACTGTGGATAGATCTAATAATAATATTTCTTTAGTCAGAAATACTGTTCTATAATAGTCAGAGATATGTATTTACTTGGTTAGTTATATTGATCTCATTGAAGATCACAATGGTCAGAAATTATGATCTATTAGTCAGAAATATTGGTATTAATAGTCAGATAAATATACTTACTTGGTTAGATATATGCATCTTTAAAAAAATAAAATACTTAAAATACATCTACTTAAATTCATCTACCTAACCAAGTCCAAAACCTATTTTTAAACTATTAATTATACTTTTGTAACCTTACCAAAAAGAAATTCCTTAGATTACCTTTTCATTAAAAAAATTAAGATCAAAAAAGATCTCAATTTCTAACCAAAGCTAAGTTGCATGCTATGAATATAAAATTTATGATCCCAGTCACTTAATGATCATTTATTAATAAGAAAAGAGAACATCTAATGCTAGCAACAACACCTGATTTCAAAGTTGATCCTAAAGAAGCTTTGAGGTTACGCTTATTTGAAGTATTAGATGGAGATAAATATGATCTGAGTTTAGAAAGGAAATACTCAAACTCAATAACGAGTATAGATTTAATCCCTAGATTTTACAGAGGATATGGTGCAATTAAGCCAGTAGCTGATCTTGCATCAAATACAGTTTCAATTTCAAATAACTTCTCAATTCAAGGTAAAAATTATACCTGCCGCGTTCAGCCAGCAGTGATCCAAAGGTTAGATCGAAAAACAAAACAAAAAATAGAGTTTTATGCTCTACCTTCCGACGCTGAAGAATTAATTGAAAAAGTCATTTTTTTAATAGCATCAACAAATGGTCTAGAAAGAAAGTCTATTGGTGGTATTACCCGTTACGGTACAAGCTTTAGCCTTTATGAAATTAAAAAATATCTTCAATTAATGGGTAAAACAAAAAGTTATGAACAAATTCGCGAGTCATTAACTATAATAAGAGATTCAAAAACACGTATCAGCCAAATAGATCAAAATAATTCTAAACGCAGAGCCGAAATAACACATGATGTATGGTCAGATGCTGTATTAGAGTTAGAGGGTAATGGTAGAGGGAGAGATCGCTGTTACATTGGTTTCAGTGACTTTGTCGTACAAGAAATATCTAACCTTAGCTATAGACAAATTTTATTTAGTCGTTTGACCTGTTATGGCTCTACGTTCTCACGATATTTAGATCTCTATTTATCAAGCATGTGGACATCAGCCACAATTGATAGAAAAGAGCCAATCAGCTTATTGCGTATAATGGAGTCTTTTGGCAAACCACAGGTATCAATCATAACTAAACGCAGAGATATGCGTGCAGCATTATTAGATTTACTTGAAAAAAATGTTATCAAAACGTTACCATCACCTATTAAAAAACGCATTAATGATGAAGAATTTGATTATCTATATTATCTAGAACCAACGGATCATTTTGTTGAAGAGATGATCATTTCAAATGGTAAACTTAAAGGTTTAAAGAGTTTATCTAAAAAGATTACTAATGACGAAATTAATCAACTGCCAGATAAAGTAGGACGTGTTTACAGTGATTTTATTTGCCCTGATTCGAATGTGATTTGATCAATACCCTACTAAATATTAACAAGTCAATGATATAATAAAAACATAAGCTATTTATGCTTTTTATTATATACCCAAGCCACTTCAAGATATGAGGTTCAGGACTGCTGAGCAATTCATGAGCTAGGCGCATCTTTGCATTAATGGTTACTGGAACAACGAGCATGATTTGCTCAGAAGTCCCTGTAAGGTTGGTTTATAAATACTTTATGCAGCGTTATTGATTTTGAAAAGGGAATAACCATGTTCTTCAATCAATGCATTGCCTAAAGCATTTCTAATTCCAACTGAATCCTGCATCTTGAAGTGCTTTGGGTATATATACAATGTATATCATTTACTTCTTTAAAGATAATGTTCCTTTAATACGCTTTTGTTGTATTGATTTACTTTTATTAGAATCATTATTTCTTTTCGGGTGAGATGTTTTATCTTTATTAAAAAGCTTTTTATTATCATTTTTATGTGAATTGTTAAATGATTTTTTTTGATGTCGCTTATTAAGATCAATTGAATGCTCTTCGGTCTTTCCTGAGTCCTTGACGGAACCATTTATTTGTTGCATTTCAGATTCAGTTAAGTAACGCCACTTTCCAACAGCTAGGCCTTTTAATGTCACATTCATGATACGAGTACGTTGTAATGTAATCACTTCATAACCTAAATACTCACACATACGGCGGATCTGACGGTTTAACCCTTGCGTAAGTATCATTGAAAATGAATCTTTATCAATTTTTTTAACAGTACATTTTTTTGTAACCGTACCAAGAATAGGAATGCCATTAGACATTTTTTGTACAAAGGTGTTGTTAAGAGGCTTGTCTACTTTAACCACATATTCTTTGTCATGATTATTTCCTGCTCTTAAAATTTTATTAACGATATCACCTTCATTGGTTAAAAATATTAAACCTTCCGAAGGTCTATCTAATCGTCCAATTGGGAATATACGCTCAGGATAATTAATCGCACGAATTATATTGCTTTGAATTTTTCGTTCAGTTGTACAAGTAACACCAACTGGTTTGTTATACGCAATATATACAGCTTTAGGTTTTTCTTTTAAAGGTCGATCATTTACTTTTACTACGTCACCTTCACAAACTTGCGTTCCGACTTCTGCTTTAAAACCATTAATAGTTACCTTGCCACTTTCAATATATTTGTCAGCTTCTCGGCGAGAACAAAAGCCGGTTTCACTGATAAATTTGTTGAGACGTTTGGTATCTGTCATAGGTGTTCCAATAAATAAAAGTCAAAGTTCGGCGCTATTGTAAACGAGCTAAGCGAATCGACCAATAATTAAAATTATTAAATTAAAAAAAGTGTATACCCATGATATCTCAAAATGCTATGAAACATGTATTTTGAAGTAACATGGGTATATTAGCGTTTAAACTTAGTTTCTAATAAAACAGAAGAGTTTGTGCGCTCTACTCCATCTAAATTGCCAATATCATCAAGAATACGACTTAATTGCTCTAAAGACTGTGCTTGCACAATTGCAATCAGATCATGCTCTCCACTAATAGCATATAATTCACTAATTTGACTGATCTGTTTAAGCTCTAAATTTGTTTTTGTCGTTAATTTTTGTTTTACTTTAATAGATACATGAGCTGATACTAAATTTTGTGAAAACTCACTACCATATTGCACAACATACCCCTTTATAACACCATTACTTTCAAGTTTTGAGATACGACTTTGTACAGTAGAGCGTGATAAACTAAGTGCTCTAGCTAAGTCTGAAACACTTGTTCTGGCGTTTGTTCTTAGTATAGAAAGTAGCTTTTCATCTTGTTTACTTATCATTTTGCTAACTTATTTGGTTAAAATGTGATTTTTATCGGTTAATTTTAACAAATTAACACTGCACTTTAAAATTAATTATAAACATAATGGATAAATCATAATAATTATTGGTTATCTTAGATTCATATAAGTAAAGTGAACTAAATTTTTAATCATATTTAATCTGAAAATGAAAGGTTTTAAAATGCAAGTAACAAGAGATATATTTAATGACGTAATGGTGCCTAACTATGCTCCATCTGATGTGATCCCTGTTAAAGGTGAGGGCTCACGTGTTTGGGATCAAAATGGTAAAGAGTTTATTGATTTTGCTGGTGGTATTGCAGTTAACTGTTTAGGTCATTGTCACCCTAATCTTGTTAATGCTTTAAAAGAGCAAGGCGAAAAAATTTGGCATTTATCAAATGTAATGACTAATGAACCAGCGTTACGTTTAGCTAAAAAACTTGTCGATGCAACATTTGCTGAAAAAGTATATTTTGCAAACTCTGGTGCAGAGGCAAATGAAGCTGCATTAAAATTAGCACGACGTGTTGCCCTTGATAATTATGGTGCAGAAAAAAGCCAAATCATAGCATTTAATAAAGCATTCCATGGACGTACTTTCTTTACTGTTACTGTTGGTGGTCAAGCTGCATACTCTGATGGCTTTGGCCCTAAGCCTGGTGATATTGATCACGTTGATTATAATGACTTAGCAGCATTTGAGGCGATGATCTCTGATAAAACCTGTGCAGTTATGATTGAACCTTTACAAGGCGAAGGCGGTATTATTTCTCCAACAAATGAATTTATGCAAGGTGTTCGTGATTTATGTACAAAACACAATGCTGTACTTATTTTTGATGAAGTACAAACAGGTGTAGGTCGTACTGGTGACTTATATGCATACGAAGGTCTAGGTATAACACCTGATATTTTAACTACTGCTAAAGCATTAGGTGGTGGTTTCCCAATTGCAGCTATGTTAACAAGTACTGATATTGCTAAGCATTTAAAAATTGGTACTCATGGTTCTACATATGGCGGTAACGCATTAGCCTGTGCTGTTGCAGAAGCGGCTTTCGATACTGTAAATACTAATGAAGTACTTGCCGGAGTTAAAGAGCGTGAGCAATTATTCCGTGAAGGTTTTTCAGCAATTAACGCTAAGTACAATGTATTTAGTGAAGTTCGTGGTAAGGGTCTTCTTTTAGGTGCTGTATTAACCGAAGATTACGCTGGTCGCGCTAAAGATTTCTTAGTTGCATCAGCTGAAAATGGTCTGATGAGCTTAGTTGCTGGTGCGAATGTTATTCGTTTCACTCCTTCATTAGTGATCCCACTTGAAGATATAAAAGAAGGTTTAAATCGCTTTGAAAAAGCGGTTGCACAAGTAGTTAAAGGCTAATCACTTTTTAATTAATTAAACAGGCTAAATATTGAGCCTGTTTTGATGTCTATAAAAGGTATGAGTAACTTACTATGCAAGTAATTAGACCTATCAAAAAATCGGATTTTGCAGCACTTAAGCAAATTGCCATTGAATCAGGCCATGGTTTCACATCATTACCCGTTAATGATGAACAGTTATCAGATAAAATACAAAGAGCAGAACTTAGTTTTAATAAGTCAGTGTCATCACCTGGTGATGAAGGCTATCTCTTTGTTTTAGAAAATACACAAACAGGTGAAATTCTTGGTACCACAGCAATTGAAGCAGCGGTTGGCATGAATGTACCTTTATACCATTATCATAAAAGTAAATCGGTTCATCACTCTAAAGCTTTAGGTGTTTATAACACAGTTGAAGTACTTACCATGTGTAATGATTACACAGGTGCCAGTGAAATTTGTACATTGTTTTTAAGAGAAGCATATAGAAAAGGTTTGGCTGGAAGACTTCTATCTCGTGTGCGCTTCTTATTTATGGCTGAACATCCCACGAGATTTGCTGATACTGTTATTGCTGAAATGCGAGGTGTATCTGACGAACATGGGCACTCTCCTTTTTGGGAATGGCTACAAGAGCACTTCTTTAGCATAGACTTCCCTGAGGCAGATCATTTAATAGGCATCGGCAGCAAAGGTTTTATCTCTGAATTGATGCCCAAACACCCTATTTATGCCAATTTACTCAGCAAAAAAGCACAGTCGGTTATTGGTCAAGTTCATGAAAAAACGAAACCCGCATTGCGTCTACTCGTAAAAGAAGGTTTTGAACACCGTGGTTATGTAGATTTATTTGATGCTGGACCTACTGTAGAGTCAAAACTGAGTAAAATCAGATCAGTAAAAGAGAGCATAAATAGCAAAGTAATAATTTCAGATGATATTGCTAATGAAACTGTTTTTGCTATTTGTAATACAAGTATTGTTGACTTTAGAGCGACATTCACACCACAAGTTAAATATATAAAAGAAAAAGGTATTACAGTTATTTCATCCGAAGTTGCCAAAGCACTTAATGTAAGTGAAGGCGATTCAATTAGATTTATCAACTTAACTTAAGGATGCACATATGAGCTTCAAAGTACAACTTATAAATGGTCAGTGGATTAATGGCACTGGACCTAGCTTTTCATCAGTTAACCCTTCAAATGGTGAAGCAATTTGGCAAGGTGCAGGTGCATCTGCAGAACAAGTAAATAATGCGGTAAAAGCTGCGCGAACTGCTTTTTATTCTTGGTCAGATCTAGCGCTAAGTGTAAGAATCGAAATCTTTAATAAATTTGCTCAGTTATTGAAAGATAACAGTGAAACGATGGCAACCGTAATAGCTAAAGAAACGGGTAAACCTATTTGGGAAACCAAAACTGAAGTCGGCACTATGGCTGGTAAAATTGCTATATCAATTAAAGCCCACGAAGAACGCACTGGTACCACAGAGAACCCTATGCCCGGCGCAAAAGCATTTATTCGTCATAAACCTCATGGTGTTGTTGCAGTATTTGGCCCTTATAATTTCCCTGGTCATTTACCAAATGGTCATATCGTACCTGCATTACTAGCGGGCAATACAGTTGTATATAAACCGTCAGAATTAACACCTATGGTTGCTGAATATACCTTGCAATTATGGCAACAAGCTGGTTTACCTGATGGTGTAATAAACTTAGTTCAAGGTGAGCTTGAAACAGGTAAAGCACTTGCCTCTCATAATGATATAGATGGCTTATTCTTCACTGGTAGTTCAAATACAGGTCATTTGTTGCATAAGCAATTTTCTGGTAATCCAGGAAAAATTTTAGCGTTAGAGATGGGCGGTAATAACCCACTTATCGTAAAAAATGTATCAGATATAAACTCTGCCGTTCATGATATTTTACAATCAGCTTTTGTAACCTCTGGTCAACGATGTACCTGTTCACGCCGTTTGTTTATTGAACAAAGTGCTAATGGTGATGCTATCTTAGCAAAACTTATTGAAGCGACTAAAAATATATTAGTGGGTGATTCTTTTGCTGAACCACAGCCATTTATGGGCGCAATGATCTCTGAAGTTGCAGCTTTAGGAATGGTTAAGGCACAAGCTGAAATACAAGCGATTGGTGGTGAATCTTTAATTGAGCTTAAGCATTTACAAGCCGGAACTGGCTTTGTTTCTCCTGGTATTATTGATGTAACCAATGCGCAACCTTTGCCAGATGAAGAGCATTTCGGTCCATTACTAAAAGTGTATAGGTATACAGATTTTGATGCTGCAATTAATGAAGGTAATAATACTTCATTTGGGTTATCAGCAGGATTACTTGCTGATGAACAAGCTGATTACGATCATTTCTTTAAGCGCATACGCGCGGGTATCGTAAATTGGAATAAACCTATCACCGGTGCTTCAAGTGCTGCACCTTTTGGTGGTATAGGTGCCAGCGGTAACCATAGGGCTAGTGCTTTTTATGCTGCTGATTATTGTGCCTACCCTGTTGCATCTGTTGAAGCTGAAAAAGTGACAATGCCAGCAACGTTAGCACCTGGTTTATCAGTTTAATATCTAATGCCAGTAAAATGGTTTAAATTTAATTAATATCACAAGTAATTAGGAAGTCTGAGACATTGGCTTCCTATTGATTAAGATTTAGGAATTAACATGCACACTACTAATGTAGACACACTTTTTGCAAATTTATGGGCTGACTATTTAGCAGTGACACCATCAGCAAAAAAAGTTCATGAATTATTAGGCTCTACTCAACAAGATGATGTGATCAATGATCATATTGCACTTCGTACTTTTAATATTGAAAAAGTGGCTTTAGAAAAATTAGCGGCACATTTTAAAGCTGTTGGCTATACAGAGTGCGGTGAATATCATTTTGAAGCAAAAAATCTATACGCAAAACACTTTGAGCACACAGATCCAACAAAACCAAAAGTATTTATATCTGAACTTTTAGTTGAAAAATTCTCTGATGAGTTACAAAAAGTCATTCATGATATTGTAGATCAAGTAGATGAATCATCAGTAACAGCAGAAAACTTTATTTATTCTGGTACGCATTGGTCAATTGATTCAGAAACTTACAAAATGTTATTAAAAGAAAGTGAATACGCCGCTTGGACTGCTGCATGGGGTTACCGTGCAAACCACTTTACAGTAAGTATTAATTATTTAGCTGGGTTTGAGACAATTGAAGCTGTAAACCAAAAGCTAATTGATGCTAACTTTGAAATGAATACGACTGGTGGTTTAGTTAAAGGTTCTCCAGAAGTTTTGCTTGAGCAATCATCTACGCTTGCTGATAACTTTCATGTTAAATTCAGCGATTGTGAAATGTTGATCCCTAGTTGTTTCTATGAGTTTGCCCTACGTTACAATAAACCTGATGGAGAAATCTACACGGGTTTTGTTGCTGCATCTGCAGATAAGATCTTTGAAAGCACAAATGTTAGATAGCATTGCAATAAAATAAACTTGGATTTATTCAAGCCTAAAACGCCAGAAGATTCTGGCGTTATATTATTTTAATCCGCTAATATTTTTGTAAAATTGCTAGTTTTGCTTTATATAGCTTTTCCTGTTTTGCTTCATGCGTTTTTTCTAAGGCAATTTCCATAAATTTTTTGGAAGCGCTATTTTTTCTCAGTTTATGCAGTGCTTTTGCTGTACCAGCATAGCCATGATGTAAATAAGGCGCAATTTCTATCACTTTTTTATAGTACTTTATCGCTTGATAATATTGCTGATTATTATAATTTTCATCCGCTAAAGTTAACCACCTGAAGGGGCTTGGATCTTTTGCACTATCAATCTTTTCTTGAATTAGCTCTGCTTCTAGAAACTTATTTTTCTTTAATAATAAAAGGCGGTAATTGGTCAATAAATTTAAATTATCTTTACTAAATTTTAAACCTTGCAGATATACTTCTTCTGATAAATCATAACGGTTAAGATTTCTATATATTACAGCGAGCAAATTAATTGCACTTAAGCTTTGTGGCGCAAATTTTAATGATTCGATTACTAACCATCCTGCTTTGTTAAACTGATTTTTAAGCAATGCCTTTGCGGCTAAATTTCGATAATACATTGAGATAAATTGATTATAAGATGCGATACCACTTGACCAGTTATTTCTACTTGGAAAATAATCAACAATGATACCTGGTTTATAGAAGTAAACCATCTTGTCATACTCTACAAACGTAGGATCATAAAGTTTTGTTCTAACATGATTTGAAATAAGTTGGAAGTTTGATTCTTTCAAATATACAGGGGCGGTAGTTACTTCGCTATAACCAAATTTTATATTGGCTAATTTAGCATAAGCAGTTGTTAAAATGGCTAAGGAAATACAATTACCTGCATTATTATTAATGGTTTCTTGAGCTGTATAAGTTTCCCCATAATAATTAAATGCATGCAGGTTATTTTCTATATAATTATAAACACGTTTATGAGGAGGTATATCTGAGTGGTTCTGCGCATTATAATACTCAAAAAATTGTACCTGATCTTTTTTACTGAGAGTAAATATCGAATTGCTTGGAATTATTTGAGGCTTGTCCCCAAAAACACTGGAATCTATTACATCTAAAATATTAGAAATTTCATTTTTTGCAGTGGTTTGAGGTGTTGTTTTACATCCTACCAATAAAGTACATAATATAAAAACAAGCAGTATTAAATTAAATTTAGTGTATTGTAAGATAAGACATTCCTTTCTTATGATATAAAATATCAACATATAATTAATTATTTACATCTGTCAACATATAAAGTTTAATATTACAATTAGTTAACATTATTTTTTGTAGTTCGTTAGAGCTTTGTAAATCAGGAATTAAATTCTCGGTTAAATTAGTTTGTTATCTGGCTTTATCATTTTTGCATAGAAGCAGTGATAAATTTAACGTTAGATGTACCTCAAAAATGAAGTACATCTAAAGTCATATCAATCAACTCATTTGTAGCCATTTTACAAATTGTCTAGCATGACTTTTTGTATCGAACTGAGTGTATTTTTGACCTTGGCTGTCAGCAAAGATAACACGTAAATTGTTAATTGAGATTGTCTGCACTGGATGTGCAATTTGGATCTCAGACCCATTATATGTATAAGACATAATAAAACTCACTTTTTTTGTTTGTCTTAAGAGTGAAAGTTGAATTTACACTAATAAAAACAAATTTTAGTTACAGCTTCATTACAGTTTTGACGAGCAGTCGATGTTTATTGGTTTTATTTATAGTCAATAAAATTGGATTCTATATAAAAGTTCTAAGCTATAGAGCTTTTATAGATTTTTCGCCGTACGATAATTTAGCTTATTCTTTTTAAAATGCAGGCTTACTGGATCAAGGCAAGAAAAGGCATTACTACTAGTTAGTAAATAATAGAGGAGGTTCACTAACTAGAATGGGAATATATATTAATAAAGAGTGAAATGCAAATTTTTTTACATTTCAATTAATATCAATGCTTGTCTAAAGCGCTTTAAGTACCGTAACGGAAATAGCATCCGTTATTTTTGACTTAATTTTTCAATAAATAGAATGAGTACTAAGCCAAATACCATTAGTGAAAAAGCTGCTATTTGTTGGGGATCTTGTCCTGTTATGTGTAAAAAGGTATCTGGCAATATATTTTTTTGAGTTAATGGTTTAACAATACCATGTGAATTTGTATAGGTAGTCAGTACCTGTTTCCATGGCCATAATAAATTTAATGATCCAATTAAAAACCCTGATAATAATGCAAATGTAATTTGATGGTAATGGGCGAGTAACCAAGTTAATATCCGAGAAAAAGCCATTAAACCTATAATACAGCCAGTTACAAATAAGAAAATTAAATCAAATGCTAAATTATTAATGGCTGCTAAAACATGGCCATACATACCCAACAATAATAGAATAAAACTGCCTGAAATTCCTGGCAAAATCATTGCACAGATAGCAATCGAACCTGCTAAAGTATATAACCACCATTGTGGATTAGCCTCTGATGGACTTAAAGTGGTAATAATAAAGGCTAAAGCAGCACCTAATAGACAGCTTGATATTGTTTTTATATTCCAAACTGCAACTTGTTTTACGATATGAATAAATGAAGCGATTATTAATCCAAAGAAAAATGACCATACATAGATAGGATGGTTAGTTAACACATAGGTAATTATTTTTGCCAGTGAAACACCACTTGTAATTAAGCCGGCAAAAACAGCTAGCAAAAAATTACCATCTATATGCAGCCATAGTGCTTTAATATTATTTTTAAAACTGCCTTTTTGAAATAATATTTTAGTAGCGTCTATATTAATACTTTGAATAGCGTTAAGTAGTCTTTGATATATTCCTGTGATGAAGGCTATTGTGCCACCGGATACACCTGGAATGACATCAGCGGCACCCATCCCTACACCCTTAAAAAATAATAATAAATGGTCTTTTTTTGTTTGTTTACTGGCTGACATGTTTATGTAAAAATCCTTATGCAAAAAATTAGAGGGGCAAACAGCATTCTACCAGATTACATTCTTTTATAACTGTAAAAATTTAAATGCTTTTGTATCTAATTAAAATTTATTTCACTCTCAATTATTTGCATTACGCTTAAAATTACGTTAGCTTGCAAAGCTTTATAATTGTTAAGTCGTATCGCTTATTAGGCGCTTAATATTGGGTACTCTTTTTAAATAAAAATAAAAATAAAAATAAAAATTAAGTAGAATTTATATGGATTGGATAACTGTTTTACCACCATTAGTGGCTATCACGATTGTTTTGTGGAAAAAAGAAGTCATTTTGGCTTTATTGATGGCTATTTTCACATCAGAATTATTGTTAGCTTTTAAAGACCCACATCAAACATTAATTATGGGAGGCATCACCTCTATTGAACGTATAACTGCTGTTTTTAGTGATCCTGGTAATACTAGAATTCTTATTTTTAGCCTCTTAGTTGGCACTCTTTTAGCTTACATCAGGCATTCTGGTGGTGTAACTGCAACCGTTGAAATGCTGATGAAAAAAGGTGTTGCTAAAACACCTCGTCAAGTTGGTTTAATGACAACTTTTACAGGTATGTTTATTTTTATAGAATCAAATTTAAGTGTTTTGACATCAGGTATTCTTTCTAGAGGACTATTTGATAGATTTGGCATGAGCCGAGCAAGGTTAGCTTATATAATAGATAGTACGGCAGCACCTATTTGTATTTTAGTGCTATTAAATGGTTGGGGAGCATATGTATTAGCACTACTCAGCGGTTATGAATTTAATGAATCTGCAGCTTCTGTTTTATGGGGAACAATAATTTATAATTTCTACCCACTAATAGCGATAGCACTCGTTATGTTTACCGTAGTATCTGGTAAGGTATTTGGGCCTATGAAATATAGCGAAATTAAAAGTGAAGTAAATACAAAACATGAACATGAATTTCAACCGACTAAAGCACGTTTTATGTTACTACCGCTGGGCACTATGATTTGTGGCATGGTTGCTTTTATGTTTTATACAGGAAATGGCGATTTAGCTTCTGGTAGTGGTTCTAAGTCCATATTATGGGCTACAGGCCTTGGATGTTTTGTTGCTTATATTATGATGATACTTACTAAAAAATTCTCACATCAACAGCTTGTAAAAATAGGTTTTGGAGGCATGTCAGAATTATTGCCCCTGGTAACGATTGTACTTTTCTCTCTTGCTTTAGGTGCAAGTTTAAAAGAGCTAGGTACAGGCACTTTTATTGCGGGCATTGTCGGGGAATTTTTACCTGTCTTCTTAATACCTGTGGTACTCTTTATTGCAGGGGCAATAATCGCTTTTACAACAGGTACCTCCTGGGGCACGTTTGCAATATTAATACCTTTAGCTGTGCCATTAATTCAAACTTTAGGTTTACCACCTTCTTTGATCATCGCTGCTGTTTTAGGTGGCGGTATTTTTGGTGATCATTGTTCTCCAATTTCTGATACCACAGCTGTTTCTGCTATTGCTTCAGGGTGTGATTTATTAGAGCATGTTAAAACACAATTACCATATGCCTTATTTGGTGGTCTAATTACATGTATTGCTTACATCATTGCTGGATTATTAATGTAAGTCTAAAATATTATAATATTAAACAAAAAAGGAGAAGCGTATGTTTCTCCTTTTTTAGTAACTATTTTGATAATTTTAATTTTAATTTTTGCTTTTTAGTACTTTTACGAACGCCAGAAATTTTATTTCTGTTCATGATTCGAGCTTCACCAGCAGCTTGAGAACTTACGTTATTAGTACGACCACCACGTTTTAAATGATTTGGTTTGTTATGAAGACGTTTAACTAGCGCATCTCGGTTACTCACTTCGTATCCAGAAACGTAAATACGACGAATTTTTGTACCAATTAGCGTTTCAATTTCTTCAAGTGTTTCCTCTTCTTCACGACTTACAAAAGAGACTGCCTGTCCAGATTTACCTGCACGTCCTGTTCTACCAATACGGTGAACATAATCTTCAGCTAACCATGGTAAATCAATATTAATTACACGTTCTAAGCCTTCAATGTCAATACCTCGAGCTGCCACTTCTGTTGCAATTAATACGCGGATTTTACCTTCTTTAAACTCACGAAGTGCGCGTCTTCTATTTCCTTGTGTTTTATCACCGTGGCAAACACTGGCTTTAATACCATCTAAATTTAATTCTTTCACTAAGTCATTTGCTGTTTCTTTAAAGTTGACAAATACTAAAACCTGTTGCCAATTTTTTGTGCCTATTAACTCTGATAAAAGCGCTTGCTTTTTACGTTGTTCTACTGGGTATACAACATGCTGTACTGTATCTGCTGTTGCATTATCTTTAGAGGCTTGAACAATTTTCGGGTTTTTAAGTACCGAAGTAGAAAACTTCTTCATGGTATTTGGATAAGTAGCTGAGAATAATAATGTTTGGCGATCTGACTTAGAGGCTTCCATTAATGTATTTATTTCTGCAATAAAGCCCATATCCAACATACGGTCGGCTTCATCTAAAACTAAAAATTCAACGTTAGAAATACTCACATTACAAGAATTAATATGATCCAATAACCTACCTGGCGTTGCTACAATAACATCAACACCTTGTTTTAACTTTTTAGCTTGAGTATTAATATCTACTCCGCCAAAAACAGCAGCAACCTTTAAGTCCATAAACTGACCATATTTCTCGAAGCTTTTTGCAATTTGTTCAGCTAACTCTCTTGTTGGCGCTAATACTAATACACGGGCATTAGCCGTAACACGCTCTTTAGGTGTATCAAAGATTTTTTGTAATATAGGTAGAGCAAAAGCTGCTGTTTTACCTGTACCAGTTTGTGCATTTGCTAATACATCGTGACCTTTGCGTACCAAAGGGATAGCAAGTCTCTGTATTGGGGATAGCTCTTGATAACCACACTCTTCGATGGCACGTAAAATTTCTGGTGCAAAGCTAAAAGATTTAAAATTCATGCTATGTTTCTCACTAATGACACAGGTATAAAATTGTTCGCGATTATACTTTAATAAGCTATAAATGTCCTCTTGATATTTTTTGACATTGCCCATTAAAAGAAATGGCATTCTGGAATATTTTCTAAATCTTTTTTTTAATGCATAGTTACGTTTTTCAAAGTTAATTTGTAACTAAACGAGTTCATTATTTTAGACATGAAAATAGCAACTGTTTTTTTGAAATCAATTTTAGTTACTTATAGTTAACATGTGTAGAATCGCAAGTATAGATGCCTATAATTCTTATTTTAATTGTAATATTAATGTAATAAACGTTGAATCCAATATACTTTTAAATTAGAGTATATTCCGTTTTTTACATATATCAATTAGTTATATGTATGACTTTATTTAATACAATAGATTATAAAAATTCATGAAAAAAATTATATTTTACTCTACGTTTCTTGGATCTTGCTTAAATACTGTAAATGCAACTGATCTTTCAACACCTGAACATTTGGTTACTACAAACGTGGGAATTACAAGTAATTATCTATGGCGAGGCATTACTCAAACGGATAAAAAACTGGGCGTTTCTGCTGGTGCTGACTACAATCATCAATCAGGATTTTATGCCGGCACATGGCTTTCTAACGTTGATTTTAATGATGATACGGATTTAGAACTTGATATGTATTCTGGTTACAGCACTCAAATTAAAGGTGCGGATGTCGATTTTGGCTATATTTATTATGGTTACCAAGGAGGTAAAGATAATCATTTTAGTGAAGCTTATATTAAAGTGAGTTTTGATGGCCTAAATTTAGGAATTTCAACTTTAGTTGATAGTCAGTGGGAAGATAATTTTTCGGAACTCACATATTTTGAAGGTAACTATACATTTGAGTTGCCAAAAAACTTATCTTTTGGCCTACACGCTGGCTTTTACGATTTAAATGATGCTAGAAATTACAGAGACTTTGGTATTGCATTGTCGCATATCAGTGGATTAAGTCTTATGGTAACCACATTAGACGGTAATCAAGCATTAGAAGATGAACTTATCTCTATTTCTTACAACCGCAGTTTTGACCTTTAAACAATATTACTAATCACTCTAAGTCATTTAGATTGTCTAAATGGCTTTTTCAATTGCTATTGGAACAGTAATGAAACTTAAATCTAAATTAATATTTCAAGCTATATTTTTAGCATTAGTGCCAGCTCTGGTAACAACTCTAATTATCACTCTTGAAGCAAATCAAGCGTCATTTGATGCCTTAGAAAATAAAACAAAAGAAAGATTGGTATCTTTACGTGAATTAAAGAAAACACAAATTGAGTCTTATTTTGATACAATAAACTCACAAATTATTAGCATGTCAAAAAACCCTGCTGTTATTGACGCATCAAGTGGTTTTATATCCAGCTATAATCAAGAAAACATAGCTTCAAATGCTACAACAAATAAAAGTGACTTATCTCTATATTATCAATCTGATTTTACACAAGTATTTAAGAATAAAAATCCAAATTCAAAGATAAATGCAGATTCTAAATTATCTCAATTAAGTGATCGAAGTGTACATTTTCAAAATAAATATATTTCATCTAATCAATTTCCGTTGGGTAGTAAAGATCAGTTAAATTCGGCTGGAAATACGCCTTATGATTTAACACATGAAAAGTATCATAGTATGTTTCGTGATTTCTTAAACTTATTTGGTTATTACGATATCTTTATCGCGGATGCTGACACAGGTAATATTGTTTATTCGGTTTATAAAGAATTAGATTTTGCTACATCGTTAAAACAAGGTCCTTATTCAAATTCAGGTATTGCTGATGCATTTAGACAATCAGTTGGATCGTTTGATGTAAACCATACTGCATTGGTTGATTTCAAAAATTATTTTCCTTCATATAACTTCCCTGCTTCTTTTATATCATCTCCCATTAAAAATGAATTAGGTGAAACCATTGCCGTACTTATTTATCAAATGCCAATTGATGGCATTAATAATACCATGACAAACAAACAAAAATGGCAAGATGTTGGTTTAGGCTTATCTGGTGAAACTTATCTTGTAGGGCAAGATAAGTTACTTAGAAGTGAAAGTCGTTTTTTAATTCAAGATAAATCAAATTATATTAAAGCGTTAAAAGCCTCTTCTCAACAGCCAAATATCAATAAAATCCAATCCAATGACTCTGCAATTGGTTTACAGTTTGTTAATACAAGTGGCGTGTCTCAAGCATTGCAAGGTATAGAGGGAGTCGATATATTTATCGATTACAGGAATATACCGGTTTTATCCGCTTATACTTCAATTAATTTTGGTCAATTAAAATGGGCATTGATGGCCGAAATTGATGTAGACGAAGCATTCGCTGATGCATATAAATTGTCTGACGATTTATTTTTCTATTCAGTACTTTGTTTAATTGTTATTGCGATATTAAGTATTCTAATTGGTTTATATATTACAAAAATTCTAGTTTCTCCAATTAACCTACTAGTTGATCGAATTACAGATATTTCTGAAGGAGAAGGCGATTTAACTGCTTCATTATGTCTTGCAGAACGTAAAGACGAAATTGGTGATGTCGGTAAAGCATTTAATAAATTTGTTGCGCATATTCGAAACGTAATTATTGATATAGATAAACATGCAGGTCAACTTGCCTCGGCATCTGAAGAGTTGTCATGCGTAACAAAAGAAACAAATGAAATTGTTACTTTACAAAAATACAAAACAGATCAAACATCTAAATCTATGGTTAATTTCAGTAGTAGTATTACCGAAATAGCAATGAATACAGAGCAAACAGCGAGCTTGACTGATCGTGCAAATCAAGAATCCATTAATGGTGCACAAGTTGCCAGAGATTCGCAAGTCGCAATTAATAACTTAGTTGGTTCAGTTGAGCGCGCTTCTACTGAACTAAAAGAGTTGGAAGTCCAAATTTATGATATTAGTAGTATTTTAGGTGTCATTGATAGCATAGCAGACCAAACAAACTTACTTGCACTAAATGCAGCGATAGAAGCTGCTAGGGCTGGTGAGTCTGGACGAGGCTTTGCAGTGGTAGCTGATGAAGTTAGAATGTTAGCTGGTAAAACGCAACAATCTACAATTGAGATTCAAAATAAAATATCGGCACTTAAAAAATCTTCTAATAGCTCTGTAACGGCTATGAATAACGCATTTCAGCAGGCGATTGATGGCATTTCTTTAGTAAAAGATACTACGAGTAGCTTACGTTTAGTGACTGACTTAGTATCTGATGTAAGTACACAAAATGCTGGAAATGCAACTGTTGCGAGTAAACAAAATGCGAATGTTGAAGAGGTTCATAATAATATTATTGAGATCTCTCGTTATACTGAAAATACTGCCGGTGCCTCGTTACAAACAGCGCAAGCATCTGATGAGTTAGCAAAATTAGCTATTAATATGTCAAGTATTGTTAGGCAGTTTAAATACTAATGATAAATGTAACCGTTTGAATAAAAAGCCCTGCAATATCGCAGTTTTTTTTATATATACCCAAACCACCTCAAAATACAGGATTCAGTTGGAATTAGAATCGCTTTAGATAAGGCATTGATTGCAGAGAATGGTTATTCCCTTTACAAAATCAATAACGCAGTATAAATCGATTCTAAACCAACCGTACCGGGGCTTCTGAGCAAGTCATGCTTGTTGTTGCATCTTCTTTTAAGGGAGTGACCATTAGTACAAAGATACGCCTAAATCATGAATTGCTCAGCAGTCCTGAAACTCGCATTTTGAAGTGGTTTGGGTATATTGCCTTTTAGTAATGTTCCTTTCTATTTTTTACTTTGTTGGTGTGGTGACTTCTTTTTACTTTCGATCTAGAACTTCTTGTTTGATTATTCATTTTTTTTGTAACTTTTACTTTGGATGACTTATAGTTGCTGGCTGCTATATGGTTTTGTTTTTTCATATGCTTTATAAGTTTACTATTTTTTGAATTTTTATTATTTTTAACTTGAATATGTTTAGTGTTGGCTTTGGTAACCTTTTTAGTATGACGTTTATCTGCTTTGTAAGATGTGTTGTGTTTATTTATTACAACATTGTTTTTATAAGTTCTTTGATTTACTAATTTTTTAACAACTTTACTTTGTGAAACTGAAGCACGCGATGTTTTATATTTTTGGTTTACCTTTACTGAGCGATAAGCAACATTGTGCCTATGTTTTGGGTTATGGTGCCAACGTTTTGGTTTTACGATTGTGATATTGTGATGAGTTCTTGGGTATTTTTGTCTAATAATCACATGACGATTATGCCAATGAAATGTTGTAAAAAAATGATTGAATGAAATATGAACCCTTGGGTACCAAGAAAATACATTGTGGTGATAGAAATTATGGTGGTTTGAATGATGCCAATATACTGGTGGGTGATGCGACCAATGCCAATCTCCATATACAACACGAGTATCATAGTATGGAACGTATATCACTTGCCTTTCTATTGATTGGATCACAATATTATCGTTGTTCTGGCTGATTTGAACATTGTCCATTTGAGACAAGTTACCCGCTTGTTTAGCCTTATGACGTAAAGTCTGAATACTGGCTAGTAATGCTGTTTCGTCTTGTAGAAATGCATCACCTAAATTTTGCGTCCATTGTAAGTCTTCATTTAATTTGTCAATGATTTTAGGAAATGGAATTAACGCTTTTATACTGGGATCCCATATTTGACTATCCAATGCAGGGCGAGAATATTCATCTGTTATTTGCCACCTGTGTGCTTGTACAATTTCAAGTGGGTAAGTTGATGCAATAAGTATATGCGTTAATAAACTATCGGGATATAAAGCAATCGGGGCAAGCATTTGAGCCAATTCTGCTTCATTAAACTTCTTTTGTTGGTCATCATTTGAATAGCTCGATAAAGAAGTTAATCCAACTAAAATACACATGATAAATCTAATTATTATATTTTTCATTTTAGCTTACTCTTTTGGGAATATATTACCTTTATTAAAGAGCATGCTAACTGAATCTAATATGAATAATGTGCAGTGTTAGCATTAATAAAATATAAATGCCTTCTTTTTAGAAGGCATTTATCACTTTATATAGATTTTACTATAAGTATATACCCAAGCCATTTGATAATACTTGTTTTAGAATTTATCAGGTGAGTTAGCACAAGGCACATCATTTTAGGAATGCTTACTGCCTTTAAAACTGATGTAACGTAGTGATTACTTACCTGATAAACTCCCGCTGAAATCATGTATTTCCAAGTTACTTGGGTATATTAGCAAATAATGAATTCATCATCGGACAAAAGTTGTAGTTTATCGCCTACTAAATCAGACTCATTGATATTTGACATTAATGCTAAGCCTGTTTCTCTTTGAGCAAGAGTTAATGGCATATATGGCAATCTAAAGACAGGATTAATTGCTGAAGCCATGGCCATTGCAGTATTAATAGCAATTGGATTTGGTTCGCAAAATAACCAGTTCATCAAAGGTATTAATTGTTCATTTAATTTATCATTCTGTTTATCCATTAACTTACGCATCAAGGATGGTGATAAATTTGATGTTACTGATATAACACCGTGAGAATTAAATAAATGACGAGCATCATGACATTCATCATCATTACCTGACCAGCATGCTATTCCTTTGCTTTCATATGCAGCAATACGTTCATTACCTGCACATTCTTTTACGCCAATAAAGTTTTCATGTTGTGCTAATGGTTCAATGATTTCAGGTGTTAAGTCCTGGCCTGTACGACCAGGTACGTTGTAAATAAAAGCAGGACCTAAAGTTAATAGTCTTTTAAAGTGTTCTTGAACACCCCTATTTGATGTACGTCCATAATAAGGATTTATTTGAAGAGATGCATGCATGCCAGTTGCAAAACCATATTCAGTGGCTTTAATTGCCTCTCTGGTATTATTACTGCCTGTATTACCAATTATAATAAGTTTGTCTGAAAATAAAGTAACAGTATGGGCTATTAACATTAGATGCTCTTCCCAGTTCATTAACTGGCCTTCACCTGTAGTGCCACCAACAACGATACCTTCTACGCCATGGTCTATTTGATCATTGACTAATGCGTCGAAAGTTTTTAGGTCAATATTACCATTGCTTAAATACGGAGTTTTTATCGCTGTGATAAGACTTGCTTGTTTGATTTGTTCTATAGAGCGCATCAGCATAATTTGATTATTAAATAATTTACCCATTTGTACCATATTTTGCTTAAAATTTGCATCTTTCAAAGCATTTTTATTACGTTTTTTTGTTATTGATAATATAAAGTGATAAATATCTCCTTGAAATAATTATTTATATCTTGCATTATATAAGTACTGTATAAATCAACAGTGGTTAATTATGAGTTTATTTGAATACTTATCATCATATTATTACGATCAAAACCAAGTGCTAGAGTCTTGTTTTATTGATATTGAACAATTATCACGTTGGCAAGATATTGGCATTTTTCCTAAACCTGCATACCGACTAAACAGTCAAATAGAATGTAGTTCATATTACGGTTTGCATGAATGTAAAGAATATTGGGATTTTTACGCGAGAGGCTGTGATAAATGGGTAAAATTAATTAATAGTAAAGAAGAATGCAGTCCTTCCCAGGCATTTGAGTTATTTTTTAATAAATATTGTACTCATTTAATGTATTTACAAAATCAGGGTTTCTATTGTGAAGATGAAATATTTACAGAGCAATTACAAGAACATGTTCAAACACAGTGGCAACACTTTATTAATGGTAAATTTGGTTTAACAACACAAAATGGCTATATTGAAGAGATAGTTGAAGCTGAAGTTGGCATGATGATCATTATGAATACCACACAGTGCCATAGTGTGGATGAACTCACTAATGATGATAAAACTGGGATCAGGCAAGCAATAAAATACTTAAATAAATCATTAAGTCATTTTGCTCCGCATGAAAGAGCACAAAGTTATAGAGCAAGGTTTATTAACAAAACCATTGCTCAATATGATTTATCTATTTAAGTCATTAACTAAGTGCTTTGTTCGTACCGACCTCTGGCAATTTCAAAGGCTTTTAGAACTTGACGGTCAATATCAGACAAACTGTCTAGCCAATTATCGGCAATATCATCGTCATCATTTTCACTGATCGATTGATATTGTGCGAGTAACGAAATGACTTTGGTTAGCTTTAAGTTTTGCTGTTCTAATTTTTCAAATATATCAAGCTTAACATCATGAGACTCTATGGCTGATAAACATTCACGACTTAATTTGGTATTCATATTTGCTCACTTATCACAAACCTTCTACTATTTGTTATACCAGTGTTTCATTAATATTCCAGTATATTTAACAATATAATGTTTGATTGCTTATAAAGTGAGCGTAGTGTTCAATTAATAGTATTTTCATGTGTTTTCAAGACTAAAAACTAAAAACTAAATTCCAAATACTCGGCGGTTTATGATGTTCATGGTACTCTTTTCTTAAGTCGTCAACTCTCATTAATGTTTCTTTTGCTTGGTTGAATTGCCCTTTTGAATTTTGTTGTTCAGATAGCTCAATTTGCTTTATTACTTTATTTAAACCTTCTAGTGATATTTTCTTTTTACCATCTGTAAATTTTGCTGTTTTACTTAACCGAATAAGCTTCTTTAATTTGAATAATTGCTCAGTCAGTACAGCTTTATTTGGCGCTTTAACTGCTTTTTTAAATTCTAGTCCCATATTTTTCATATTGGCTTCAAGATCAAATTCTTTTACTTTTGGATTAGCCATTACAGCAATACTCATTAGAGTAAATATTAAAAATATAATTTTCATTTGAGAGCCTAATGTTTGAGATCCACATGAGTATACCATTTGGTAATACATTTTGAATCACTATTTTGTAAAGGGGCTTTACAAAGTTGGATTAAAAAATAGAATATTTACTCTTTAGTTGTGATCCCTTCAATATTAATGATACCAGAGCGATTTAAGGTTACTTTATACCTCTGTAGTTCTTGTTTATTATCTTTATTTGTTTGTACCATGACCAAGTTAATTTGATATCTGCGCTCTATCGCTTGTTTATTAATTTTATTACCTTCAAAGTTATATAATTTACCGTCGCCTTTCTTTAAATAACGTACAAAAGGCGCTAAGCTAAATAAAATCTGCTCTTGTATTTCGTCATATCCAGGCATAAAATCTTTTACAAGCACTTTAGTATCGCTTCTAAAGTGTAACAGCTGGGCATCTTGTTTATTTTGTTGGCGGCGGCTTTGAAAAAGTTTGTTTACTTGTTCGGGTAAATCTTTTTTTGAAATATATTCTAACCAAATAGTTTGCACTGCAATTTTAGTTTTTGTAGCGCTATTTGTGAAGATATTTTGCCATTTGGGCCTGCCCTTTTTCAAATAATTCCAAATAAGCGTTGTGATATCATCTTTAAATATTTCTCGTAAGCCGTAAATAAAACCAAGAAATGATACTAATAATAATGTGATTTCAGTAAATGTAGAACGGGCACGTAAAATCAACATCATAACAAATGCCATGATCACAGCAGTCACTAAGCCTCTGACTACCTTTTTGTAGTTTATATTAAGTCTTCTGTTTTCTTTTTTAAATACAACGCCATATTCAATTAGTCTTTGTAATAACCTCATTTTATTTGAAATCCGATTGGGATCTTCTATCGTCGTAGTTGAATTATACTGGTTTGTAGTTCGATATTGATTTTCAGTACGGCACACTTCAAACAGCTTGTCTCTTATCTCAGCATATTCACTACTTTTAGGGCCATTGGTTAACAACTTCAAAAATGATTGTTCAACATTCCAGCTTAAATAATTATCAGCATTTTCAAAGTAAGAACTGAGTTTTTTATCTGGCGGGGTATACCGACGTAATTTTTTAAGTAAAGAAGTAATTTGTTCTGCAATTTCATCTGCTTTGGCATAAAACTCAGCTACATCTTTAAGTAATAAAGTTTGCTTAATATCTGTTTTGAGCGCAATTCGAATTTGATATGAAAAAAGGTTTAGGTTTACACGGTAATCTGTTTGTTCACCTTTTTGTTTAGAGATAAAACGGCTTCGCACTAAAGGTAAGTGTAATTGGTCAGAGTAATAAGCACTTCGGGTGTTAATACTGCTATGAAAAAAAATTTCTTCGGATAAGGTGTGTGGATTTATACCCATCTCAACCGGAATTGAGAAATAAAGGTCTAGTCTTTGATGTGCTTGAGGTAATAATTGGTGGCTAATAGCAAAAGAAAGATTTTCTTCTTGATTTAAAGTCGTTTTATTCACTCGTATATTTACCCCAGTCTAAAGACTAATATAATGCTATTTACATATACCCATATTACTTCAAAATACATGTTTCAGAGTTATCTGAGCGAGCCCAATTCAAGGTGTGTTGATGAAGGAATGTAGGCACCTTTCAAACCAATGCAACGATATAGTGGGTTTGCTCAAAAACGCCGTCTCGGCGAGTTTAAACAGGATTTATGCTGCGTTATTAATTTTGATACAGGAACAACCATTATCTTCAATTAATGCCTTACCTAAATTCTGTTTAATTCTCGTTGAAATCGCGCATTTTGAGGTGTCATGGGTATATATAGTCTAGCTTATCAACCAGTTGTTATAAAGATTTTAATTAACTTGAATAATACGTTTTAGATCATCCATAGATGGTGCAAACCAATATGAACCAGTTTGCGCGCTCGAGAATTCAATTAATTTGTCGTGAATGCCATCATCAGTTAAACCATACATACGGTTTAGTTGACTTGTAAATCGTTGCATTTCACATGCAAAAGATAAAAAATACAACCCACTTTCAGACGTATTACCAAAAGGTGCGCTTCTACGATATATTTTCATCGCTTCACCATTAACTTTCACGTCTGTTCGGCTAACATGTGAGTTGATTGGCATATCATTACCTTCAAGTTCGATAGAGTCTATTTTGGTACGCCCTACTACTTGTTCTTGTTCTGTTATTGGCATTTTATTGAATTTGGGTAAATTATGACACCACTTTTGTGTGAGCATATAACTACCACCTGCATATTCTTTACCTTGTGGAATTAAAGCGACTTGATGTTGCTCTGGTAATTTGGGATTAGCTGAGCCGTCAACAAAACCAATTAAATCTCTATCATCATGGTAAGTAAAACCATGCAAGTCAAGCGCTGCAATAGAGATTGACTTCATCGAATTATGAATTGTCATCATAGCATCAAAGTTTTTACCGATATTTTGACTGTGGATCCAAAATAGGACATCTCTTTGGGTTCCTTTTGCACAAAATTCTTTAACGCCTTTAATTGTTTTAAACTCTTCTAGTTCTAGGCTGATTGAACTTGCTTCTAATTTATTAATTAAAGATTTACCAAAAGCGATTACAATATTTACATCGTTTGCAATATCGAGTGCTTTAGCAAGCTGTTGTTTGATTTCAGCTAAAGGTAAGCCGTGGTTAATTTGGTATTCGAGAAAATAGAATTGGTTACTGGTTTCTACAAAAATGCCAGGTTGAGGTATAGACATAAAGGCCCCTGTCAAAATTTAGGTAATAAAATAACAGGATATATGAATATTTTAATAAATATAGACTTCTGCGTTATAATTAATGTAATTTTTTAGTAGATTACAAATAAAAAAAGCCTTGTTATTCCATTAACAAGACTCCACGCTAGTTTTTTATCATCTCTAATGTCAAATAAAAACGTCACTGGGTTAAAGTGACATTTTGTTGCATTGTTGATTTTGAGGCTTTATGCTATTTTACGTTTTATTTCGGTTGTATCTGTATTGAGTAAGTTCATATCAAAATCAAACTCGTCTACACGAATAGCAAGCTCACGCTTAATATTGTAATCAAGTAGTTTTTTCAATTCATCAGCCGTAATAATATTGGCGGTAAATGCATTATTTAACGTATCTGGAAATCTAATACCCGATTTAAATACTTTCCCACGCAGACCTTTTTTAATTTTTGTTAATAAATCTAAACACTCTAGCTTAGCTTTATATGCATTTTCATTAATTTCATGGCCGCTGTTTGGTGTTACTTTTACTAAATGTGTTAGTTGTTTTTTAATTTGTGTATCAAGCTGTGCTTGTTTTGCTAATTCACGTATTAAGTCATCGCTGATTTTTGGCATCTTTTCATTGTAAGTAAGCGTTAGTAACTTCATTGCATGCTTAGTGACTTTTGAAGGGAAGTTATCTAAGAATTTAAACAATGCTTGCTCAGCCTGTAATAATGACCAACGAGTTGCATAATGAAAGTAAGATTTTGCTTGCTCTTTATCTTGGTTTGCTACTTTTTGCTCGTAATATCTGATAGAAGCCATAGCTGCATATAAGTAACTCATTACATCTCCTAGGCGAGCAGATAACATTTCAGCTTGTTTTAATTTACCGCCTAGCACTAACAAAGAAAAATCAGCGTAAACAGCCAGTTTAGAAGCCAGTTTGTTTATGGCTTTTTCGTATGGACGTACTTCAGCAAAATTTGAATTTGCACTCGCCATAAAAGGCATTAAACCTAAACTAAAAGCACGTAAGCTGTTTGATACACTGTAGCCAACAGTATTCAATAATATTTTATTAAATTTCTTGTCTGATCCTTTATTCTCACTATGAATTGTTTCTACCATATTTTGTAAATATGGATGACATCGCATTACGCCTTGACCAAAAATCATTAAGTTACGTGTTAAGATATTAGCACCTTCAACAGTAATACCAATTGGTTGTGCAATATAGCCTTGTGCTAAGGTATTTTGTGGTCCACATTGAATTGCTTTACCCGCTTGGATATCCATTGCTGAATTTAAGACATCACGACCAATTTCTGTCATGTGATATTTAGCAATTGCAGTCACTATAGCTGGTTTTAATCCCATGCCTAAGCCTTCAGTTGTTAATACGCGCATAGATTCTTGTAAAAATGCTTTTCCGGCAATATCAGCTAGCTTTTCTTGAATACCTTCAAATTGACCGATTGATAAGCCAAATTGTTCACGTACCGCGCAGTATTCTGCTGCACTTTTAAAAGATACTTGCGCTGTTGATGCACCCATCGCAGGTAATGAAATACCACGGCCTGCACCTAAACAACTGACTAGCATTTTCCATCCATTACCGATATTGCTTTGACCACCAATTATAAATTCCATTGGGATAAATACTTTATCGCCTCGAGTTGTACCATTATAAAAGTTCACGCCCATTGGCTTATGGCGATTACCTAGTTCAACACCTTGATGATCATGTGGGATCAACGCACATGTAATACCTAAGTTTTGATCTGAACTTAATAAGTTTTGTGGATCTTTTACTTTAAAAGCTAACCCTAAGACTGTCGCAATAGGTGCTAATGTAATGTAGCGTTTATCCCAAGTCACTTCTAGACCTAATACCTGTTTACCCTGATACTCACCCATGGTAACGAGACCTTCATCAGGAATACCACCGGCATCAGAGCCTGCTTCTGGGCTAGTAAGTGCAAAACATGGAATATCTGTACCATCAGCTAAACGAGGTAGCCAAAATGCACGTTGCTCGTCTGTACCATAGTGCATTAATAACTCACCTGGACCTAATGAGTTAGGCACCATGACAGTTACAGCTACACCTGAACTTTTAGTAGAAATAGTGCCTACAATTGTTGAGTTTGCGTATGGGCTAAACTCACGACCGCCATATGCTTTAGGGATAATAAGAGAAAAGAAGCGCTCTTTTTTAAGGAAATTTAATATTTTTTCTGGAAGATGAATGCTGTTTTGAATTTCAAAATCATCAATCATATCGATTAGTTCAGCAACAGGACCGTCTAAAAAAGCTTGTTCTTCATAGGTTAATTTCGCAACTGGAATTGATCTTAGACCATTAAAATCAGGTTTACCTTGATAAATACCAGTTTCTAACCACACATCACCTGCATCTAATGCTTCTTGTTCTGTTGTTGAAATTGTAGGTAATACTTTTCTTAATGTTGTTCTAAGGCTCATAACTCACTCATCTGACCAGTTTAATTATCCCTATTACGTCATAAAAATGGATTTAGATCAATTACTCTATTCATTTTTTTTTACAAAAAATCATAATTTTATTTTTTTTATATGTATATTCCTTTTATTTCAGTAGGTTGAGTTTAAGACTATAATATCGCTTGTTTAAACTAATTATTATTTTTAGTGTTTACAGATATAGAAGGTATTTTTAGCTATTGATTTATATGTTTAATTAGTTATTTCTTCATTAAACCGACTTTTAATTGTCATTAAATTTTTGTAAAAATAACCTCAGATTTATAAATAAAACGATGTTTGTTAATTTTTTTTGATAACGTATATGGCGATACTGAAAATATAGCTGAACTCGCAAACAAATATAAACAACTAAGTGAAATACTAGGTATACAAGCATTTAAAAATATACTGATGTAATTACGATTTGGGATGATCATGATTACGGTGAAAATGATGCAGCTATTGAATATGTCCAAAAAGAACAAAATCGTCTTACTCTACTAGATTTTTTTAATGAAGATAAAAATTCAAAAAGAAGAACGCGAATAGATGGTATCTATACTTCTTATATGTATGGCGGAAATAACAAAAATTACAAGTTATTCTATCTGACTTACGTTGGAATCGAACAAAGCTTGCCTCAGTGACAAAGAATCTATTTATAAGTAAAAGAAAGATCCTGTAATTTAATTCGGGTTAAAAGATATCGATGGAAAATCAACCCATAAACATCAAGTTATTTTTTCTGAGTTAAGTGAATTTATGGTATTCCCTTTAGGAGTGACATAACAACGAAGAGTAAATTATCAAAATCTCCTTTTAGGCGGGCTTCAATGCTCTTTATGCAGCGTTATTAGTTTTGATAATAGAATAACCAATGCCTTGCCCATAGCGCTTTGAACTCACGCTGAATTATCACTTTATTAACGGAAATGGTATGAGCACCCGCTCACAGTATGCGCACTATATTTCTTACCAAAAAAGGCTAAAGCCAGTAAGCGTTATTTCTCTAAAGGGATACATTGCATCGGTGTTAATGCTTCTGACATTAAATAAATCATAGATGATTGTCATAAAAAAATGGTGAGCTTAATGCAAATGAAGTCCTTATTTTGTCTGAATGTTTACTTCAAAAAGTGCAGTATCGTGAGGAAATTATGCTAGCTTTTGAATTGATAAATAAATTTGTCAAGAGAAATTATAGCGATGAACTATTGTTGCAGTTTTAGTTTTGGTTGGAGAATAACGTAACTAATTGGTCTTTGGTGGATGATTTATGTATGTATTAAAACAATTTATCAGTTCTGACTCACTCGGCCTCATTTAATAGAGCAAACGCAGCATTGGGCGTATTCAGAAGTACCTTGGTGTCGTCGCGCTAGCAATGTTGTTTGGGTCAAATTTATTCATCGTAAAATAGGAAAATCAATTTACTGTTTAGATAAAAAATTAATTTTTAAAAACTGTGACTTACTTCTTAATGATGAAGATGAATATGTTCAAAAAAGTATAGGTTGGTTATTAAAAATAACATCGATACATCATGAAAAAGATGTCATTGAATATATTGAAGTACACTTTACAGCAATGACTCGTGCCACGATTAGATATGCAATAGAGAAAATGGACACTGATACTCGTAAAAAATTCTTTTAATGACTAAATAAAATCTTGATATGAACTGTAATTTTTAATAAAGATGTATGTAGTCAATAAACTTAAGTGCAATTAATTCTCAATTAGATTAATATGCATTTTAAAATTTTCATAAGGAAAATCAATGACACCATTTGTTCTATGGGGTGCTATATTCTTCACCTTAGCCCTTATTTTTTATTCGGTTGGAATATGGAATGACTATTACCATAAACAATTAAAAGCATGGCATATAAGTATGTTTGGTTTAGGAGTTATAACAGATAGCCTAGGTACATTATTAATGTATTTACATGTTGGTCATCTTATCTTTACTGCTCATTCAATTTCAGGATTTTTCGGACTTTTCTTAATGATATTCCATTTTAGTTGGGCATTTTTGGTGATACGAAATAACGATGTTAAGTTATTAAATAATTTCCATCGATTCAGTATTCTTGTATGGAGTTTTTGGATGATTTCTTATATTTCTGGCTTGTACCTTGGAATAAGCAGCTTAGGTTAGTTCTGTTTTAATATTACAAATTTTAGATTCAAATTTATTAATATCAATTGTAAAATATGTTATGGCATAAAACTTAAGCTGCGGTGTTAGCAGTGAGATAAATTAAGAGTATTAGAAATGAATAACGAACTGGATATAATTGATAATTTAGCTGAATTAGAACGTTTTTTACTATCTGTTGAAAATGGAAGCCTTGGCCTAAATGGTGTAGAAGGAATCGGTTTAGCGACTAATAACTCTGATGGTCGACATTTTATTGCTGTGTTTGATAAAAATCAGAAGCTTCTTTTTTCTAAATGGGTTACTAAAGAAGTATTTGAACAAGGTAAAGATATAGTACGCCATGGCGTAAAAAGAAAACATTAGTTTTTCCTTTATAGAAACTAAGAGGTATTATTATTTTATACAAATATTAATACCACCTAGATTTCAAGTATCAAGCAGCTGTTAAAATTAAAAGTACCTTAAACCAAATCACAAAAACTTGCCTGTAATAATTGTGCTAAATCACTTGCAGCTAAAGATACTTCAAGTCCTCGTCGTCCTGCGCTAATATATATTTGTTGGTGTTCTAAAGCTGATTCATTCATATACGTGGCTAAGCGTTTTTTTTGACCCAATGGGCTCACTCCACCTAATATATATCCGGTACTGGCTTGCACTTTTGCTTTATCCGCCATGATCACTTTTTTAACTTTACATACTTTGGCTAATTTCTTTAGATTTACTTGGTTTTTAACAGGCACAATGGCAACAACTAAATTTTGTTGGTCAGTTTCAAGTACAATTGTTTTATATATTTTGGCTTGATCAACGCCAAGTTTTTGGGCAGCCTCTAAACCAAATGATTGTGCATCTACTTCGTGCTGATATTGGTGAATATCAAACGTCACTTTTTGTTTTTTTAAATATACGATTGCAGGAGTCATAATTTTTACTCTAAATTAATCTATTTTTCGCCATACTTCCAGTTTTAGTCTGACTGTCGTAGCTGAGTTTATAAGTTCCTTCTATAAAGCCTTTATATATACCCATTCCCATATTAACTTATCGATTGATAATAATGGAATTTATGTTGAATTACAGTTGAAAAAACTTAACGTTATAAATAGATGATTTCATCACTTAATTCGTTAAGTTCTTGCTCAATATGAGACACATATATAATGGGCAGGTTAAAGTTAGTTTTAATTTGATTAAAATATTTCAATAAATCATTTTTTTGCGCTAAATCTAAGCCACTTAGTGGTTCATCCATTAATAGTAACTTAGGAGAGCTTAAAATCGCACGCGCAATAGCAACTCTTTGTTTTTCACCGCCAGATAACATTTTTGGCATACGTTTTAATAAAGGAGAGAGTGAAAAAGCATCAACTACCCGTTCTAAACTAAAGTTTATCTGGTTCGCACGTTTTAATGCATAATTTAGATTGGCAGAAACAGTTAAATGTGGAAATAAGCGCGTATCTTGAAATACGAAGCCGATAGCTCTACTGTAAGCTGGCTCCATCATTTTGTCATTGGAATTTTGTAAAATAATTTCATTTAATTTAATTGAGCCTGTTGCACGTGTTTCAAGTCCTGCGATAATACGTAATAAGGTTGTTTTACCACAGCCTGAATCTCCACTGATACCAATGCAACGGTTTTTAAGATCTAATCTTTGTTTATATTTAAAATGTCTTTGATTTAATGTTATGGCGCAATCAATCTGTAGCACGCAATTGCCCTCTTTTTAAAATATTCATTACAATTAATATAACCATAGAAAATACTAATAACCCAGCCGCCATCATATGGGCTTTTTCATATTGTAGTGATTCAACTGCATCAAATAATGCAATGGAAAGTACTTGAGTCTCACCAGGGATATTGCCACCTATCATCAAAATAACACCAAACTCGCCTACTGTATGTGCAAAACACAATAATGCAGCACTGATAATGCCATTTTTACATATTGGCAGCACAATTGAGATAAAAGCGTCTAAAGGTTTTGCACCTAAAGAATGTGCGGTTTCTAATAATCGGGTATCTAATTGAGAAAATGTCGCTTGCAAAGGTTGTATGGCAAAGGGCAATGAGTAAATAAGTGAAGCAAACAAAATACCATAAAAAGAAAATGCCAGTTGTTGTCCTGTTATTGCAAGATACTGCTCACCAAGTAATGTTTGAGGTGAAAAAGCGATAAGTAAATAAAACCCTAATACCGTAGGTGGTAATACAATAGGTAAAGCGACAATTGATTCTATGATCATAGCAAACCAAGATTTACTTTTAGCTAACCACCAAGCAAAGGGGATGCATATCAACATTAAAATAATCGTCGTTGATAAAGCAAGTTTGAGTGTTAGCCAAAATGCAGCAATCTCAGCAGGACCAAGTGATATACTCATTTATTCACCTGATAACCATACTGTTTAATAATATTTTTAACTTCATCTGTTTTTAAATAATTAATAAATTGCTGTGATTCTGATATTTTCTTAGTGCGAGATAAAATGACCGCAGCTTGTGGGATTTGCGCTGCTTCACTTTTTAAAACTTTATAATCTGATCGTTTTACTTTACTTGATAAAATATGGCTTAAAGAAACTAAACCTGAAGGTGCATTGCCGGAATGCACAATTTGAAATACTGAAGCAATATTACTACTTGTAATATATATACCTTTAAAGGGCTCATCAAGTAGTTCATTTAGCACCTTTTTTGCAGCGACTCCATATGGTGCGTGTAAAGGATTCGCGATAACTAATTTATTTTTAGTATTGTTTAATTCGGTTAACTTAATTTTTGTATTTGGTGAATAATATACCAATTGACCATGGGCATAGATAAATTGACTATTTTTTAGTGCTAACTGTTCATTAAGTAACATTTCAGGTCGAGCAACATCAGCTGATAAAAATACATCAAATGGTGCTCCTGCTTTTATTTGATGATATAGAATGCCACTAGAGGCCGAAGATAAAGTGACTTTGTTACCTGTCGTATTTTGGTATTGTGAAACGATTTTATTTAGAGGCAATTTAAAGTTACTAGCAACCGCGATTCGAAGCGGTGTTGCTAAACTTTGAAAGCTAAAAACTGTGATTAATAAAACTATAAATCTTGTTAGCATATATTTTTGTTTGTTCTCTTTTTATATTTAAAAGGGCTTTAACGTATTGAAATAGCAATGTTATAGTATTATTAATCTATTGCCATTTTTTTAGAGCTTCTTTATCTTTTTGGTTTGTTTCAATCCACACATCTTGTTGTTGTTTTTTACGTGTTTCTTTTTTCCAAAAAGGCGCTTCTTTTTTTAAGTAATCCATTACAAACTGCGCACAAGCAAATGCTTCTTCTCTATGTGGGCTGCTGACACCAACATAGACAATTTGATCGCCTAAGGCTAATTGCCCTACTCTGTGTATAATATCTAACTGGTTTACTTTAAACCTTTCTTTAGCACGATCTGATATTTTTTCTAAAGATTTGGCTGTCATTGCTGGGTAATGTTCTAAAAATAGCCCTGTAACATCATGACCTTGATTAAAATCACGCACTAAACCAATAAAAGTAACAATCGCGCCATCTGTATTATCTTTAGCACGTAGCATCTGATACTGGGTGTTTAAATTAAAGTCGGCTTCTTGTACGCTGATCATAATATTAACCGCCTGTTACTGGTGGAAAAAAAGCAACTTCATCACCAGAATTAATCATACTAGTTTCTTCAACCATTTCTTGATTTATAGCAGCAAGTGCATTGTTTCCAGCTATAAATTCAGCCCATTTTGTACCCTTATTGGCAAGCTCTAAACGTAATTGTGCAATGGTACCTTGCTCAAAATCCGTGATTTCTAATTGAGAGCAATCTAGTAATTCTCTTAATCTTCCAAAAAATAATACTTTTATCATTTTTAACCTTTAAATGAATATTTTATATATTCAGGCTTTAACTATTGAGTTTAAGCCTGACAATTAATCGGTTTATTGGGCTTGGTAGTGACCTGATTTACCGCCCTGCTTTTCTAAAACTTTGATATCGCTTATGCACATAGCGGGATCAACTGCTTTACACATATCAAAAATTGTAAGCGCAGCTATTGAAGCGGCTGTTAATGCTTCCATTTCAACACCTGTTTGCCCTGCTAATTTAGCGAGAGTTTCGATATCAATACATGATTGTGATTCATTTAAAGTAAAATCTACTTGTACTTTAGTAAGCATTAACGGGTGGCATAATGGGATCAGATCTGAGCATTTTTTTGCGCCTTGTATCCCTGCTATGCGTGCAACCTGTAAAACATCACCTTTTTTATGACCATTATCACGGATCATGGCTAAAGTTTCAGGCTTCATGTAAACACGGCCTGATGCGCGAGCTATACGTTCTGTAACCGCTTTTTCAGTTACATCAACCATGTTGGCTTCGCCATGTTCGTTTAAGTGTGTAAAGCCCATAATTAACCTCGACTCTCACATAGCTCAACTGTAGATTCTTTAAGTTGAGGCACAAAATTACAAGGACGGTGAGAGGCATCTAATTGTTGTTTTATGACATCATTCCAAGCAGTTTTACATGCGTTTGTTGAACCCGGCATTGCAAAAATAACGGTTTTATTTGCCATACCCGCAATTGCACGAGACTGTATTGTAGAAGTACCAATTTGTTCATAAGAAATTTGACGAAATAACTCACCAAAACCATCCACTTCTTTATCAAATAATGGTGTTAATGCTTCAGGTGTTGAATCTCTAAATGTAAAACCTGTGCCACCAGTAATAACGACGGCTTGTATGTGATCGCTAGCAATCCACTGAGATACAATTGCACGTATTTTATAAACATCATCAATTACAATTTTTTTGTCAGCTAGGTTATGGCCAGCAGTTTGTAAACCATCAACTAAGGCTGCACCAGATGTATCATTTGATTCATCACGTGTATCAGAAACCGTTAAAACAGCAATTTGTAATGGTTGAAAAGGTTGTGGAGTTTTATGGCCCATAGTGGAAATCCTTAATTAAAAGTGAGTTTTAACAGCTTGCCAATCATTTGGTGTATTAGCATTTGTTAAGTAAAGCGGTTCGCCTTGTACCAAAGTTTGTGCGTTTTGTGTCTTTAGCATGGCGTAAATTGAGTTTTTAAATTTGCCATCTAGGGCATCTTTTAAAAATATTTTTAAATCTTCAGTGACTTTTACAATGCAAGGCAACATATGAGATTCAAAATAAACAGCGTTTTGTGACTCTTGTGCTGTTTTTTGTAATTGTATTAAGTCGCTACTGCGAATAAGTGGCATATCTACGGGTAAGATACTTAGCCAAGCACCATTAGGGATGTGTTCAAGTGCAGCCTCAATACCAGCCAGAGGACCTTTATCTTGATAACGGTCACGTATACCTTGTTCGGTATTTCTACTGATCAAGACCTGTTTACATAAACTGGTTGATAAGCAAACTTGGGCATTTTCAAGCAAGTTTACATTGCCCTTTACCAGCATCGCTTTATCTGTACCCATTCTTGAAGAACGGCCACCAGCGAGCACTAAACCATAATGAATATGATTTGAAACAGACATAATTTAACCTCCAAGCATGGCTAAGTCAGTGGTACCACCAGAAAATCCTTGATGTAAAAAATGCGTATCGGGTTTATCTTGTAAAACGTTTGCGATAAATTGATCAAGTTCAGTTTCGCGGCCTTTCACAATTAAATCTCTTAAGCTGTAGCCTGACTCACCAAATAAGCATAAATGTAATTTACCGACTGATGATATTCTTAATCTATTACAACTGGCACAAAAGTCATTGCTATATGGCGCAATAAAACCAATATGACCATCATATTCAGGGTGACAAAACTCTTTTGCCGGACCCGCATTTTTACCGCGTAAAATTTGCGCCCAGCCATTGCTTTCTATGTGTTTACCTATTTCTTCTGCGCTAACATGATTAGCTTTGAAGTATTCTTTATTATCAATTGTTTGCATTAGTTCAATAAAGCGTAATGAGATAGGCGTATCTTTTACCCAGTCAATTAATTGATCTAATTGTTTGTAGTTATGTTGTTTTAATAGAACAGTGTTAATCTTCACTTGTTTGATTGGGCTTTTAAGGGCAATGTCAATTCCAGCCATCATTTCAGCTAAATTATCACGACCAATAATCGCTTTCATCATTCGACCATCTAAACTGTCGCAACTGATATTAATAGCATCTAATCCACAATCAGCCCATTGCTGCACTTTACGATCAAGTTGATGGGCATTAGTTGTTAATGCCACTTTTTCTATACCTGGGGTATTTTTGATTGCTGTAATTATTTCAGGTAAATCACGTCTTAAACTCGGTTCACCGCCTGTGATCCGTACTTTATTGATACCATGCCGTGCAAAAGAAGCAACAACCATTTTTATTTCATCCAGAGATAAATAATCAGGTTTAGAATTGCACTTGTATCCATCTGGCAAACAATAAGTGCACCGATAATTACAGAGATCAGTTATAGAAAGCCGTAAATAACTAAATTTACGACCCTGTGGGTCTTGTAGCATGTCAACACCTTTCCAAGTTGTGGGAGGTTTAAAAATTTCTTTTTAAACCCTGGTGACCAAATTATTTTTAAACTAACCTGATCACGGCCAGTATTCCTTGAACGCTCTGGAACGAAGGTATAAAGGCTCGGAGTTGTTAAAATCTTATGTTCAATATAAAGATACTTTAAACATAAAGCTAGTCTGAATTTGAACTATGATATCTTTTCATGATTTAAATCATTTAGGGCGTAATAAATGAGCCCTTGGTTGTTGGTGTGGAACTTGTTTCTTTAAAAGTTAACGTTAACCATAACCCACAGTTTACTTGTATCTACTGAATGTTCGTCAGCACTGTAATCTGCATATTTAACTAAACCAGTCACATTTTTGTTGAACTTGTACTTAGCCGTTAAATCTAATTCAGAACCGTAATCTATGCTATCTACATCAGATTTAAAGTCATGATAAGTTGCACTTACTGCTACTGGACCAATTTTAGTTGCCACGCCAGCAAATACATCTTGGATACCTGTAGCAGGTGTGCCTAAGAACTTATCAGCGAAACCTTGGTATTTATGTAAAGTAGCAAGTGGTGTAGAGAATGCTACGCCATTATCGCTACCAAGTACTTCTACACCTGCTTTAATTTTAAATGAACTTACTTTTATACTTGCATCAACAGCATAATAATCGGCACTGAAATCTTTTGTACTATCTGCTGTATCTGATTGTGTAGCATAGCTTGTATGAAGATAAACTACACCAAGCTTACCGTCATAATCAAAACCTAATGTCTGTGTTGAGCTATCAGCAGAAGTATCATAATCTAAGTTATATGCAAAACCTGTTACTTTATGTGATTTATTGATTTTATAATTAACATTGACTAATTGGAAAGCACCATGCATATCAGGTTTTGCAGATGAGTCACCAAAAACACGATTTATATTATGAATGTAGACGTAATCAAAGTTAAGCGCAGAGTTTAATGCATATTCAACACGTAAGCTGTCATATGTTTGCTCATTTTGACGCCAACCTACGCCACCAACAAAGCGCTGACCTTGGTGTAATATACGTTGACGACCCGCTGTTGCTTTTAAATCATCACGTTTATATGTTAATGCGATTTGGTTTACATCAGTACCCTCTGGATCTGCAACTACTGAATAACCTGTATTGCCGTTATCTGTGCTGTTGAATTGACCAATTGCTGTTACATTATCTACTTCAGCAAGCACATTAATGCCCATAAAGCCAGCTGTTTTATATGTTAAACGCGTACGTAAAGTACCAGCGTTTGCACCTTTTTTAGCGTTATCTTCATCAACACCTTCATAACGCGCTCGCATATTTATTTTAACCGTACCATTTGCAACTGCATCAGTAATAAAGGGAGCCTGGTTTGCCATCGCTACTTGGCTCATGCCTAAAACACTTGAAAGCGCTAAAACTATTTTAGAGACAGAGAAAATTCCTTTGTTCATTTTAATTACCTAGTTGACTTATTTGAATTCTTATTAATTTATAGAGGCTAAAGGTACGCCTATTTAAAGGTGAGAATTTGATTAAAATCAATTTTTATATTTTATATAAAAATATTTTGAAGTTTATATGATTTATATTACTTACGATTAGATTTATCTAACAATTTCTTTAACTAATTAACAAATCGCTATCAATGCAGATACAAGTGGATCGTTTTTATTTTCTGTTTTATATGCAAGTCCTATGTCTTTAAATAAGTTAATTTTGTGAATTGGCTTAAAAGTTACTGCATTTGCTTCTATGATTTCTTGCCATTTAGGTAATAAGGCTGCACCGACTCCCGCACTGACTAATTGCCATGCGTATTCAATTGTTCTAATGTTGGCTCTTGTTTGAAATTGAATATCTAACATATCAAGTTGTAATTTTAATTTATCTAATGCGTCACAGGGATTTCGGTTAATAAAAGGTAAGTTCTTAAGATTCATTAATGAAATATTCGACTTTTTTGCGATATTCCATTGCTTAGGTAGCGCAAGTTCATAATTATCCTTCCAAATAGGTACGAAACTTTCATTTGCATTGGCTGATTGTGCTAAAACAACCCGGGCATCACAGGTTTCGTGGGGATCAACTAATGTTATTTCCAAGTTGTCAATTTTGTCATTAAGTTTAGTTAGCAATTGGCTCATACGTTTTGCCCCTAATGAGCGCATTATCCCTAATTTTACAGGGACTGGTGATGGACCGTCTTTAAACATGTTCAGAATTGCTTTAGATTTTCCTGACATTTCCTTGGCATAGGGATATAACTTTTGAGCTGCGGCTGTCGGTACAACACCTCTTGCATGGCGATTAAACAATTGTGTTGATAGGGTTTGTTCAAGTTGCAATATTGCAGTAGTGATTGATGGCTGAGATACATAACAGTGCCTTGCTGCGGCACTGACACTGCCCTGTTCATATACTGCTTCAAAATACTTAAGCGCTCTTAAATCCATATATAAATAAAATCTTGATTGGTTTTTAATCAGATTAACTTATCTATAGATATAATAGTTTGATCTATATCAAGCTATAGTTTTTGCCTATAGCTTACATAAAAATTAAATATTTCTCATATACTCACATAAATAATAAGGTTAAAAAACATTCTACTTTTTAATTCATTTAATAGGGCGATAAAATGATTAATCAAAACAAGGCAAGTAATATTGCTGTTAAAGTTATTCCATCTGAAACTATAAAAAATACAAAACATTTGGTCGTTTCACAGCAAGATATTAGCGATACCATGAACAGATATGGTTATTCTGATGAAATGATAAATACAATAAATATAGAAAACCTATTACCTGTTGGTTTGTTAAGTCGTTTGCATGCCTCATATCCTCAACATTCTGGTTTTATGGAGAAAAAACCATTTTTATTTACTGATAAAGCGCATTACTCAGGTTTGTCTGGATTTAGAGAAGTATGTGCAATTTTAAATGAAAATGGCATCGATATTGGCCATATTGACGAGCGCGAATTTTTTGTAGAAGTTTATCGCTTTTTAGCCACACGGCACTCTTTAAATAGTATTAATTGGGATGACTATCCTACTGATTCTGTATTTCAGTTAATTTTTCCTCAACCGAAAATGATTAACGACGAAACAACTCAAAAATACATAGATGCAACTGATGCTAAAGCACGTACACAAGTTGCGATTGATTATACTGAGTTAACAAATCCACATGATGGTAATCAGCAATTAAACAAGCCTTGGTTTGAAAATGATCAAGGTGAAATCGAATTTTTAGATGGCTCTCAGCATAAATACCCACAATGTCAGCTTATTTTCGATAAGACAACACAAAACTGTTTTTCATTCTGTACATATTGTTTCCGCCATGCGCAAGTACGTGGCGATGAAGATATGTTTATTCAAAAAGATATTAAACAAATACATGACTATGTACGTTTACACCCAGAAATTACTGATTTATTGATCACTGGTGGTGACGGTGGCTATATGCCAGCTAGCCGTTTAAAACAATACATCATGCCTTTAATTGAAGATCCAAGTCTATTACATGTCAAAAATGTTCGCTTAGCGACTCGTTCACTTACTTTTCAGCCTGAAATGATATTAAATGAAAAATATGATGGCATGTTAGAAGTATTTGATTTATTGAGAGACAACGGTATTCAACTTGCTTGGATGGCGCATTTTTCAACTCCTAGAGAGCTATTAAATCCAAGTACTATTGCGGCCATTCGAAGATTACAAGATCATGGTGTAAATATTCGATCTCAAAGCCCAATTATGAATCATATTAGTTTATTTGAAGATGATAGTGGTAAAGTTGATATCGATAAATCAGCGCAAAACTGGATAGATCTAGCTGAAATTTTGGGCATGATGTGTGTTGGCTTCCACTCTATGTATTGTGCGCGCCCTACAGGTGAGCATCATTATTATACAGCACCTCTTGCTGATATTGAGCAAATATTTAATAAGGTATATCGCTCATTAGCTTCAATTAACCGCCCCTCTCGTCATATTTCAATGACCATTTCTGCGGGTAAACTAGCTATTTTAGGCACCTCAGAAATTGGTGGAGAAAAATGCTTTGCGCTTAAATTCACTGAATCGAGAAATATGAAGTGGATGGATAAAGTATTCCATGCCAAATTTAATGAAACAGAAAATACCATAGATTTCTTAACGCCATTTGATACAGAAAAATACTTCTTTGCTGATGAGCTTAAACAAATCGAACATGACTTAGCTGCAGCATTGGCTAAGAAATTAAACTAAAGATAATAGCGCGAATTTTTTCGCGCTTTTTTTTACAAAATATATCGTTTTTGGATGTTGTAATGATAGATAAATCTATTGCAAGTGTGAAAGATACTGTTGCCGATATTTTTGATGGTGCCACGGTATTGATAGGTGGTTTTGGTGAAGCTGGTAGTCCAATTGAGTTGATACATGCATTGATAGATCAAGGTGCAAAAAACTTAACCGTTGTAAATAATAATACCGGAAGTGGTCATGTGGGATTAGCTGCACTTATTGAAAATGGCCAAGTAGGAAAAATGATTTGTTCATTTCCTCGTACCGCAAATTCCACAGTATTTCCTGACTTATATAATGCAGGGAATATTGAACTTGAATTAGTACCACAAGGTACATTAGCTGAGCGTATACGTGCGGGTGGCGCAGGTATACCTGGTTTTTATACTGCTACCTCTGTTGGGACGGTATTGGCTGATGGTAAAGAGCACCGTAGCTTTGATGAAGCTGCTTTCTCTGGTAAACAATATGTTCTCGAAAAAGCAATCACAGCTGACTTTGCATTAATCAAAGCACAAACAGCCGACAGATACGGCAATCTGACATTTAATAAAACAGCACGTAATTTTGCACCTATTATGGCAATGGCAGCAACGACAACAATTGTACAAACAACACAGCAAATTGAAGTTGGAGAGTTAGAACCAGAACATGTGATAACCCCAGGCATATTTGTTAATCGCATCGTTACAGTATAAGTGAGCCATTGCAAGAATCTAAATTAATAGCTCAAGGAGTATCTTACCCATGAGTCAAGTTTCTGATATTAAAACTGATTTAAACAAAAAAGGTTGGGATCGCAATGAAATGGCGCAGCGCGCTGCACAAGATATCCCAGATGGTGCTTATGTCAATTTAGGGATAGGTATTCCAGAGCAAGTAGCAAAATATGTCCCTGATGGCCGTGAAGTGATATATCACACTGAAAACGGTTTATTAGGTATGGGCCCGACTCCTGAAGTAGGCAGTGAAGATCCTGAGTTAATTAACGCTGGTAAAAAGCCAGTTACAGCCGTAAAAGGCGCCGCATATTTTCATCACGCAGATAGTTTTGCCATGATCCGTGGGCAACATATTGATATTTGTGTATTAGGTGCAATGCAAGTGTCTCAAAATGGTGATTTAGCAAACTGGTCAACAGGTTCTAAAAATGCCATTCCAGCTGTGGGCGGCGCTATGGATTTAGTGGCCGGCGTTAAAACCATTTATATTATCACACAACATGTCACTAAAAATGATGGTAACACCTCAATAACCCGTG
>NZ_NQMR01000399.1 GCF_002276045.1 Pseudoalteromonas sp. NBT06-2 | reverse complement strand
CGCACTCAGCGATACAGAAATCTGTTTCAATGAGTAAGTAGTTGGGGTTATAGCTCAGCTGGGAGAGCGCTTCGCTGGCAGTGAAGAGGTCTGCGGTTCGATCCCGCATAGCTCCACCAAATTACATTTTAATTGTCCTAGTGATACATTTATGTTTTTAACATACTGTGTCCCCATCGTCTAGAGGCCTAGGACACCGCCCTTTCACGGCGGTAACAGGGGTTCGAATCCCCTTGGGGACGCCAATTAAATTTTTAATTTAATTATCACTTCTGCTGAAAAAGCAGCTTTAACCGAGTTTAAAGTTAGTGTAAGTGTAATAGAAACAACTCATATCGAATGAGTATAAATATCGAGTCCTAGTGACACTGATAGTTT
>NZ_NQMR01000398.1 GCF_002276045.1 Pseudoalteromonas sp. NBT06-2 | reverse complement strand
GCTTTTTGAGAAGTTACTATTTTTATGTTCAAGATATTGTTGTTCATCCAGTTTATCAACAATTAGGGTTAGGGCATAAAATAATGCAATATATTGAAAGTTACTTATCAGGAGTCGCTAAAAAAGGTGCAACAGTCGGTCTACTTTCTGCGAAAGGAAAAGAGGGGTTTTATGAGCGTTTTGGTTATATAAAAAGGCCTAACGACATATTAGGCCATGGTATGTGTAAGTTTATTTAAGCTTTAAAATTTAGGTGTAAAGGGACTTGCCAAAATTATATTTATCAAATAATAAAGCGGTCTAACTCTTTGCGTAAAATGTTAGATTGATTAGATAATTCTTTACTCATTAATTGCGTTTTTGTGACAGACTCTCCAGATTGCTCTGCCACATCTCTGATAGAAACAACATGTTTATTTACTTCTGAAGCAACTTGGCTTTGCTCTTCTATTGAAACGGCAATGGCCGTATTCATATCGTTAATACTTGAAACATCATTATTAATTGCAGTTAATAATTTCCCTGCTGCACTGGCCTGTTTTTCACTTTCCTGTCCTTGTACTAAACACTCAGCCATAAGCTCTACGATGTTTTTTGTTTTATTTTGAAGGGAATTTATGATTTTTTCAATTTCTTGAGTTGAATCTTGTGTACGGCTAGCTAAAGTCCTAACTTCGTCTGCAACAACTGCAAAACCTCTACCTTG
>NZ_NQMR01000397.1 GCF_002276045.1 Pseudoalteromonas sp. NBT06-2 | reverse complement strand
CATTTTGAAGTGGTTTGGGTATACACATCTAACAGCTCTGTATTTGATGAGAAAATATGCATGATAATTACGCGATATTGATTATCATCAATATCTTCACCTTTTACAAAAACAGTACCTAAAGTAGGCTCTAGTTGAGAGTCTTCATTTTGGTCAAGGTATGAAAAAACAATATATTCTTCGTCATCAGATAAACTAAAAGACGTTTTTTCGATAACATTTTCTAAAGTATTGCCATCTGTAGCTTTAAATGAATAAGTAGAATATGTTTTATCTTGCACTAAAGTTTGCTGTATTGTTG
>NZ_NQMR01000396.1 GCF_002276045.1 Pseudoalteromonas sp. NBT06-2 | reverse complement strand
CCTGCGGGCGAGGCTAAAATTTCCGTATACTGTGTTAAATTTTCTTGATGGAGAATAACTAGACCTACAAAAATTTTCCTAGTCTACGAAAATTTTGGCTTTCGCTGGTGACTATATTTTAAACTGATCGGTGCTCTAGGGCTGAATCAGGAGAAAGCGTAACCTCTTCTTCATCATTATTTTTATCATACCAAATAATGTTTAACTCATTATTTACTAGATTAATCGCTGTAACGTTTCTTTATAAGTATCATAGATATTTCAACCTGTTAAAATAAAGCTGGTTGTTAGTAATGCAATTATTTTTACTTTCATATATTTAAACTAAATTTAAAAAATGTAGTTTTATTATATGTTTTGACTAGCGCGGAAAACTGTAGCTAAATGTTACCAAAAAAGATAAATAGTGCAGCACATCTCGGTGAATAAA
>NZ_NQMR01000395.1 GCF_002276045.1 Pseudoalteromonas sp. NBT06-2 | reverse complement strand
TCCCCACCATTGAACACAAGATTTTAAATTTGTCTTTGATAGACGGAATTATTCCGTTTATCACACAAAATAAAATTTTATAATATTTATCAAAGCCTTTGATAAAATAAGAAAAAAAGAGTATTTTATCAAAATTAAGAATCACGAAAGACAGAAAAACCCCGTGTTTAAACACGGAATAAATCCGCCTATTAAACTGTTATATTGTTTCGAGAGTCCAGCTTTAATGACCGAATCCGAAAAAGATACAATTAGACTTTTTAATGATATTAAAGTCAATCTAGTTAGAATTCCTGAAGGAATTGAAAAAACACCAGATTTTTCTGTGGAAACTGACAAACAGAAGATTTTTATTGAAGTAAAGGAAATCAATGAAAATGAAGAAGAAAAAGGACTTCTGAAAGAAATTGATGAAAAAGGACACGTAAGTGGCGACTCGCCTGAAATAGGAAAACGTTTTCGTCCTTTAATACGAGCGGCAAATAGACAATTAAAAATGCGATGCACATCTAATGAGGCAGGTTTAGTTATAATTCAGGATGTTCGACATTTCTTTACACGTAGCTGCATACCTGAAGAAGAGATAAAACTTGCTATGTTTGGTGACAGAGTTACGTGGTTAGGGATAAATTCAGGTAAAATTCAAGCAGATCTTTTTGATAAAAATAAAACAACAACTGAACAAAAAAACACAACCACAAGTGCAGTGGGTTTAATGATTAAAAATGTACAAAACGATAGCGGTGTTTTTCAAGACAGTT
>NZ_NQMR01000394.1 GCF_002276045.1 Pseudoalteromonas sp. NBT06-2 | reverse complement strand
GAAATGCGCGATCCCACCCTGGGTAAAATATCAACCAGAGTATTAAAAAGGGCCAATATTTTACAGATGTTTGACGCTAAAAAATAGGATAAGGAAATTGCAGAGTTATTAAGTGTTGGTACCGCAACAGTCTATCGAACAAAGACAAAATTTGTCGAAGATGGACTAACTGATGCTTTAAATGAAGGTAAACGTCCCGGTTATCCGTGAAAATTAGATGCTAATAAAAAAGCACTACTTGTCTCATTAGCATGTAGTAAACTACCTGAAAGATGCGGTCGTTGGACATTAAGTCCAATCGCGGATCAGTTCATTACCCTGACCAATACTGAGATAGTTTCAATAGAAACAATTCGACGATTATTTAAAGAAAACGATTTGGGTGTAGTTCCTTTGAATCGACGGGGTTTAAGAAACTGCTAACCATAGTTCCTTTGCTTTGATTGTCTTTTGTGGAAATCCCAATAGTCATTAAAATCTCCACTTGATTTTAATGACCGTAATTTCAGAATTGCTTCAGCCCCCTGTAAACTTCAACGTACTCCTGTAATATCTAATCTGTCATTGATTAGGTGTCGACAAGCTCCTTCGATAACACCGCTCGCAATGGGGTAGAAGCTTTTAAGCTCTTCACCATACTGTAAACGCACTTTGTTTTTCAGTAAATAATCTGCACATTTATCAATATTTTCTCGTTTAGTTAACCCCATGTTGCACTAATACGCATTCGATCATGTTCATATGTGTATTTGTATTCCACCAAAATTTTCAGTT
>NZ_NQMR01000393.1 GCF_002276045.1 Pseudoalteromonas sp. NBT06-2 | reverse complement strand
CGACTCCTTAAATGATCAAACTTTACACTTATAGTCTATACATTATTTGCGAATAACATCGTATATTGATCAAACTTTATTGTCTGCTGACATCAACTTGGATATATCAGTAAAGCTTAGTCTGTTCTTATAGATGAAACTCAATTATCGTTTCAAATAAACTATTTAATGTGTTAATTAGTAACGGTTAAACTGTATCACTCAATCTGTTTCATACATTTAAGATTTAAGATTTAAGATGTAAAACTGAAATGAGAAATAATTTATTCTCACTTCCGTAGTAGGCACAATACTAGTCATTACAGTTTGATTTACAATGTTAATTTCTTCCTCTGGGCGAAAACAAACCTTGATAACTAGTATTAAGTTACCATCAAAAATATATGGCAATCCAGTTTAACTGATGTTTCAAGTTCAATGAACCAACTATAGAACCCTTTTTAGGAGCGAATAAGTGGCTGAAAAACGTACTTTTCATTCTTAAAGTCAGCTTATATCTTACGATGATGAATTTTAGTAATGGGTTTATCTCCTTTTAAAAAATCCTCTACGCTTAAATCATATTATATGTAATAATTTTACCAAGGTTAAATTGCACATAAAAGGTGAGTGTACAGTAAAATCACCCTTAATAAAGTCTAAATGAAATCCAACTGAAGATCTTTTTTTACCCTTGCAACTTGCCAACCGTTATCTTTTAATTTGTCAAATTCTTGTTCAGTCCATACAATACTAGTACTACCTGATTTTTTATGAGATTCAGGAATGGCTATTCTGGTTTAATAGAACCGC
>NZ_NQMR01000392.1 GCF_002276045.1 Pseudoalteromonas sp. NBT06-2 | reverse complement strand
AGATTAAAAACTAAATTGTGCCACAAGCGGACAGTCGCAACGCTTGCCGTAAACGGCATAAAATAGCAGGCTAAAATTTGCGACCAAGGAGCACAGCCTGCTGTTTTGTGTCCTTTGGTTTAACGGTCTTGTTAGGAGCCGTAAGTTTCAAGTACTTCAATTAAGTGTGGTTTTGTATACTTTTCGATTGGGCATGTATCATCTGAATCTCCCGAATGCTGATATTCACCCGCATCAAATGCATCATAAATATCAATAGCAGGACTTGGAATAAAATTACCACTGAAATTCATAAAGATATCATCCGTCATGAAACCAAAAATATAATTCATCGCACCATCAGCTAACTCAAACTCTATTTCACATTTCATATAAAGTTTTGCAATTTTAAGTGAAAATGAATTTACCAAGCCAATCAAATCCCCTTGTTCGCTTAGACAAGAGAAGTCTTCGAATGAAATGACGTTTTCATCTGTTTGTTTAATTAGCTCAAGTGTTTCCAATTTATCAAAGGCTCC
>NZ_NQMR01000391.1 GCF_002276045.1 Pseudoalteromonas sp. NBT06-2 | reverse complement strand
TTATCAAAGGCTCCTAACAATTTAATATCGACCCATTGGGTCGTTTTTCTACCGAGCCACGGGTCATTTTAATCATTCTACCAGTTCTACCACACTAACTAACTTGTTGCTATAGATAAACTTTTAATCATTATAGAAATAATGAAAAAGATAAAAACGATCCAATGGGTCGTTTTCCTGAATATAGGGGAAACACATAGCAACTGGATATAAAATCAGTGTTGAAAAATAATTTCCTAATGACCGCTATTCGCTCATCAATGTCATTAACTTAAGGAT
>NZ_NQMR01000390.1 GCF_002276045.1 Pseudoalteromonas sp. NBT06-2 | reverse complement strand
CACGGGTTATTGAGGTGTTACCAAATTTCTTATTAACTTTACCACCAGAAGGAAAATTAATCATAGCTGTTTTAACTCTATTTAATGCAATGTTAGCCGATTTTAATGAGTCCCAACTAAAGTTTAATTGACTGCGATAATGACTTGTTAATATTAAATAACGATAAGCTAAAGGATCTATTTTTTCTTCCTCTATACTTTTTAATAGTAGAGACTTCCCAGATTTTGATATTTTTTCTTTATTCAATTTAAGAAAATAACCATGCATCCAATAATTTGCAGGATTTTTCCCATGACGCGCCTGACATTGTGAAATTTCGTTTGAATGATGAATCGGTATATGATCTTCTCCACCCACATGTATATCAAAAACAGTCCCTAAGTATTTTTCACTCATAGCTGAGCATTCAATATGCCATCCTGGAAAACCAACGCCCCATGGACTGTCCCACTCCATTTGTCTTGATTCATGACTCTCTAATTTTTTATTACTAAATTTCCATAATGCAAAATCAGTTGCATTTTTTTTATCAGCGAAGTCGACTCTTTCGCCTGGTTGGAGCCCATCAATAGCGAGTTTTGCTAATTGCCCGTAGTTAAAATTATGTTCTGATAATTTTTGAGTATTAAAATAAATGCCATCATCAATTTTGTAAGTAAAACCTTTTTTTTCAATTTCTAAAATATATTCGATTTGCTCTTGAATATGCTCCGTTGCACGACAAATTATTTTTGGACGTTTAATATTTAACTTATCTGTATCTTTTAGAAATACATCTTCGAAATACTGAGCTATTTGCCACGCAGTCTTATACCAATCAGATTAAATTTA
>NZ_NQMR01000039.1 GCF_002276045.1 Pseudoalteromonas sp. NBT06-2 | reverse complement strand
TTATTCACCGAGATGTGCTGTAAAAACCACCAAGTACCCAATAAAGAAACCTTGTGAATATTCACTATAAATATAAAAAATACCTAAGAACAACAGCTACAACTAGAATAAAAACTCTAAGCTGTTTTTTTAAACAACTTTAGGCACGAAACATTCAATCATAAATAAAAATATAACAAGAGAATACTTATGAAAAATACTCGGTTTTCATTACAACTTCACCATATAATGCTAGTCATTGCATTTATCTTCACCTCAAACCAAATACAAGCAAGTCCATTAATTGACTTATTAAAAGCTTTGGTTGGTCAACCCGTTTTTAAACAATCTGATTTATATACAACTCAAGACGACATTATTATTCCGACTTATGATGACATACAGTTACATGCAAATATCTTTGTTCCGACTAGTGGGTTAACTTATTACCCTACAGTTATTTTTATTAATAGCTGGGGGTTAGATGAATATGAATATCTTACCGAAGCCGCAAATTTTGCTGAGCAAGGCTATATTGTTTTAAGCTATTCAACACGCGGTTTTGGAGATTCACAAGGAAAAATAGCTACAGCAGGAGAGCAAGATCTTCAAGATGTTTCAGCTGTTATAGATTTTTTAATAGCAAACTACCCTATAGATGAAGATAAAATTGGTTTAGCGGGCGTTTCTTACGGTTCAGGTATTAGTCTTTTAAGTGCTGCTCATGAGTCCAGAGTAAGCGCTGTCGCTGCGATGAGCACCTGGGGAAGCTTAACTGGTTCCCTATATGGACAACAAACACCAAGATTAATATGGGGTGCATTACTTACTGGATTAGGTTATTTAACAGGTGATCCAAGTGATGAAATAGCGCAAAATTATATCGGATTATTAAAACAAGAGAACATAAACGAAATTACCCAATGGGCAGATTTGCGTTCACCTCTACATTATATAAATGAATTAAACCAAAGTGGTACACCAATTTATTTATCAAACAACTTTGGAGATAATCTATTTCAGCCAAACAGTGTATTAACCTTATATGAAGCATTAACAACTCCTAAGTTATTAGATTTAAATCAAGGTACCCATGCTGTAGGAGAAGTATTAGGCATGGGTAATTCACAACATCACGTTTGGAAAAATGTGCATGCTTGGTTTGATCATTGGTTAAAGGGTGAACAAAATGGCATAATCAATAAAAAGCCTGTAGAAATGGAAGTAAAATTTGGTCAATACGAACAATTTGACAGTTGGCCTACAGCTAATATTTCACAAACAACTTTATATTTACATGAAAAAGAATTTGATGGCGATGGTGATATGAAAAGTACTCCCTACGCACCTTGGTGGCCAAAAACGGATACTGTTTATTCAGGTTTAGATACGTTTGCAACAACGGGTATTCCATTACTGTCTTATATTACTGAAGACTATTTATCTTTACCTATCCTTTCGAGTATGAGTTTGATCAGTTCAATCAATGCGATTCGATGGGAGTCTGATTGGCTAAATGAAACGTTAGAATTAAGAGGTATAAACAAGATACTCCTTAATGTTACGCCATCATCAGATAAAGCCTTATTAGTTGCATATTTATACGATGTGAACTGGGCGGGCATAGGCACTTTAATTACCCATGCACCTTATACTATTTTGAATGCCACACCTAACGAAGAGATGGTAATTGATATAGATTTAGTAGCGACAGCATATGATGTACCTAAAGGCCATTATTTAGCACTTGTTATAGATACGGCAGATATTTTATATAGTCCACCTACAACGTCACTTTACAATTTTAAAATAAATTATGCTGAAGGTATTAATAATACCCTAACCTTATCTCACAAGTAAAAAAACACCTAAAACAATACACTTTTATCGATAAACGGTAAAAATGTATTATTTTGTGATGTTATTTTACTCACACTTACATCAAGAAATAAATTCCATGAATAAAATAAAAAACCTTAACTGAAGTTAGTTAAGGTTTTTAAATTTAAGATATTTATTTAATTATTTAAAGCTTTGCGCCTGCTTTAACAAATTTTAATGTCATACGATCACTTTCACCAATCGCCATATATTTAGCACGGTCTTTATCTTTAAGTGCTAATACAGGCGGTAATGTCCAAACACCATTAGGATGATTTGCTGTATCTTTCTTATTCGCATTAATTTCACTACTTGCCGCTAGTTTAAAACCAGCTTCTTTAGCTAATTGAATCGTTAAAGAAATTGGGAAGTAACCACTTTTTTGATTTGACGCCCAATCTTGAGATTCAGGCATTCGATGCTCAACAACACCTAAAGCACCATCTGGTTTTAACGCAACATAGGCATCTTTAAATAACTGCTTTACACCTTCTTCTTTCCAGTTATGCAAATTTCTAAAGGTAAGCACTAAATCGGCACTGCCTTTAGGTGCTAAAGCACTTGGTTTTTTAGGTGTAAAATCCGTTAACTTCATTTTGCTAAAGATTTCATTACTCGTTAATTTTTGTTCTAATCTTTTACGAGATTTACTATAGTAATTATCTTCACCCGTATCAGGATACTGAGCACCGTAAAATGTACCTTTGTCTTTTAAAGCAGGTGCTAATATTTCACTATACCAAGCACCGCCTGGAGCAACTTCAACAACTGTCATTGTCGGTTTAAACCCAAAAAACTCTAATGTTTCTTTTGGATTACGGTACATATCGCGACTTTTATTTTTATCTGAACGATATTCACCCGCAATCGCTTTATCTAATGCTGAAACATGCTTAGCAGCGTGACTATGCGTGTCATGTGCGCTTGCCATCGCTACGCAGAAGATACTCGCACTAATAACTGAACCTTTCAAAAGTGTTTTTAAGTTTGCCATTATTTTTATTCCATTGGGTTATTAAGTTAAATCGGAACTAGTTATAACAGAAATCTGCTTACTTTAAAGCCAAAACACGATAAATCACATCTTTTTATAGGTAATAAATTAGTAACAAAATATAAATTTAATATGGATGAATTAAATTTATATCTTTGTCGGTCTTCTATGGCTAATGCTCATAATACAGGGATTAGTTTGGCAAAAAATAGTAGTTAGTTACTATACTTCAGTAATGCAACATACAAACATTTAAGATAATAATGCAAATAATAACGAATTTTTTCATAACATTATTAATCCTTTTATTTGAATTCTATTCTTATTCTCATGCTAATGAACCTCTTTTACCGTTAAAATTAATTGAACAAAAAAAAAACAAAAATACAATTAGGTGAACAGCTATTTAATGATATTTTATTATCAAAAAACAAATTATTTTCATGCGCTAGCTGTCATCATAAAAATAAAGCATATGCTGACGGTAAAGCATTTTCGCTCGGTGCTGATGGCAAGTTATTGCCTGTGAATACCCCTAGCTTAGAATATGTGGGATTAAATTATTATTTTACGTGGACAGGAAAGTTCAATGACTTAAACGAACACCTCAATATGTTAATTACTAGCAATAAAATAATGAATAACTCTTGGGATACCGTAATAAATAGATTAGCGTCAGATAAAAAATATCAAGAATTATTTACTTTAGCCGGTTATCACACCATAAATCAAAATTCCATCAGTAATGCCATCATCACATTTGAATTAAGTTTAGCAAGGTTATCTCGATTCGATCTATACCTAAAAGGTAATTTCAATCAACTCACTAAAAATGAAATAAGGGGGTATCAATTATTTAAAGATTATGGTTGTAGTAGCTGTCATCAAGGGGTCAATATAGGTGGCAATATGAGGCAAAAATTTGGAGTAATGCGGCCTTACTTTGATGAAAAAAAAGTTAAAATACGAGATTTAGGGTTTTTCAATAGCAGTCATGATGAAAGCGAAAAATATTATTTTAGAGTGCCAAGCTTAAGAAATGTAAGCAAAACTTCACCTTATTTCCATGATGCATCCGCTAGCACACTAAAAAAAGCCATTAGAGTGATGTTTAAATATCAATTAGGAATATTTCCAAATCATGAAGATGTTGAACACATAGAAGATTTTCTAAAGAGTTTGGATGCGATTGATGAATAAACAAACAAAATATTATCCCGTATTATTCTTTATTTTCTTACTATTGAGCTCGCTTATTTGGGCTAACTTCAACTCACAGGTCAATATATTAAAGTCAGAAAATGAACTAAATATCCTACTTTTACAGATTCAGAAGCAAAATAATGAAATATCGCAATTGATATTAAAAAGTCACAGTAATCTCGAACAAAATTTCGATAACTTGGCCCTTGCGCAAAAAAAATAACAATACAAATACATGATTTAATACTCCTACTCAAAAATAATAGCATCGAAAGTTCAGCTGACAATTTGTACCTCTTATACAAAAAGCGTTTAAATCAAATTGAAAAATTCAAATCCCTACATGCGAGCATCAATAACTCACTTCGATATTTACCAAAATTAGAACTACAAATAAGGAATTTACTAGACCAACATGAGCATAGCTTATTAATTCAAACGATAGATAGCATAGTGATAAATGCTTTAAGTCTGCAAATTTTCACAGAAAAAATTATTGTGCAAAGGTCAAATCTCATGGCTCAAAATTTAGAAAAAATGGCATTAAATACCAACGAAGATAATAAAAAACTCATAAAATCTCTTAATTGGCATGCACAAAAATATCAACGTTTAAAAAATGAAATGAATCTATTAGTTATTAAATTAATTAATAACTCACTTGCTATTGAGCTTGATATTTTAGAACAAAAATTAAATCACACACAATTTATCAAAATATATAAAACAAAAAAAATGCGATTTTATGTTTTAATTTACGCAGGTTTAGTATCAGTTATTGTGATTACCTTTCTAATTAATCGTCGTTACCTTATTAATAAAGTTATGCGGCACAAAAAGCTAAGTGAAAGAGATCAATTAACCAATTTAAAAACCGTAGAAGCTTTATTTTTAACTTAGAATTAGCATTAAATAATTTAGCAACATATCAAAGTTCCGGAGCTATCATATTTATAGACTTAGATGGCTTTAAAAAAATAAACGATACTTTAGGACATTTGGCGGGCGATAAAGTGTTAAAATTAATCGCCAAGCGCCTATTAATAATTGAAAATGAATTTAACAGTAACGCCTTAGAGCTAAACGTTGCACGTTTAGGAGGTGATGAGTTTGTTATTTTAATTGAACAAAAAACCGTTAAAAGTGGGCTTGAAGTCATATTAGAAATAGCACAACAAGTGATCACGCAATGTGCTGCCCCATTGCCGGGCCAGCTTCAGAATACAGACTTATCAGCAAGCTTAGGGATTTCCTTGTTTCCACAACATGGAACCGATGTTACTTTACTGCTAAATAATGCAGATAAGGCAATGTATCACTCAAAAAGAAAAGGTAAAAATTGTTATACCTTTTATCAAACTAGCAAGGCAAGCTAATTAAAAAAAATTATGTTAACTAAATAATTTTTTTCTAACTAAACCCCGATATTGTTTAGGTGTTTGTCCTAAGTGTTTTTTAAACAGTCGCGTTAAATAACCTTGATCACAATAGCCAACTTCAAATGCAATTTCCTGAATAGATAAATTAGTTGATGCAAGTAAATCTTTTACCGACTCTATGCGTAATTGCTGCCAATAATCAGTGGCTTTTTTACCTGTTGCGGCTTTAAACCTGCGAGTAAATGAACGCTGACTTACACCAAATTGCGCTGCAACCTGATTTAAATCTAAAGTAGATGCTAAATTAGTTCGCATCCAAAACTGTATTTGTGCAATCAACTCATCTGGATGTCTATCTACGCCCCCCTCTAGATAACGCTGCTCTTCATAAGGTTTTCTGATTTCATGAGAAAAATTTCTTTCAACATGTTGCGCTGCTTCTCTGCCATAATATTGATGAATAATATGCACTATAATATCAGCCAAAGAATTCAAACTTGCAGCACAATAAATACGCTCAGATTGAGTAATAAAAAAATCAGGTTTTAAATCTACATCAGGATAGTCTCGTCTGAATTGTTCTGCATAATGCCAGTGAGTTGTAGCAGGTAAGCCATTAAGTAAACCTGATTCGGCTAAAAAGCAATTACCGGTACCAACACCAATTAATGTACTACCACCCGACCATAAGTTATTTAACCAAGAGATTAATTTAGGATGCTTTCTTAAAACAGGTCTAGGATTACGCCATATACTGGGAACGATAATCAATTCGGCTATATCTGCTGATTCAGGTGTAGAATCAGCCAAAATATTTATCCCAGCTCTTGATTTAATTGGTTTTAAATCTTCACCAACCAACTCAATACTCAATGATTTACTTGTTTTATTGTGGCTAAGCGCAAAAGCCTCTCCAGCTCTGAGCATTTCAACAGGTAAAGTCAAACTAGTTGCCAACATATGTTGGTAGACAAGAAGAGAAACCTTAATTTCTTTTGATGATTTCTGATTTAAATTTGGCATTTCAGTACCTAAATCTCACTTTTGGCCATTATATCCTTATTTATGGCTGCTATGTTAAAAATAATATTTTAAAAGCGATTTAGACTGTACATATTAAAAACACATCATTGCAAGTTAAAAGGTTTCTCATGATAGCTTTACCTCTAATTGTTGGCATGGGCGGTATTAATGCCGCAGGTCGAACATCTTTTCATCAAGGCTACCAACGCATTGTAATAGATAAATTAAATCAAGAATTACGTCGTGAAACGTTTGTAGGTCTTGCAACCTTAATGAATCTAGTGAGTTATCAAAATAACCAATTAGTTGATGTTAATAGTCAAGCTATTGCGCCAAGCGAAATTGAAGAAAAACTAGGGCAAGAGATATTAGATGGTACTCTGATCCGTAAAATCGAAAAAAATCATTTTGATGTTGATGCGACTCATTGGCAACAAAAAATGACTTTAAGTCCTTCAGGTGAAACAATCGTTTTTGAAACGAGTAAACGAAAATTACCTTCACCTTTACCACGTACTTGGCAAATAACAGAGCTTGAAGCAGGCAAAGTAAAAGTAGAGATCCTGGGTGATTTAGAAGTTACTCACGATGGCTATCGTGATAATCCAATCAAAGCTGCAGGACAATTCCCTACTGGTTTTGAACCTAAAAACATGTATAACAGTCGTTATCAACCTCGTGGTTTACAAGCAACTATTTTTGGTGCGACAGATGCGATTCGTTCTTTAGGTATGGAATGGCAAACTATAGTAGATAAAATTAATCCTGATCAAATTGGAACCTACTCTGCTTCTGTTACAGGACAAATGCAGGAAGAAGGTTTTGCTGGCTTAATGAAAAGCCGTATGCGTGGCGGACGTGTTTCTACTAAAAATTTAGCCTTAGGCTTAAATACTATGTCTACCGATTTCATTAATGCCTATGTCACTGGTAATGTAGGTACTACTTTCACTGCTTCTGGCGCGTGCGCAACTTTTTTATATAATTTACGAGCCGCAGTACAAGATATTCAAAGTGGTAATATCCGTGTTGCTGTTGTAGGTAGTTCTGAAGCGCCTATTACCCAAGAAATCATTGAAGGTTTTGGTAATATGAGTGCATTAGCAAATGAAGAAGGTCTTAAAAAACTAGATAATAGTGATAAAGCCGATCATCGCCGTACGAGTCGACCGTTTGGTAATAACTGTGGTTTTACTATCGGAGAAGGCGCTCAATTTGTTGTATTAATGGATGATGCGTTAACACTTGAATTAGGCGCTAAAGTATTAGGTTCAGTAGCAGACGTATTTATTAATGCCGATGGTATTAAAAAATCAATTACAGCACCTGGCCCAGGTAATTATATTACAATGGCAAAATCAGTAGCACTTGCACAAAATATTTTAGGTAAAGAAGCAATAACTGAACGTAGCTTTATTTTAGCCCACGGTTCAAGCACCCCTCAAAATCGTGTTACTGAATCTTTAATATATGATCGCATAGGGAAAAGCTTTGCTATCAAAAATTGGCCTATTGCTGCTCCAAAAGCATTTGTTGGTCATACTATTGGTCCTGCAAGTGGTGATCAAATGGCAATGGCCTTAGGAATATTTGAGCACAATATCATGCCAGGTATTACCACTATTGATAAAATTGCTGACGATGTGTATGCCGAACAACTTGATATTAGAACTGAGCATTATGAATGTCAGCCAATGGATGTTGCATTTATTAATTCAAAAGGTTTTGGTGGTAATAACGCGACTGCCACAGTATTTTCACCTAAAGTAAGTTTGCAAATGATGGCTAAACGTCATGGTGAATATGCAATGACAAGCTATCAAGCAAAGTTAAAAACTGTTGAAGCGGCACAACAAGCGTATAAAAAACAAATAAATAATGGTCAGTATGATCTTATTTATAAGTTTGGTGAAGGCCTTATTGATGAAAATGAGATCAACATCACTGAAACTGAAATGACTTTACCTGGCTTTGCTAACCCTATTGAACTAAGCCAAACAAACCCTTTTAAAGATATGGTTTAAGCAAATTATATCAATACCACAAGGCGTTCATTGAGCGCCTTTTTATTTCTACAATCCTAACTTTTAACTCTTATACTTATTCCGATAATTAATTGACCACTCAGAGCCTATGAGA
>NZ_NQMR01000389.1 GCF_002276045.1 Pseudoalteromonas sp. NBT06-2 | reverse complement strand
GCGGTTATATCACCACAGATGATACCGGGGCCCGACATAAAGGAAAGAATGGATTTGTGACTCATATAGGCAACGAATGGTTTGCCTGGTTTCAAAGCAGTGACAGTAAAAGTCGTATCAACTTCCTGTCATTACTGCGGGCAGGACGAAGCGATTATCATATAAATGACGCAGCACTGAATTATATGAAAACACATAAATTGCCTGCCACCCAGTTAACACTTTTGTCAAACTCAGTATGTATCCAGTTCAATTCACAAGCGCAGTGGCAGACGCATCTGGAACTGCTTGGTATAAATCAAAAACGACACCAGAAAATTGCCACTGAAGGGGTTTTACTGGGATGTGTGCTAGAAGACTCTGAACTGGAAAAGCTAGCTATTGTCAGTGATGGTGCGGGTCAGTTCAATGTATTACAGCATGGATTGTGCTGGGTTCATGCTGAGCGCCTTATTCATAAATTGGTACCGCTAAATGACGCACACAGAGAAGATATTAAGCGGGTGCGCGATGATATCTGGTCTTTTTATAGAGGTTTAAAAGCCTACAAAAAACATCCGGATGAAGAGAGTAAACAGGCTTTATCTAAGGAGTTCGAGCGTATTTTTAGTCAGAAAACCCGATATGAGCTGTTAAACCAACAACTCAAACGGTTAAGTAAACTTAAAGCGTCCTTACTACTGGTATTAGAGCGGCCAGAAATTCCCATTCACACCAATGGCAGCGAAAATGATCTGAGAGAACAGGTAAAAAGACGAAAAGTCAGCGGTGGCACACGTAGTGATCTTGGCAGGCAATGCCGTGATACCTTCTCCAGTCTGAAGAAAACTTG
>NZ_NQMR01000388.1 GCF_002276045.1 Pseudoalteromonas sp. NBT06-2 | reverse complement strand
TTATTATCTGTATCAAAAGCAAAACGACTGCCCTGCCAACTTTCTATGCTTGAAGGCAGCCAATAACCCGCCTCTTTTTTATAAGCACCCAGATGTAACACACTAAAACCGTTTAAAATCGCACTATAATTATGCCAATCGATATCTGCCCATTCTGTATTGGTATGTGGTTTTTTTGCCATAAATGTTTTGGCCAGTTCATAGCTTTTCATACTCTGAGCGTCTTCAGCGCCTGGTACTAATTCACCATTAAAGGCAAACATACCAGAGCGCAATGTTCTCAGCTCTGCGATAACATGGCTATCACGGGAGATTTCTTCATAAATCTGCGCCGTTTTACCTGATTTACGTAATATCGGGTCGGGATTAGGCAGTGCTTTAATGGCACTCCACATATTCGGATCGGTTTGGTTGCGGTTAAATAAACGTAATAACTTACCAAAAGTTTTGCTATTTAATTTAGGTTTGCTTGATGATGCATTAGACATAATAACCCTCAATTTTTTTACTGACACGCCGACTGCCTAAACGTGGCATACCCCCTGCGCCCG
>NZ_NQMR01000387.1 GCF_002276045.1 Pseudoalteromonas sp. NBT06-2 | reverse complement strand
CCCCCTGCGCCCGTACTGGCAACCATCCATAAAATGCTCAGCGCACAACTTAAATCAAAGTGATGATGCGTTTGTTTGTCAGGCCAGTTCTCAAGCTCATCCATCACCAAACGACATTTTGTATGAAAGGCAATTTGTGCAGGCGTATTGGTAACAAAGGGTTCAAGGGCACCAATTCGCTCATCTTGACCCACAGTGGCGGTCACCCCACGAAGTGGTAAAGCAATGCCTTGATCTAATCCGCGTTTAATAAAGTCACTGCGCATATAATCAAAGGCATTATTGTTTTCAAAGCCCCATAAA
>NZ_NQMR01000386.1 GCF_002276045.1 Pseudoalteromonas sp. NBT06-2 | reverse complement strand
ATACTTTCAACTTGCCAATGACTTCGCACCGCGTGCAAGGCTTGTTCTGCGTTTAAATCTAAAGAACTTATGTACCAACGTGTTTCCTCTGTATCCTTACCTGTTGATTTATCATGAACTTGTGCATTAACTTTTATTATGCTTTTTAAGCCTCTCCATTGATAAGGTTTTGCTAACCAACTTTTATCTATTAATAATTGATGACAGGTTCGTGTTTCAATTCTACCATGTCCGGAGCTGATTTCTATGTGCTCGGCGTAATGCGTCTCAGCTAGACCTTCGCGCTGACTTTTATGCCACCAAGCCTCTAATTCTGCTTGCATACCTGAATGGTTACCTTTAAGCGCAAGAATATAATCTCCTTTTTGCTTAATAATTTGCTGAGCAATCGTTTTCTGACATCCCATCGCATCTAACGTGATAATGCTATTTTCAATTTCCAGCATCGCTAATAATTCAGGAATAGCTGTTATTTCATTACTTTTTTCATTAACTGCTGTTTGCCCTAGAACCAATTGATGCTGGCAACTCCATGCACTTACAGTATGAAGGGCATTCTTTCTATCTTTTGTGGTAAATGAGCGCCGAGCTGTTTTGCCATCTATGGCAATAACATCGCAGCCAGTCACTTCAACAAGTGAAGATATCCATGATTGAAATGCCTCTTCTATTTCATCCGCTTTTAGCCGACAAATAACACGCGCAATCGTATCATGCTTAGGGATCCCAGATTTAAAAGGGCGGTATTTTTTAAGCCAATCAAGTTTCAAGTGTCCAAAATCTTCAATGTCTTCCCAGCCTTCAGCACCGGAAATTACAGCACTAATAGCCAGTAGGAGAATATCGAGTAAATTATGTTTTTT
>NZ_NQMR01000385.1 GCF_002276045.1 Pseudoalteromonas sp. NBT06-2 | reverse complement strand
TCTTTAAGTACTTTATCAACCATGGTATTAACTGCTAATAAATCTTTAGCAGTTAACCCTTTCGGCTGAGAAATAACTGTATTAGGTAACGATTGTGGTCTTTTATTTTCTGAATTATCAAGCTTTATACCAAAAATGTTATCCGTAGAGACAGAGTATTTAGCACAAGTTTTAACAATGGCAGCATATGGCAAAGCCTTTTTACTTCTACTCATTGATATACCAGAAGTAGATAATCCTAATTTATCTGATAAAGCTCTGTCACTTTTAACATTAAATTCTTGTTTTAGGCGTTCTAAAACAATATCCAAGTCCACGCTCTCAATAATAGTGTTAATCATATTTAACAGTCAACCAATTTATTTGCCAAAAAGTATTTAACTTTTCGTATTGACACACAATAAATTGTGCATTAGTGTTTGTATAGAACTATCGCACAATTTATTTTGCATTTTAATTTATGTAAAACATTTTACATATTCATAAGTTTACCGCTGATATGTAATAACTATCAACGAAAACATATTAACCAAACTATTTATACAGGAATAATTTTTGATGAATTGTACAGAATTAGAATTTGAAAAGATAAAACAACAGCTTAAAAATAGAGACATTCTATTAACTGATATTGCATCAGCATTAAACTTGAGTACTTCACATGTAACGTTAGTTGCTAAAGGCGGCTCAACATCGAAGGTAGTCGCAAAAGCAATATCAAACTGTTTAGGCTTACCTATTGAGCAAGTATTTGGTGAAAAATATAATGATGTTAATAAGCGAGGACCAAAAGATCGTTCAAAAAGAAGACAAGAAATAAAAAAAGCCATAATAAATAACCAAACAGTGCCACATAAAGAAAGCATGGCCTAAATCAAATAAAG
>NZ_NQMR01000384.1 GCF_002276045.1 Pseudoalteromonas sp. NBT06-2 | reverse complement strand
TTTATTCACCGAGATGTGCTGTTGCGTGATTTCATGAAGTGCTAATTTCATTGCTTCGGTACCATAACCTTTACCTTGGTGCGGTACATCTATCATAAATTGATCAATATATATCTCATTTGGTTTTTCATCTTCAAAATTAGGGAAATACTGAATAAAACCGACAGCTTCATCATTAAAGTATACTGCACGGTTAACATAATGTTCATTAAACTTAGATCCTGCAATTGACTCTGCATTTAAAGCGACGAACTCTTCTTGCTCTTTAGTTATTTCTAATAAGATAATATCTTCCCAGTTATCTTTAGTAACTTCTCTTAAGCTAATTGCCATAATGACATAATACTCCTTGTTTTTTTACTTAATAGGGGGCGTCAGCCGACTGTTTGACGCCAGTTCAAGTAACTTATTGAATAAATTCAGTTATACAATTTATAACTGTTAAATTTTAATCATAAAGCAATAAAATACGTAAACCCCCTTTACAAAGGGCCTTAAAATAAAAACGCTGAATTAAATCAGCGTCTATAATCATAAATTTAATTTTTAATCTGTAGCCATTCAATTGCAGCTTCAATTATCAAGTCTTTTTCTTGTGCACGTTGCTCTAAAGTAAAAAATGGTTTTTCAATTGTTACAGGTACACCTGTGCCTTCAAACTCCAAGCCATCATGGCTAATATAAATTTCATTCGAAATAGTATATTGCAAACCATGTGGTAAGGATTTAGGTAACATGTCAGACAAACCACCACCCGTTGACTGGCCAATTAAAACTGAGTTATCTCGCGCCCTCATCGCGATTGAAAATATCTCAGCAGCACTACTAGTATCGGCACTAGTTAATAATGCAATGGGTTTGATATATGATAATGCACAGCACATCTCGGTGAATAAAT
>NZ_NQMR01000383.1 GCF_002276045.1 Pseudoalteromonas sp. NBT06-2 | reverse complement strand
TGCGGGCTACAGAGCCGCACTTTTAGTAACGTGAATCAAAACATAGAGGTTTTTGCATCACTTTGGGGGTATTTTGTTCGGCTACAAGCATGATGGGTGGTGTGGAGGTTAGAGACCTCCGGCTACCCGATTATATGTACATTATTTAAAAAACGCTAGAACTAACTGTAACAAAACCACAGCGCCCATTAAGTAGATATTAAATGATCTAAACTTTTCGAATTTAGTAATTTTTTCATCTGCTAGCGTTGAAAAGAATCCTGTTTTAAGTGATTCAGTTAAGTTTGCATTTGTAACAGACCGCTTAGAACCACCCATAGAGTTATGGGATAACTTTTCCCATTCCTCAGGGTAGGCTGAAGATAAATATTTACACATATCTTTAAATTTTTTTATTTGAACAAAAACAAGCATAGATATAATAATTAAGGGAATAAAACTTTCCATGTATCTGAAACCTCCTGTACGTATAACAGATTAATAGGCGGATTTATTGCGTGTTTAAACACGGAATTTTTCTGTCTATCGTGATTCTTAATTTCGATAAAATACTCTTGTTTTCTCTTTTTATCAAAGACTTTAATAAATATTATAAGATTTTTTTGTGTGATAGACGGAATGATTCCGTCTATCAAAGACACATTTACAATCTTGTATTCAATGGTGGGGTTTTCTTAATTTTATATTTTGTTCGGCAAAAGCGAGCAGACTTAGTTATTTTGTACGGCTACCCGATTATGTTGTTTTTACTGTATTTCGAAATTATCGTATGCCTTAGTAGCATTTATACAGTATTCAAATACTTTCGTTGACTCAAACACAGGAGATGTCAACGGAGTTTTAGCATGTGGATTATGATAAATATGTAATGTTAAACTATCCCCCTGTGTCAGGATTGTTGT
>NZ_NQMR01000382.1 GCF_002276045.1 Pseudoalteromonas sp. NBT06-2 | reverse complement strand
TGGCACAATTTAGTTTTTAATCTTCTAACCTCAGTATCAAAAATTAATAAAAAGCGTCTTAAATTTATAAGGTGCTTTTGTTATTTTTCATGACTGAGTTTTGATACTTAAATTCAATGTTAATTAATTCATTTTGTGATTTTAAAAACTCTAATGATTTTTGAAGCTTTTGAGCTTGGTGTAAATCAAATGTCTTTTTACTTATTGCCATATGAACTGGAGATGTTTGAATTATTATATTGTGGACTTTCATATCAGTAAATTGAGGGTTATTTTTGATTTGGTAGTTTAAATAGCTAGTCTCTTCAAAAAAACCAATAGCACGCTCTTTGATTACTAAACCTATCCTTGCTTGATTTTCTGCCACATGAATTAATTTCTCAGCAAACTTTTTATTTTTTTCTAATAAATTATTAAATTGCTTTCCATAATATACACCTCTTTGTATAGCGATAAATCCTGATATATTAATCAGTTGTTGCCAATTTTTTATATCTGGAATAGATTTATGTGTGATTAACGATAAAGTTTCTTGTCGATATGGTCCAATAAAATAATAAAGCGCTTCTCTTTGAGCTGTTTTTGTCATATTTAACATCATATCGATCTGGCCTAATTCAAGCATTCTTAAACCGCGAGAAAAGGGCATTTCAATATAATTAGCAGAGCATTTTATGTGTTTCAGTAATAGTTGGCTATAATCTTTATCCATGCCTTGCCAAGTATTATCTAGCTGCTTAATCGCAATAGGGGGGTAATGCATTATCCTTATTTTTAACTCACAGGCCTCAGAATATTGAATAATTGATGAGAAAAAAACTAACAGTGAGATTATTACCTTTTGTGTGCTTATTCTCATACTTAGACTCTCTTAATTCCATTTATTAATGTAGACAATATTTTTTAAATAAACGAATCACTCTCTTCCTAGGTAACCGTCTGCTGATCTACACCT
>NZ_NQMR01000381.1 GCF_002276045.1 Pseudoalteromonas sp. NBT06-2 | reverse complement strand
GTGCGGATAGGCCGACCTTCACCTTTTAGCGGTTGTTGATATTCGATTATTAAATCGTTAACTATGGGGCTTTTTGCGCCCTGATTAAAGAAAACTTAATTAAATTTGTAGCACTTCGGGTTTAATTAAAGAAAACAAGAAATTTCCTAAAAAATGCCTGTACATTGATTCTATCTCTTGTTTAGATAGAGTTCCACCACGTATAAGCATTTCTTGCCGCTCACCAAGCTCGTTTATAATAAACCCTGTAGAATTGAACCCATTACTTTCATAAAAGGCTTTACGCTTAACTCTCTGTTGGTTGTTTTCTTCTTTCTCACAAAGCTCTTCAATATTTAGTACGATCCTTTTGTCTGAATACTTATTCCCCATTGAATTCATTACTTTGCTTCCGTAACCACTTGAACGGAGCGACTCTGATATTGCAAAAAACTTTACAAATATTATGTCTTTATACGCTTTAGCGTAGATGAACCCGATCCAATTATTATGTTCATAAAGAACGTCAAAACCATCCTTTCCATTTCTCATTCTATATTTAACAATCCATTGTGGTAGGTGTTGAGTTTTTGGAAAAGCTTCGAAAAAAAGGTCAATGACTTTCGAATAATTAATATCGTGTTTGTTAAGGGGATGGAAATTAATGGTCATATTAACCCTGCAAGCCAGTCGAAAGTTAAAATAGTGGTAAATACTTTTAATCCAATCAAGCCGAAACATAGTAATATCAATAAGGCTTTAATTTTTTTACTTTTGATATTTTTCCAAAATAGAAGCTTTGCTTGAAGTTCGCTTTTTAGCTCATCAATATCCTCCCTCATACATAGTTCCCTATATTTTGTTGTAGTTAACAATTAATTACAACAAAATATAACATGAATTAAAAGCATGGCTTTGTAACTAGATGTATCTATTATCGCAGTGGTGGTACTAGAGCAGTTTGTTGTGTTGATAGTAACTTCCGCTTTTGGCACTTTTGCGAAGTTCAG
>NZ_NQMR01000380.1 GCF_002276045.1 Pseudoalteromonas sp. NBT06-2 | reverse complement strand
TATATCGCGGTGTGTTATCTGATAATGACATCACCGCTTATGACAACAATACCGTTACCTTTAAATACCAAGACAGCCAAACAAAAAAAACGGCAACACGCACATTACCCGTACTCAAATTTTTATGGCTTATCTTGCAACATGTATTACCCAAAGGACTACAACGTGTAAGAGATTGTGGCTATTTGCGCGGCAATGCACATAAATTACGCCAACGTATTCAGATATTACTCATGAATACCAAAAGCTGGACAATACCTGAGAAAAAAGACAAACCCAAAGCAGTCCGTATTTGCCCTTGTTGTCAGCATCCAATGCACTGCGAAGGTATCGTCTGT
>NZ_NQMR01000038.1 GCF_002276045.1 Pseudoalteromonas sp. NBT06-2 | reverse complement strand
TTCTACAATCCTAACTTTTAACTCTTATACTTATTCCGATAATTAATTGACCACTCAGAGCCTATGAGATTTTACAATTCTAGGCATGTCAGTGCATTCATGGTTATACCAATTAAAATAAAATATATGATCAATCTAAATGGTCTAAATATACAATAGCAGCGCTACTTTCAATCCCAATAGCTAGATATTGCTCAATCAAGCGCCTTGCGATTGAAAATTTACCCTAATTTATATTAGAGCACTTAATTAATATAATTGGTATTATTCCCTTTAGAACTGACATAACAACAAAGTGTAAATTCTCAAAATATCCTACCTATGACCCTCTCCTATATTCAGGAAAATAAACAAATGCCTCATTTTAGTCCTTAATTCAATTGTAAGAAAGTTGTGTTTTTCTATGACTAGTAATTACTTATTAAATTTGATAATAATAAGTAATTAGATAAATATCAGCGATATCGCAATATAAAACGCACAAAAAGTACACTGTTAAATTATTATGTACTGAGGAAATAGCTTTGAGTAAATTCGTAGTTTTTGGAAATTCAGGATCCGGTAAATCAACGTTAGCAAAAGAGTTAGCGTTGAAAAATCAATTAGCTCATTTAGATCTCGATACGGTGGCATGGCAATCTATTACGCCAGCAGAGCGGTTGTCTATTTCAGAATCCAGTAAATCAATAAATGACTTTTTATCAATTAATAGTGACTGGGTAATTGAGGGCTGTTATTCTGATTTATTAGAGCTTGTAATTCAACAAGCAGAAGAAGTCATTTTTCTAAATTTACCAGTCTCTGCTTGTATAGACAATGCTAAAAATCGTCCATGGGAGCCACACAAATATGAAAGTAAAGAGGCTCAAGACGCAAATTTAGAAATGCTCATTAATTGGATTTCACAATATACTGCTCGTACTGATACCTTTTCAAAATTCGCACATGAAAAATTATTTGAAGATTTTCAAGGTAAAAAGACTATGTATACCCAAGCCACTTCAAGATGTGAGGTTCAGGACTGCTGAGCAATTCATGATCTAAGCGCATCTTTGCATTAATGGTTACTCCCTTAAAAAAAGATGGACCGGCAATATGCTCCTGCATTGCTCTAGTACCTACATCCATGCAGGCAACAACGAGCATGATTTGCTCAGAAGTCCCTGTAAGGTTGGTTTATAAATACTTTATGCAGCGTTATTGATTTTGAAAAGGGAATAACCATGTTCTTCAATCAATGCCTTGCCTAAAGTATTTCTAATTCCAACTGAATCCTGCATCTTGAAGTGGTTTGGGTATATATTTCAAATGAACAGCGTACATCAAAAAATTGAATAGGGACTAAAAAAGCATTTTTTGCTACGCTCAAGTTTCAGCTTCCATTTTTTACCCATTAATTGGAATATTAGTTTTAAATGACGTTTTGTGGAACGAGAATAACATGAATAATTGAGTTAAAAATGGAACTAACATTTCTGTGATTAAAACACCAAATATTGTCAATTCATTAGAAAATTTAATTGCAAAAAACATAGAGCAGTTTAAACAAAAGTTGTAAATAATTGTAACCAACCATTGTTTAAATTTAAATTAGCAGTAACAATATATTATTAGTTATTTAAATATTCGCTAAATTTCCACATGAAAAAATTTATTTTATTGCTGCTTTTAATTCCCCTGTTATCAAGCGCTTCCACATTAACTCAATCCTTAGCAAGCCAACAAATGATGCGTCTTGCGCAGCCAATAAATGTCGATGAACACCATATTATTCATATCGGTATTTTTTATACCAAAGACTTACTCAATTATTTAACCCACGAACAATTAACTGCGCATATAAATCGCCAAATCAATGCAGCTAATGTAGTGATGGAAAATAGTAACTTAAAAATTAGACGAGAAATTTCTTACATAGGTGAATATCCAATTGATAACAAACCTAATGTCGCAATTAACAATTTCTTAGAAACAGTTTTTAACACCGAAGCAGATCAAATTCGAACTATAGCTCAACAGTTTGGTTTTGATTATATAACCATTCTTCGCCCACACAGTGATGATAATTATTGTGGTTGGGCATATTACGACAGTCCTTACGCACTAATGGAGGTTGGTGGTAATTGTACCAGTGCAACTTTAGGTGCGCATGAGTGGGGCCACAACGATGGTGCCGATCATGATATTGCAAATAGTTCTGATACGCCATTAACCGACTATGGTCGAGGCTACAACTGTAATGGTAACGGTACGATAATGAGTACCAATCATAATTGGTATACCCGACATGATTTTTACTCAAGTCCTAATAAACAGGCTGGAGGGGAAACATGCGGAGAAGAAAATACTGCCAACGTGGTACGCATGTTAAACGAATTTAAAGATATTCCAGGACATTTAGGAAATCGTCTTGAACAACCAGAACTGCTAGCCAATGTTATCATTAACAACAATATTGCAATAACAATAGCTGAAGGTGAGCAAGCAAAAATAGAGCTAATGTTAGTTGACTCGTCGGGGTCAGAAATAACGCTTGATCGCGATGCCAGTGTAGAACTTGTTAGCCGCTCTTACAGCGCATTTGCTGACAGCGATTTTACTTCGCTCGTAGAGCGTATCATTTTTAGTGTCGGAGAAAGTCGTAAAACAATTTACATTAATACTATTGAAGATAGTATTTCAGAACCTTCCGAGGAGTTTTCAATTAGCCTACGCCACGGAGATATTGTCGCTCCAAGTGAAAATTCAATCACTATTACTATCACTGAAAATATAGGTGAACTAAGTTATCAGTTTGCAGTAGCAAGCTTATCTATTCAACAAGGACAGAGTGTTATGTTAGAAATCACTCGTAATGGTGACTTATCAGAGGCTTCAGAAGTAAGACTAAACCACCAACTTGGCTGGTTACAAATTGATAATGAAACACTACTTTTTACCGAAGGTCAAAGTACTTTATCGGTAAATTTATCAATAAGCCCGTTAACCTCAAACAGTACTGGTAACATATATTTATCTTCACTTGATGACTCAAAAACTTATGACACTATAACGATTAATGCTGTTGTACCTGCCAAAGAAAAATCGTCTGGTGGAACATTTTTCCACTTATTATTTCTAATATTTACTATAAAATTTTATAGCAGACTAAACCATTTCGTTCTGGTTTTGAAAAATATTGAATATATCAATAATTTGAAAAAGAATATTTTATCATGCTATAAGAAATTAAACACACAGTCCTAAAACTGAATTTTTGACATTATTTATAATCAAACAATTAACATTAAATTATCATCAAGATTTAAAAAAGAGAAAGGAGTCAGGTTAGTTGCTTCATAACTATAATCGGAACATCAATAAAATCAACCAATAATACATATATTGACACGACCCACTTGAAGTTATGAACTGATTTCAACTTTAACCTTGTATGAAGTTCCTCCATTCAACAAAAACTAATGACTACCTTCTAATATATACCCAAGCCACTTCAAGGTGTGAGGTTCAGGACTGCTGAGAAATTCATGATCTAGGCGCATCTTTGCATTAATGGTTACTCCCTTAAAAAAAGATGGACCGGCAATATGCTCCTGCATTGCTCTAGTACCTACATCCATGCAGGCAACAACGAGCATGATTTGCTCAGAAGTCCCTGTAAGGTTGGTTTATAAATACTTTATGCAGCGTTATTGATTTTGAAAAGGGAATAACCATGTTCTTCAATCAATGCCTTGCCTAAAGCATTTCTAATTCCAACTGAATCCTGCATCTTGAAGTGGTTTGGGTATATTAACCTAATCAATTGTCTAATTAGGTCAATATTAAAACATATCAGCTCAAGTATAAGCTACTATTTTATTGCAGTCGGCAAGTTAAATCGTTTATATCTTCACGATAAAATAATGCTTGTTCACAGGTTTTTCTATGTGCATGAGTTAATGTCAGACCATTAGTCCAGCTACCTTGCTTTAGCGCTAACCTAAACTCATTACATATTGATTGAGGTAAGTTTAACGAGACTTGTTCAAACATATATTAAGCTACCTTTGATTCATCTGTTATTTCAGAAATATCGGCTTCAATGTTTGGTAAAGGGTTACGCGATCCAACAGCTTCCTCAATTGAATTAAAGCCATCTTGCTTTAATAAATTGACTAAACCTCGATTTATTTCACTAATATTTTGCGGACCATCAAAAATCATAGTAGTGATCATATGTAATAAACTTGCACCAGACGTAATTTTTTCATAAGCATCTTTAGCACTAAACACACCGCCAACCCCTATGATAGTTAATTTACCTCTAGTACGTCGATAAACATGGCGAATGACATTAGTAGATATACGCTGTAAAGGTAAACCACTCATAGCGCCTTTCCCCTCAGGTAATAAACCTAAATTAGATGGATATTCAGCTGCGATATGCTCTTGGTTACAACCCGGTTTTGCTAAATTAGTTAAAACAACTCCATCCATTTTATGTTCTATACAGCCATCAACAATCACATTAATTTCATCAAAAGATAAGTCCGCAGCTAATTTTACATATATAGGTTTCTTTGAAATAGTTCTTATTTTTTCATTTACCGCAATTAATAAGGCATCTAAATTATGTTTATCTACAAAAGGTTCGCCATCTTGCGTATTTGGACAACTAATATTGATTGTGAAATAGTCACCAATATCTTTAAATAAAGTTAAAGTTTTAATGTAATCACGTATTGATTCACTCAATACAAATTCAGGTGTTACATTAGATTTTGCTGCATTAATTCCTACACGTAATTTACCAAAATTTACACCATTGAGTCGTGATGATATTTTTTCAGCTCCCTGATTATTTAAACCATACCAAACCACTATCGCCTTCGACTTCACCATTCTAAATAAACGGCGACCAGGATTTCCAGGACACACTTCCCCCGTAAAAGAACCCAATTCTGCTAATCCAAAGCCTAAAGATGGATATATTTTAGTAAGCTCTCCATCTTTATCAAAACCAGCAGAGAGTCCAACCGGGTTTCTGTAACTGATACCATCCACAGTCGTATTCAATTTCTTATTTTTATAATTAAATAATAATGCAGTCAGCCATCTGCTTAATGGATTACTTCCTAATAAAACACCTATTTTTTTCAAACTATAATGGGCATTTTCTGGCTCCATTAAAAAAATAAGCGGACGCATAATTCGATATAATAAACTTAATAAAAAGTTACGTATTCCTACAACAAAATTCATTTCAATCTCCTAAAAGTAAACAATCATCACAATGTAATGATAATCGATCTCATTCGCATTAACAACGGTGTTTATCTATATTAAAATCAACAAACATAATGTATTAATTTTTTTCACACTAAATAGTGCCTATTTTTTGGTAAACTGAGCCAATAAAAATAAAAGTAATGATTACGCAAAGGAATTACAGGTGAAAATATCTACTCGAGAAAAGCTAAAATTTCAAGCTATGGAACTTTTTGCAACCCAAGGGTTTTCATCAACAACTGTAGGAGCAATAGAAAAAGCGGCAGGGTTAACAGCCCGTTCAGGAGGGTTTTATCGTCATTTCCCAACAAAAATATCTGTTCTAGAGGCGATTGTTGATGAAGCTGAAGTTGAAATACTGGCTGATTTTAAAAATAACTTATCTTTGCCTTTGGGTGATTTAAAAAAAGAATTGCTTACTATCGGTCGTATGATATTACATATAGGTGAGAAATACCGCCCATTACGTATTTTACTAAGATCTGAAGTCGGAACATTGCCAGAACTAAGAGATAAAATGAAAGTCATCAATACACGTTTAGCTGATGAACATTTGTTTCCTTGGATTTCATCTCAAATTAAAAATACGCCTTTTAGCCAGACCTGCCCTGATGAAATGATACAAATCGTATTTGGTAGCGTCTTTTATTACATGATTAGTTTAGATATAGGCGCTACACCTTACGGGATTGAGCAAAATAAATATTTAAAATCTTGGGCGGATGTTTGGACAACAAATTTATCTTAAATTAAATACGCTTAACGCAGCTTATTTAGCTTTATAAAAAAGCCCCGAAGGGCCCAGGGATCGGTTTGAAAATAGCTAATGAATTAGCATTATCTAAGGCCTAAAACAATATAATAAAAATTTAAGTAAGCACAGGGTTTGTTTTTCGAATTAATATACGATTATATTAAAATTCAAACTAGAGACTTTATAATGCTGTATATACCCAAACCACTTCAAGATGCAGGATTCAGTTGGAATTAGAAATGCTTTAGGCAAAGGCATTGATTGAAGAACATGGTTATTCCCTTTTCAAAATCAATAACGCTGCATAAAGTATTTATAAACCAACCTTACAGGGACTTCTGAGCAAATCATGCTCGTTGTTCCATCTTTTTTTAAGGGAGTAACCATTAATGCAAAGATACGCCTAGATCATGCATTGCTCAGCAGTCCTGAACCTCACATCTTGAAGTGGCTTGGGTATATCAATAAAATAGATTATCTCTTCTCATAAAATTAATCCGTTGTTTTATATAAACGATCTCCTGCATCACCTAAACCAGGTAATAAATGACCCTCATCATTTAAGTTTAGCTCTTTACTAATAGCAATAATTTTCACATCAGGGTGAAAGTGATGTAGCTTTTTAACCCCATCTTGCGATACTAAAACACAAATCATGGTAATTTTTCCTACGCCATACTGTTTTAGCCTATCTATACATGCAATTGCAGTATCTCCGGTTGCTAAAAGTGGATCAGCTAAAATCACTTTTTTTCCTGTTGAATTTTTTGGTAGTCTGAAATAATACTCAACTGTATTTTGAATAAATTTATCTCTATAAATACCAATGTGGCCAGCACTTGCAAACGGTAACATATTTAATAAACCATCAAGCATACCATTCCCTGCCCGCATAATTGATACAATAATGGGGGCACATGCCACTTCTTCGCCTTTCATCTTCTCTAATGGTGTTTCAATATCAACCGGTTTAAGTGCCAATTCTTTTGTAGATTCATAAGCCAACAACCCACTAATTTCATTCAAAAGCCTTCTAAATTCACAAGACTTTGTTTCTTTTTTTCTTAATAATGTAAGCTTATGCTGTAAAACGGGATGACTAATTATTGTTAATTTTTCCATTGTATTGTCCTATTCCTGTTTTATGTTTATTGATTAATGATTAATGATTAATGATCTAGTTTTAAAACACAGTACCATCACTGTGTAGTTTTAAAGGCGGTTCTCCTCTATGTCTTTTTTCTTGTGCTATTGTACGACCTGCCCACCAAGTCCCTCCTTCTAATACTTTTGCCAAAGGCAACTCTTCCTTCGACATATTTAACTTTTCACGAATGTTATCTGCTATTTTATCTAGCAGTACTATCGTTAATGCACGCCATTCGATTATCAAATCACTATTCGCTAAATGAGATTTAGTTAAGTTATTTTTATCTTTTAATTCAATTAATTGCTTATCTATTAACAGGCCTCCATTGCGGTATTCAGCTAAACCAGTCAGGTTTTCAACACCATTTACTTCAATTTCAGCTTCTAAAATAGGCTCTATGAGTGAATACGTTAACCATTGTGATAATTTATGAAAAGGGACTAAACATGATAGCGGATCAGTCGATTTTAATAATGAATATTGCCATACATCTCCCATATTCATATTGTTAATTGATATTCGACCAGGCCATATATCACTAAATCCATTCAACACTGCATTTAATATATCCTCAGCTTGAATATTCTGACCATAATTATCAATCAAAAAATCTAAAATATTACCAGGTCTATGATCTTTAAAAATATCATCTTTATTAACTAATGCCTTCCCTAATTCACATATTAAGCTGACACGACCCTCTAAACCTTCTAAAGGGTTATGTTGGGATACTTGAAATCCCAGCTCTAGCTTTTCGCGATTAAAAAACATTAAAGATTTAGCATCAACTTGGAGAGGATTTAATTTATCACTGGAAAATACGCCAGCCATATACATATCAAAACTTGCTATAGCTAGTCCTTCTGAACGTTTAAAAGTTTGACCGCTTTTTTTATCTAAATAGCACCAAGTATCACCCGCTCCAGCATCTAATAAAACGGATACCAAAACTAAATCAAGCTTGGCTCTTGCTTTATCATATAGTGATAAATTCGTTAATTTTCTATCTAATTCTTTTAACCTATCTATATTTCCGGCTTGAAAATGACTCCAGCGGGAATGGAAAGGAATGTCTAAATTAGGATAATTATTATTAATAACAACCAATACATAATCAGCGACTTCATCTAAGCGTTCTAAATTAATTTTAAATTGACCTGTGCCTGATAGACTCAGTTGAAAAACTTGCTGACTACGTTCCCTAATGGCTTTTGGTGATAACAAGTATCTTACATCTTCGGCTTTAACGCCCATATCAATCATGATAAATTCCGCCCTTTAATATTATCAAGTTCGTCATCTGTTAAGGCTTCATCATCAGTAAAATAACCGGCCGCTTTTTTAGCTTCTATTTCTACTTGAGCATCATCGGGCACTAAGTTTTTTGGGATCGAGACTCGATTTAAAACCTTAATACCCGATTTAACAATCGCGTTATATTTCATATTGCTCATGGACACTAAATGATCTATTTTTTTGATACCAAACCAATGCAAAACATCTGGCATAAATTCTTGAAAACGTGCATCTTGAATACCGGCTACACACTCGGTACGTTCAAAATAAGTTGCTGCACTGTCTCCTCCTTTTTGTCTTTTTCTTGCGTTATAAACAAGTAACTTAGTTACCTCGCCTAATGCTCTCCCCTCTTTTCTAAAATAAACAATTAAACCAACACCACCTTCTTGTGCTGTTTTTACGGCCTCTTCGATGCCATGCATTAAATAAGGTCTGCATGTACAAATATCTGAACCAAAAACATCCGAACCATTACATTCATCATGTACTCTGCAGGTCAATTCTTTTGAATCATCAGCTAGGCTATTTATATCGCCAAAAATATATGCTGTTGTACTACCTATCGGGGGTAACAAAATTTTAAGATCGGGTCGAGTAACGAGTTCCGGAAACATCCCGCCAGTTTCTTGAAATAAAATTTTTCTCAGTTCCCCCTCTTCAATACCAAACCGCTTTGCTATACCAGGTAAATACCAAACAGGCTCTATGGCTACTTTTGTTACAAATACATCTTTATTTTCTTTTAAAATTTCTCCATCAGGTTTTAACCTGCCTTTATCAACTGCATCATATATTTCAGGTAAAGTAAGATGTGCTTGAGTAACAGCTATTGATGGTTGAATATTGATACCTTGTTTTAAATCTTTACTAAATACTTCATCAACATTTGCTCCCCATGGATCTAAAGATATAATTTTTTCAGCATCAGACCAGGCTATTTTAGGCGTGACATTAACGGTTGGGCTGGTATTAGTAAGGTCGGGAATATGGTCTTGCGGAAATGTACCTGCGGCTATAGATAACGCGCGATATACAGTATAACTACCGCTATGGGAGCCAATTGCATTACGGTTTTCCTTAGTTGAAATGGTCGCTATTACGGGGCCTCGTTCACTTGGCAGTTGAGCGCCCCATTTTACAGGAGTCGACTCTTTAAACGCCTGATTTGAATGAGAAGTTAAAATAACATGATGCGATCTTGAATATGCCTTCATTAAACAACCTCTTAATATTTCACTTATTATGTGACTTTAGGAAACAAAGCTTACTTATCTTCAAAAAAACAATTACTTTATGTACCAAAATATCTATCACCAAAGTCTCCACAACCTGGAACAATATATTTATTATCATCTAAAATAGGATCGACTACTTCGGTATGTATATGTATTTCAGGGAATTCATTATGTAGCCTTTCAGCAGCTTCTAAAGCACAAAATATTGATATAATTTCAATATCTTTAAGATTATACCCTTGTTTTTTCATCATGCTTAAGCTGTAACACATAGTGCCTGCAGTGGCTATCATAGGCTCTAAAATAACAAATTTTGCATCGGGCGAAATTTCAGGTGGCACTTTAAATAAGTAAGGCTCTGGTTGTGCGGTTGCTTCATTTCTTTTGACGCCAATCGAGCATAATTTAGAGTTTTCTATTTTAGACATAAATACAGGAAGTAAGCTTAAACCTGCTCTAAAAATAGGCGTTAAAATTACTTCATGATTTTGAAGATGAGGGATCATTGCATCGGCAATCAATTCAAATAAATTATTAGCTGTTTTTCTAAACTCTTGATAGGGTAACTCTCTATCTCTAAGCCTAGTAAGATAAAAATGACGTTCACTTATTTCAGCATTTTTAGAACGTGAAAAACAGGTTACGTTAGGTGGTAAAGTAAAGTTATTGTCTTGTTCAAGCATATTGAGTCCTAAAAATCTAACTACTCCAATAAGAACTTAGAATGCAAATAAAACACTTAGGCTTAAAAATTAAAGTAATTAGTATCTAAATCAAATAAAGTATTCTTATTCAAAGACTAATAGACAGATGAGGTTTCAACAAGATTTTCAGAAATATAATTGAGGAGAATAAAAAGTAGCACTAAAAAAAGCTAAGAGAGTTAGAGTCACTTTGCCAAAAATAGCATAACCCCATCCATCATTTCTTTTTGAAGGAAAATCTAAAAATCAATTGTCTCTGGCATTAATGAAAAATTGTGAACTTGTGGAGATAGATGTATTTACAAAATTTAACGCAATTAAAATATCGCCCATATTCGTTTTAAAAGTGATCATAATTCATTTTCTGTACAACCAAGATGGTGCTATTTAAATAGACAAAGTAACGATTACATAATTCATTATGCAATTTTTGTTATATTTTTAATTTCATGATCAATGCAAATAACCATTTGCTTTTCAGTTAATGGCTTACTAAAAAAATATCCTTGATATTTATGGCAATATAAACTTTTCAATACATTAAGTTGTGCTTGTGTTTCAACTCCTTCTACAGTGATAGAAAGGTTAAACGATTCAGCAATTGCACAAATCGCTTTAACTAATTGTAATGCTCCATTATCTGTTTCAATATTTTCAATAAAGGAACGATCTATTTTAATGCCATCTATTGGCAAGTTTTTTATGCGACTAAGTGAGCTATAACCTGTACCAAAGTCATCAATATATATTCCAATGCCCAAATTATGTATATCATTTAACTGTGCTATTAATACTTCTTCTTTTGCGATCATAGCTGATTCTGTTAATTCAATTCTAATTTGGCGTCGATTTAAGTTCGATTGATTTACACGTTTGGTTAGCCAGTCCATAAAACTGTTTTGCTGTAATTGCAGAGGTGAAACATTGATATTAATAAATAAATTATGAGATTTATCACCTAATTTCTCCATAAATTTCAACGCACGATCAAAAACCCATAGTCCTAAAATAGACATCTTCCCGCATTCTTCAGCAATAGGAATAAATTCTTCAGGGCTAATTCTCCCTAGTTCTTTACTATCCCATCTAAGTAATGCCTCAAAGCCAATTAAACGCAGTCCTTGCTTACAATAAAGCGGTTGTAAATTAATTGAAAGCTCTGAATCTGGAATTAAGTCATGTAATAATGTTTCAATCTGAAGTCTGCGATTTATTTGCTGAGATAATTTTGAAGAAAAAATATAATAATCATTTTTCCCTTGCTGTTTTGCTTCATACATCGCAATATCTGCATCGTGTATTAATTTTTTTGCATCATAGTCTACACATGGAGAGGTAAACTTTCGCACGCCAATACTACCACTCACAGACAAGCAATGTTGTTTATACTTAAAAGGCTTTCGGATTTCTTCAAGTATATTAACCAATAAACAAATTAAGTTATCGCTCAAGTGGTTTTGTCGAATTAATACTGCAAATTCATCGCCGCCTAATCTAGCGATATCAGCAAATGAACCAAGCATATTTTGCATTCTAGATGAAAACTCAATCAATACTTTATCGCCAGCAATATGACCTAAAGTATCATTAATCAACTTAAATCGGTCTAAATCAATATAAAGTAAAACAAAACTACTTTGGGTGTTAAATCTTAATTTATCAATTAACTCTAAAAATGCTTGTCGGTTTAATAAGTTGGTTAAACTATCGTACTGTGCTCTATATTTTAGCTGTTCATTAAATAACTTTACTTGTGTAATATCAACTAATCGACCTTCATAGCTCGATACACCTTCATTTTCAACCCAATTTCCACTTTGCCTTACCCAGATACTTTTTCCATTTTGTTTTTTAGCTAACCATTCAAATTCCTGATGATTAATTTTATTTTCAACATCCTTTTGCCAGTTTATAATTTGTTCTTCACTATAAATAAAATCACTAAAAATAAAGTTTTTATTATCTGAACTTGGGTTCAATAATAAAGAGATAAATGCAGGATTACAGGTATTTATTCTGGTATCCTCATCTAAAACGAACAGTCCTTCATGTGAGTTTACAAATAGTTTTTTATATTGATTTTCTGATTTAATTTGCTTTTTTAGTGCTTGACTTTTTAATAAAGACTCTTTTTTAAGCTCTCTATTAGAATCGATTAAACTTGCAGTTCTTTGTATAACTATTCGATTAATTTCCTTATTGCGCCCCTTTAAAGTGAATATTTGAAATAATATTAAAGCACCGCAGATCCAAGACACCACTACCAAAGAAATAATCACGCATAAACGAACTGGGATTATCGCAGGAGTTAAAATTTCAGGGTTATATAACTCAATAGTTAACTCATGACTAAAAAAATGACTGGGAGTTATCACACTCGGTTCTATATAATCCAGTTCAAATGCATTTTTCCAATCCGTAGAAAAAATAACATCACCTTGATTTAAAATCCGTATATGTTCGCCTGTTTCAATATATAGGTTGTGGTAAATGTTCTCTAACAAACTAGATAATATTAACCTTAGCCCTAATGCTGAATGCACCTTACCACCAATTTTTTGAATTAAGACTAGACTCCATTGGTTATTATTTTGAGGCCAATTAAGTGCCACAACACCATGTTCTAAAGATAATTTTTTCAATTCACTTTCATTAAGTGCTATCACTTCGCCAATAATGTGACCATAATCGGAAACTGGGGCCGCTCTAACAACACCAAGTAAATTATCTTTAAGCTCATTAGGTAAATACAATCTAAAATCAAATTGCCCTTGCTGTATTTGTTGTTTTTGTATTTCTTCAATTTGATCCTGTTTAAATAAAACATACTGCTCTAAGCCAACCTCTATTTCTATTCCCTGCAATTGATATTGGGCCACTTTATAAAAACTCTTAGCACTAATATTCATACTTGATTGAAAATAGGCATCAAATGAATAAAGTAGGTTTTCAAGTTGTCTTAATTTATTTTGAAAAACTTGATTATATGATGCGATCTGTATGTTTAAATCTTGCGTAGACTGGGCTTCATAATGTTTTTCTAAACGGTAACCAGTAAAAGACATCACGATCACAAATATCGCATAACTCAATAAATGAATTCTTAATCCTCTTAATTTTAAGTTTAATTGCTTCATGCTCTAGACTTCTTAAAATTTACCAGTACCATAGTTACAAATGATAATAGTTTTTATTTATGTTTATGAAAAGTAATTTATTAGTATTTATTGCATTGTTTGCATCAAGCGTTGAAGTTTTAGCCAAATCTTTAGAACAATTAAACATTTATTCTTTTCGAAAACTTGAATTGATAGCACCTATCGTTTCATCATTCGAAAAAGAATCGGGAATAAAAGTTAATTTAGTACATGGTAAATCAAAATATTTATTAAAAAGGTTAGAAAATGATGGTGAAAAAAGTCAGGCCGATTTACTGCTAACATCTGACTTAAGCCAGTTAGCTAACAAAAAACACTTACTGCAATCATTTTCAAAATTTGAGAATTTAGAACATGTAAATAAAAATTTGGTAGATGATGAGCAATATTGGGTCAGTATTTCAATAAGAGCTCGTACCATTTTTAGTTCCGTAAACACGACTTTAGCTGTTCCTGAATTTTATAGTGATTTTAATAAAAAACGATACCAAGGACAATTTTGTATTAGGGATTTATCTCATAGTTATAATAAAGAGTTATTTGCTTCTTTATTATCGATAGGTGAAAAAGAAGATACTTATTGGCTACAAAATCCAAATAAGCTTTTAGTTAAGCGTCCAACTGGCAACGATAGAGATCAGCTTCGCGCTTTAGCTGAAGGAAAATGCCAATTTGCCATAGCCAACCATTATTATTTAGATATGTTAGCCAACTCAGAAAACAAAAAAGATCAGTTAATCGCTTCAAAGCTTAAACGTCATTGGCTAAAAACTCATAAAGGCACAACATTAATATCAACAACTACGGCTGCCATCACTAAATATGCACCAAACAAAAGTAATGCCCTTGTCTTTATGAATTATTTATTAGAAGACGATACACAAAAGATATATGCATCGCAGTTATTTGAATTCCCTGTGTATACAAAAAACAAACAAGATCAAACAACATTAGAAAATAACAATTTTAAAATGATTCCGGATGTAAAAGCAGTTAAAGCTAGTTTAAGTTTTTTAGTTAATCCCTCAATGCTATAAAGCATAATTTGAATAATTAACGACTTCACCTATTTCAACAAACATTGCCATAAAACCCATTAAGCGCATTGTATTACTTAGTGATAATATGGCATTTTTAATTTTAATAAAAGTTATGATTAATATCTTGAAAAATGACGACTCAAATTAAGTTGACGTGTGTGAAATGAACCCTATTTTGATTAAATTTAAGTATTCTGGGAAAATAATACTTCTCTTTTACCTTCAACTCCTTGATTAAATTCTAATTCAACTATTTTTAGACCTGTTGCAGTACTTAATGATTTAACCATTTCTCGATTAAAGTGACTATTATTGTTATCTGTTATATATGAATCTAAATCAACCCAACGGGCATCAGCAATTTCATCTATATCTTGAATTTCAATCTCATAGGTTAACGCTTCTAAGCGACAAATAAAATAAAGATTAGACTTACCAAATCGATAAGGATGTTTATTGGCAAAACCAACCACTTGTTGAAACTTTGCTGTTATACCTGTTTCTTCAAGTACTTCACGCTCTATTGCGATATGTATATCTTCATTGAGTTCAATATGACCACCTGGAAGCTTATAACCTGTACCAGTCGTTATTTTTTCCCGAATTACCAACACTTCATTATTTTCATTAATCACTAAAGCACCCGCTCCAATTGAGTGTGTAGGCACAAAAGGCGCATAAGCATCATTAACTAATCGTAAAATCAAAGTTACTTCTTGCTCAAGACAATTATGAAAAACAAAACCCAGCTCAGTGGCAATTGGTACAATGTTACTTCGCTCTATCGGTAAGGTTAACCAAATAAGGCGTTTATTCTGGGATATTGCATGAGCAATAGTCAGATCTAATGCAACTTGAAATAAGGTTTGTGTTGCAGGTAGATTATATTTATCAATAATAATGCCATTAAAGGCATCGGCTTTATACCCAAGCCACTTCAAGATGTGAGATTCAGGACTGCTGAGCAATTCATAATCTAGGCGCATCTTTGCATTAATGGTTACTCCCTTAAAAAAAGATGGAACAACGAGCATGATTTGCTCAGAAGTCCCTGTAAGGTTGGTTTATAAATACTTTACGCAGTGTTATTGATTTTGAAAAGGGAATAACCATGTTCTTCAATCAATGCCTTGCCTAAAGCATTTCTAATTCCAACTGAATCCTGCATCTTGAAGTGGTTTGGGTATATATACTAACAAATTAAATACCCATTTGTGATTAAACTTTTTATCATTATAAATTTGAAGAAAATCATAACACAATAAAAAATAAATCAGACAATATTAGCAAGCCAAATCACTTATCACCTAAAAAAGCCAAATATCACCGATATTGACCATTAAGCACAAATACACAAAACAATACTAAAAAGTCTATTATTATTCATCTCAAGCGAACTTAGCAGCATACAACTTTAAAACTAAACAATATATTAAGGATAAAATAAATGAACACTTTAAACTCATCAGAACTTTATAGCACTACAATTTTAGGCGTTTTTGTTATAGGTGGTTTAGCTTTAAATGGTATGGTTTCAGCTGTAGCTGTAGGTTCATTAATTGCTGCAGCAACGCTTGCCGCTACTTATATTTTTACAAATAAATAAGATATTAAAGGCTCAACCCAACTTGCCAACAAAAACCACAGCCAACCCTCTGTGGTTTTTTTATATCCACAAGAAACTCAATATATATACCCGTAGTACTTGGAAATGCAGGTTTCAGAGCTTGGGTAGGAGTCGAGTACAAGGCATGATATGTAATTCATAGTTATTCCCTGATGATGAATCATAACGCCGTAATCGTTTTCTACCCAAACTCCCTTAGGGGCAAGACGATAAGCGCTCAACTGCGTTGTTATAATATATTTTTTGAGAATGACTTAAGACACATCTTATGCCTCGCATTTGACACGCTTCTCGACTTGCTGAAATCACGCATTTCCATGTAGGGTGGGGATTTATCCAAACTACTTCAAGATACGAGTTTCAGTTGGAATAAAAAAGATGTAGGCAGGTATTAATAACAAAAAATGATCTACCTTTTGACTAACCTTAACTTCATTTACAATTATTTACAAAAAAAACATGGTTTTTTTGTAAATAGCATAACTTTAGATTCTTTGAATCTAGATTTATCTAAAAGTAAAAATAAAATCAAAAAAAACATCTCGTAGTTAAAGTGCTAAATAAATACATTCTATTGATTTTATTTCTATTTTTAAAAACTTCCTTTTTATGAAAAATTTAAAAATGATCAAAAAACGACTCTTTATTTTAATTATTTGTTAACGCGGTGTAACAATAAATAATCTGTATTTATTGAATTATTTCCTATCTAAATTTACTCGCTCATAAAAAACACAATTGACATCCCTCATTAAGGAACGTAGTTTGATTGGAATAAAGACTCTAAATAAAAATTTTAGAGAAAAATAAAAATCATAATACTTTATTTCAATTGAACATTTTTAGGGGAGCGGTATATGCTTTTTTCATTAGCTGATTTATTTAATAAAACAATAAGTGATCATTGGCGAGGACAAATAAACTTTTACCCGAGCAATGCCAATTTCGATTCCATTTTTTTACAACAGTTCTCCAATCAACAAAAACAATTAACAAATATTAAATTTGGAGAGCGGGTGTTAGTGACAGATGAACCAACTCCCGAAACAATTGCGAGTATTTTGTGGTTATGGTCACAAGGTGCTGTTGTTGTTCCTATAAGATTTAACATGAAACACATTGCAATCTTAGATATTGCCAAAGATTGTGATTCGCACTTACTTTTTAGAAATGGACAATCAGAGTTAATTGAAATAAACCATCCTGCTGATAAAAGTGAACACAACCACAAAATATTTGAACTTAATTCTAAAAGAAAAGTTTGTGGCTCTGATCTTGCCTTGATCATTTATACCTCTGGTAGTACAGGTAAACCCAAAGGCATTATGCTCAGTCATGCAAATGTGATCACTGCCATAAATTCAATTGGTACGTATCTTGAGCTTAACGTAAAAGAGCATATTTTATGTTTATCTCCGCTTTCATTTGATTATGGCTTATACCAATTACTATTTAGTCTTAAATTCGATTGCCAATTAACAGTTTTTCAAGATGAATTTCATCCAATAAAAGTCATAAAAGCACTAAATCAAAACAACATCTCATTACTACCAGTTGTGCCCGCTATGGCAAGTTCATTATGCAAAGTGATTCAAGTATTTAAAAGTGAATTACCCCAACTTACAAAAATTACCAATACCGGTGGTCATTTAGCTGAAGATACCATACGAAATTTATCCAATTTATTACCGCATACCAATATATACGCTATGTACGGTTTAACTGAATGTAAACGCGCTCTATATTTACCACCAAGCGATAGCATCAGAAAGCTTGGTTCTGTCGGTATTCCAATACCCGGATTAGAGGCCAAAATATTTAATAAAGTTAATAACATGTATTTTAAGGAAGTAAACCAAGGCGAAATCGGAGAGTTATTCATTCGAAGCAGTACTTTAATGCAAGGTTATTATGGTGATGCTAATGCAGGTGCAAGCATTCACACCGGTAAATATAGAGATGATAACTGGTTAGCAACCGGTGATTTATTTAGCCAAGATGATGAAGGATACTTTTACTTTAAAGGTCGTAATAAAGATTTAATAAAACAAGCTGGATATTGTTTATATCCAGCAGAATTAGAGGCACAAATAGAGCAATTTGAGCATGTACATTTAACAGCAATTATTCCTCACACTGATAAGTTAGGCGATGAGATTGCTTGCCTATATATACAATTAAACGATAACTCCCCCGCACAACAAACCCAATTTAAAACTTGGTTGAAATCATCAATTGATGCCTGTTACTGCCCCCGCGAAATTCGTTTTATTGAAAGCATGGCTTTAACTGCAAATAGCAAAGTGGATAAGCAGCATCTTATTTCACATTTATCTGAAATTTAAAGCTAACCATATTGTATAGGAGTTAAAAATGAAAGCAGTTACCAATTTACTCAATGAAAATCACCATCAAATTGAAACCCCATGTTACCTATATAGCGTTAGCCAAGTAGCCGAAAATTTTTCCCAGCTAAAATCAGCACTTGGCACTGAGTTAATTTACTCTATGAAAGCCAATAATAATATTGATTTGTTAATGCGCTGTGCTCATCACTTAACGGGCGGGATTGAAATCGCATCTATTGGCGAATTAAATTTAGTTGCTGGTGGCACCAGTGAAAAATACATTAATAATCCCTCGGCAGACAAAAAGTTTTTGCGCGCCGCTGTTGCATCACGCTCAACCATCATCATAGATAATTTAACTCAGTTAACATCATTAATTGAATTTGTAGGTAAGCGTCCATTAAAGCCGATTTTGTTACGATTAAATTCATGCGTTTTAAAACAGTTTAATCCTGAAATAAAAAAAATAAGAGCCGATCAATTTGGTATGGATTGGGATACAGCTTGCCAAGCAATTGATATCTGTAAATCACACAATACCCCCTTAGCAGGCTTTCATTTATTTAATGGTTCATATCAATTTACTAGCAATGCAGTTGAAACTGCAATGGCGGCAAAGTCAATTATTCAAGCGATTGAAACGCGCTATCAGCAAGCTTTAAGTTTTGTAAATTTAGGCGGTGGATTTAGTGAGAATTGGCAGCAGAGTAATTTTGATTTTTCAGCATATAGAGAAGTATTGGCAAGTTTTCAAAAGCATATCTCTTTAGCCCACGAAACAGGTCGCGGACTCATGGCATCTGCAGGATATTTTGCTACCCGAGTACGCTATTTAAAGAATATAGAACAACAGCAATACGCGATATGTGATGGTGGCATAAATCAAAACTTCTTATTAGCGCAAACAGAGAACAGTTTTAGAAAGTTCAAAACTCCAATGATTTGGAGCTCAAAACCACATACACAGCAGCAAAGTTGCATTTATGTTGGTAGCTCTTGTAGTAAAGATGATGTGATTGGTAAACAAGATCAGCATCACATTACACCAAAAGTAGGTGATATCTGTATTTATGATAACTGTGGTGCATATAACGCCAGCTATACCCTCTCTCCTTTCTTAAAACTGCCTAGTGCTAAAACTTACATTATTGAATAAGGCTAATTATGAGCGATTTAAAAATAATTTTTTCCAGCTTCATTACAGATCATTTGAATAGCCATCAAGCTTTACCAATAAAGTTTGAAAAAATTATCGAAAATGCTGTTTTTAACATATTAGATTCTGAGATTTTAATTGAAGATAATTTTTCAGCTAAACCTGTTTTAACTAAGCCAAAAGTCAGCCAAGCATTGCCAAAATTTGAGCAAACGTATGTGATTGACCAATTAACAGAACAAGTTAAATCAACCGGATTTGGACCTCACTTTCATCAAATTATTGGCCTCTTTGGTTCAATTATGTTGCAAATGACCGCAAACCAAGAGCAACAACAACAAGTGAATGAGTGGCTTGAACAAGGTCATTTTGGTCATTTTTTAATGACAGATTCCGGTGGCCCATCATTAAATAACTGGCAAACAAGTTTAAATACAACAGAAAATCAATGGCAACTTACCATAGATAAAAAATGGGGTATTGAGGCACATCAACTTGGTTTTTTAATGTTAGTTGTACGCCAACCGGGTAAACCATTTCCTTTAACCTTTTTAGTTGAACCCGAACAAGCAAAAACACTCAGTCAATCTAAGGTAGGCGCTAGTTATTTAGATAACGCAGTACAGTTAGGCAATGTAAAAGGCAAATTAAATATCAGTGCATCACAGCAACTAAAACTTGGAGGGCTCAGTAGCGTAAACCGATTCTTGACCTTAGTTCGTCCGCGCTTTGTTAAAGCCTTAATGAACCATTTGTTATGGTTAGCTGACAATAAACGCTTAACTTTAGACTCTCAATTAAATGAAAACATTAAATACTTGCAAGATGTTGCAGATAGTTGTTTAGCCCAAAATCAATTTTCTATACATTCAGTTGATCAAGTACTGGCTTTAAAATTTGCTTCAAATGAATTGCTATTAAATACAGTATCACAAGGAAAAGTAGCCAGTTTTGAAGATCAAAGAGACCTGTTAGGTTTTACCAAAATGGAAGGTAGCTCTTACCGATGTTTTCTTGAAATTTATGCAAAACAAAAAAGGTTTAGACAATGAGCGAATTAACTGTTAGAACGATCGCTTTTCAACCTTTAAAGCAACGCTTATTTAATCAAATACAAAGCAGTGAAATATCCTTTGAATGGTTAACACATTTATTAGCTGAGCAAACAAAAACGATAACAGCAACACTCACAGCTGATGAACAAATTAAAATTAAACGTCATTTTTTATGTTCAACCATGATAGATCTGCCTTTTACAACGGGAGACATTAGCTGGCCTAAAGTGGCCAATATGCTAAAAAAACAGGGCAATAATCAAGCGGATACTTTTATCAATGCCTATGAATGTGCCTCATGGGGGTTTTCATTAAGACATTACTTGCAACATGATAAACAAGATTCCCCTCGTTTGTTATTAGTCAGCATTATAGACGCGAATATTTTTGATCTTGAGTTTTGGCGCTATAACGAAAATTGGCATGAATCAGGTTTTGGCATTACCAGTATTTTACTTGAAATTGATGGTACCATAACCGACCAACTGATCACCCAATGTGCTAATACACATAATTCCATGGCTGAGTTTGCCACAGTCGTCAGACGTCACGCTACCAACAAAGAAAATATAACTTTGGCAATGCCATTTTTCCCTGAACATATTCAACAGATGTTCGACAAATTATTAGTTAAGCAAACGTGTCTTCCTGATTTACATCAAGATTGGGGCCATTGCTTTGGTGCTGATCCTTGGTTATCAATTTTAAGTCATTGTATGAAAAAACCTGTGATTGAAGATCAACAATATCTTGCATGTTCGCTCGCGCTAAATGGGTACTTTTCCATGGCGCAGGTCAAAGTGACCCCTCAAACTCAATTTATATTACAAGAGGTAACAGGCCATGAGTAATATAATTAAACATACCTATTTAGGACAACTGTTAAGTGTACCTTTTACAAATAAACCATCCGCCGCATTAGCAAGGTGTATGCCTTTATCAAATGAAAATGACTTTACAGTATTTGCTAATTTACCTTGCTCTAATGCACCTATTTTGATCAACTTTATTGAACATTATCACATTTTAAACGCATTAGTTTTACTCGCAAATGAACTGTGGCAACAAGAGCTCACTATTTTAATCCGTATTTCAATGCCAGGTGGCATGCGACTACCCGCATCATTGCTTGCGCATAATGTTTTATTAATGCAAGACATCAAACCTGAAGTTGAAAAATTATCGGGAACAGTTACGCATTTACTCACAATTGATGACCACTTTATTCGTTATCAGTTAGAGCAAGGTCACAATGAAATTTCAATTAACTTACATAGCTTAGACAAAAATCAACAAGTCAATTTTTCAAAATTTATAGCTAAGCTTGAACACTTTAATATTGGTGCTAAGTAATGCGCTGTAATGATCAAATGATCTTGTCTCAGTTTTGGGCTGAAAAGGTTGATTCTGTGACTCATGGATTAACACAGCTGCATGAAAAACTCGCTACATTGACTGAAAAGCCTGAGCAAGTGATTTTTGTCAGTGCAGGGGAAGTAAAGCCTTTATTAAACCCTGATATTTTAGCTTTTTGTGAAGACATAACTCGTAACTTTCAATGTAAAACCGACTTCATTAGTGCTGCATGTACCAGTTTACACGCCAGTATTTTTCACTTTAATAGTAGTCTTTCAAATAATTGTTTAGTAATTTTATTAGAATTAGATCAAAAATTACAACAAGGGTGTTTAAATGCACTCGGTGTTGGTAATTCAGAAAATCAAGATGGTTTAACCGTAAATGATTGTATTGGCTTTTGCTTTTTAGAAAAAAGAGCTGCTCTAATTCAAGAGATAGTCATTGAACAATGCCAAATATTCTCGCAACCTACGGGTATACCAGGTATGCCAAAATTACTAAATCAATTAGTAACACATATTGAAAATGTACAGTCTGATGGATTCTTTGTATCTTTCGATATTAGCTCTGTTTGGGGAGGAAAACTAAAAGCAGCATTAAAAAATCGATTGAAAAAATCAGAAAAAACAACATGTTGGCTATCGAGCATTGAAACGGATCACCGTCATTATTTAAGCTTAAAACCCATATTAGAATTAAACAATTATCGCCACCAGCTAAACAAAAAACCACTTACACTCTTTACATTAGGAGGCGGTGGCCGTGTTGGAAGCCTCAGGTTATCTATCAATACATGCAATAAAAGTCAAATTGATGATGCCTCATTTAATGAGTTTTGTTTAACAACAGATCGCGCTTTATATCAGCAATCGATTAATGTTAAACCACATTCATTACAGGCTTATCATGCGATTGTTAAAGCCACTTTAAAATATCCTCAGCTACAGTATCGCGGCATAAACAATCACTACTTTCGCTGGCCCCTAAATTCAATAAACCAAGCTGGAGTTAAATCATGAATCACTTAACAACACTAAATCAAAATTATGATGTTTTAATCATTGGCGCTGGTTGGGCCGGACTCACTTTAGCAAGACAGCTAAAGCTAGAAAATCCAGATTTAAACATTTTACAACTTGAAGCAAGTACTCAGTTTAAAGCTAAAGTAGGTGAAGCGACAGTTGAAATAGCGGGTCATTACTTTATACATCGATTAGGTTTAGTGAATTATCTTTACCGAAATCATTTACCTAAAAATGGACTTCGCTTTTTCTTTGATTCCCAAAATCATGATTTAGATTTAGATAAAATGAGTGAACATGGCACCACTAGCATACCACCGCATCCTGCATTTCAATTAGACCGAGCGCGTTTTGAAAAAGACTTAGTCGAAATGAATCGAGTACAAGGTATCAACTTATTATTAGGCGCAAAAGTAACAAAACTGGCAGTAGATGAAAAAGGTGATCATACAGTTAATTTTAATTATCAAGGACAAAGCCATAAAGTAAAAACAAAATGGTTAATTGATGCCAGTGGCAGGGCCAGTTTATTAGCAAAACAGCAAAAATTACACCATCGAAATGACGTGCCAAAAAACAGTGCTGCTTGGGCGCGTTTTAGCAATGTAACTGAAATTGACTCTTTAGGTAGTAAAAAATGGCAAAAAATGGTCAATGGTCGATTTTTATCTACCATACACTTCACCGGGCCAGGTTATTGGATTTGGGTGATCCCACTCAGTGGTGGCTTTACTAGTATAGGCATTGACTGCGATAAAAATGTAATGGCTAACCCACCTTTAAAGCAAGCCCAATTTGTTGCGTTTTTAAAACAACACAAAGGATTATGGCAGTTACTTGAAAATGCAAATTTAGAAGATTTTGAAGCTTGGGGCCAGTTAGCTTATCGCGGTAAAAAATATATCAGCGAACAACGCTGGGCCACAACGGGTTTTGCAGCCATGTTTTTAGATCCTTTATTTAGTGGTGGTGGTGATATGATTGCACTGACAAATGATGCGATCAGCAAAACAATTTGTGATGACTTTGCTTTTAGTTCAGTTGAGCATGCAAATCAATCATTAATGAAAAAAGTGCCCATACTAAACCAACAAGCCCATGAATTTTATCAAGGTTTATATACCTATGTAAATAATAGCAATCCAATTTTAGATTGTGCTCAATTATGTTCACCTATTATTGCTTATAACACCGCAATATATTTTTTAGAAGCTGCTTGGGATTATATGGCAGGTAACTTCATTGATTTAGAATATTGGCAAAAGAAAGATTACATTCGTCGTGGTTACTTAGCGTTAGAAAAAGTGCTCAATAAACAAACTTTAGCTACCGCAAAAATCCTCAAGGAACAAGGTCGTTACTTTGACCGTAACCATGAAGGTTTTTTTGAATCAGGTGCTGAGCTATATAAATATTTTGTATTTAATATGGGCCAAGCGGGTAAAGATGGTTGGCGCATCGACTTACATACTAAGTTATGGGTTGATATATATCTTAAAGTAACTGAAAGCCGATTAAACTTGCCAAAATTTGCCAGTCGTAGACTTGTACAAGAATGTTTAAATTTACCCAAAATATTATCAATGGATACTTTTTCTCAAGAAAATTTACCTGAGTTGTTCGCATTGATAAATCAAAAGCTCACTGAAGAATTACAACTCCTCACGGAACATACCGTATTGGTTGAAATTAGTGAACAATCATTTTCAACAGGTATGGTAATGGTACAAGTTGTTGATTGTACTTTAAGTGAAGCTGATATGAAAAAGCTAAAACTACAAGCAAACAACATTTTCAACAGTGAACAAGAATATATCGCCATGCCATTTATGGTGCCGTATTTTTTACAGTTTTGCCGAAAAACTGATGAAAATATCATGTCTAACCCAATATTATCACTTGAGACATGCTAATGGATAAAATGACTTATTTAGCACGTGATGGTGCCCTACTCGCTTATGATAAATTCCTAATAGCAGACGCTAAGGCAACTATCGTATTTTTACATGGCAGTACTTATAACAGTCGTCGTTATGCCAATATTGCAAAGGTATTAAATCAACAACATTACTCTGCTTGCCTCATTAATTGGCGTGGGCATGGCGCATCTGAAGGGCGTTCAGGCACTGTTGACTATATAGGCCAGCTAGAAGATGACTTAGCCGACTTTATTGCACATTACCAACAAATAAATGAGCAACCAATTGTATTAGCAGGTCATTCAGCAGGCGCTGTTATTTGCTTAAGATATATAGATAAATATGGCTGTAATGATATTGATGGGGTGAGCTTTATTGCACCTGCAATCAATGGCCCTCTAGAAACCGTAAGATATAAACACGCCTCGGCAAAATGGCAATATCAAGTGAGTTATTTTAGAACGGCTAAACCGACTGTAGCACCTCCTGAACATGCACTGACTTATGCACCGAGCTTAAAAACAGTACCCTTTATCATAGCTAAATGTGTGCCTTTAATGCGACACAAACCTATTTTAAGTTTTCCGGCAAACGAACGTATGGCAAGACTTGAAGGCAGAGTATTACATTATAGTTATAACCTAATGCTCTCTTGCGATATTAATAATTATCCTCGTGCTTTTAATAAAATCTCAGTACCCGTATTATTACTGTGTGGGCAAAACGATGAAGTTGTTCACCCAAACCTACTCGAAACAATTTTTCACTGGCATCTACGCCCAACATTAAATAAAAAAATGGTTGAGCTTAAAAAAGTAAATCATATTCAAGTTGTCACAGCATCTGCAAATATCTTACCTGATTGGTTAAATAGCATATTCGAACAATCAAGTAATTTAGTTTCAAATACAGATGGAGCATTAGCATGATTAATCTAAATGAATTTAGCTTTAATGGCCAAATCACAAATCGTAATAATGTGACTTCTCAATTAAAACTGCCTGAGAATGTATCTGATTTTGAATTAATTCAATCTGCTTACTTAAAATGGCAGCTAGCACTCAATTTATATTTAGCAGGCGACTATGTAATTGTTTTACCTTTAGAAAAAAACCAACAGGTCTTTTTATGTTTATCTGCTTTTTCGAGCCATCAATTATTTTATAAAAATGATGCAACCACACTGAGTATTAGCAAAACATTATCCGACTTTAGTCATCAAGCAAAGGTTGACCCTTTCGCTGTGAGTCAATTATTACATTGGCGTAATATCTGCTCACCCAATACCTTATTTAAAGATGTTTTTGCGCTTAACAATGGCCAAAGTGCAATATGGCAACATGAATCAAATCCAGAACTGATTTCACAAAAACAATTAACTTTATCTCAAAAATTAAATGCAGCTCAAAGCGAGACTCCAGAACATAAAGTTGGCAATATCACCAATAATGAATTGAGTTTTTTTAATATCTTTAATCAATTACCCCAGTTAAGCCAATTAATGACTCAACCAGTTTCGGCCTTGTGGCAAATTGAATTTCTATTATTAGTACAAATAAGTCACGATCATCAATTAATATGCGATCACAAACCCCAGCTTGAATTAGTACAAAACAAATCAAAAAATAGTTTCAATCACAATATATTCAGACGACGTTTAAACACACAAAACAGCCCATTAACAAAGCTTAAAAAATACTTATTTAAGCAATATAAACTTGAGATCGCATCTGGTGCTTTTGAATCAACTCCCAATTTTGAAGTTTGGATGTATCTCACTTTTGAATTACCCAATAAATGGGCACAACAAAGGTTAATTGCCCAAACTTATAACAAAGACATTCAGTTTAACTATTGCGATAGCAATAAGCTAAAACAGCTGTTAATTGAGCAAAGTAACCCAACTAAAACGACACAACCGCACAGCCAATTTTTTAGCTTTAACGATGAAAGCATCGTTAATATTTTTGATGCAATGCAAAGGTTAATGCACCATGGCTTTGACCCAGTGACCAATAAACTGTTTCATATTGTGCCCCCTATTTCAGCCAAATTACTTAAAAAACATAATAAAAATCCAACTCAAGTAGAAGAGTTTTGCTGCTTATCCTTAACCTTAGATCACTTAGCAAGGCATGCTAATTGGTCCGTAGATTAATTTAAAACAACATAATAGAGAGTAAATATGTCAGATAAATCACAATTAACTTCATTACAAACTGAAGTAGCCCAAATGCTAAATAAAGAACAAATTGATGCAGATACACCTTTAGGTGAATTAGGCATTGATTCATTAAATGTTGTTGAAGTTATTTTAATCTGTGAGCAGGTATATACCGATGTCAGTGATCCAGAAGCGCTTATTTTTGATGAATTTACAACATTACGTGATATGGATGCTCAGCTGTTAGAAGCATCAGATAATTTCGTATAACAAGAATAGGAGTTTAAAATGAAAAAAATCTTCAGCTTTATAATCACAAGTTTAGTTATTGGTAACATTATCTCTTGGGTAATGGGATCTTGGCCAATAGACTTTAAACGCCAAGCTTATAATGAGCAGCAATTCGCTAGCATCAAGTCATTAAAACAAGAATTAGTTAATAATGCTGAAGATATTTCATTACTGGTGGAATTAGGCTCAACCTATTCAATGCATAATGACATTGACTTAGCCGATAACTATTTAGCTCAAGCACATAATATTGCGCCAAATGATGCTTTAGTGATGGCATGGTATAACGCCAACTCAGCAAAAGTATCGGGGGCATCACTTGATTTCACTATGGGTTTTTACAAACTTTATACTTTAAATAAAGTATTAGGCAACATCAGTAAAGCGGTAGATTTAGCACCAAACGATCTGACTATAAGATTAATTCGTTTAGCTACTTTTGCCAATATTGGAAAAATAAACCCAAATTTTGATTTGGTATTTAATGATGAAGCTTGGTTCAATACATTATTAAAACGCGCACCCAAAGAGATCCCTGAGCAAGTAAAAGGGCAATTTTATATCGCAATGGCACAAGCATACTTTTTCAAAGCTGATACTTCATCAGCACAACAAGTACAAAATTACCTGAACTTGTATCAAGCTGTAAAAACTAAAGCACCATTAGATTTAACCCAATATCAAAATCTTGAAATACAGTTCTCTGAGCAAAATAGAGGTGAATTATGGTAGTTGTAGCGCTTAAAAATATTAACCGACATTTTATGCTCGGAAAAAACAAAGTGCATGCCTTAAAAGATATTAATTTAACCATTAGTAAAGGTGAGTTCTTAGTATTAAAAGGCGCAAGCGGTAGTGGTAAAAGTACGCTGTTAAACATTATTGGTGCAATGGATGAAGCAAACTCTGGTGACGTTCTCATTGCAAATAAAAGCTTAAATAAACTATCTGATGCTAAAAAATCACAGATCAGAAAGCAACATATTGGATTTATATTTCAATCATTCAATTTATTGCCTGTATTAACCGCACTTGAAAATGTGCAATACCCTTTGTCGTTACAAGGGGTTAAAAATACAAAAAATAAAGCTATTGCAGCATTAACTCGGGTTGGTTTAGCAGAGTTTATGCACCACAAACCTAACCAACTATCTGGTGGTCAAATGCAACGCGTTGCGATTGCCCGTGCCTTAGTAACTGAGCCTGATATTATATTAGCCGATGAGCCCACAGCTAATTTAGATTCAAATACAGCCGCTTCCATTATGGAACTAATGAAACAACTTAATAAGCAGGGGATCACCTTTATTTTTGCAACACATCATGATTTTGTTCTTTCGCAAGCGTCTCGCATTATTGAATTAAAAGATGGTGCCATTAGTAACGACAAACAAAAGGCTGCAGCATGAAACTAATACCACACACTCTATTGTTAAGCCTCTTAATAACTGGCTGCTCGGAATCTAATTCTGTGAATGAAATAATCGAGCAACCTATTATAAACCTAGTGAAAACTAGCAACACCGATGTGCAATATATATCACCGACTTTTATTGGCAGTAGTGTAAATGAACAAAAAAAATTACTGACACAATTATCAGCACAAGCTCAGTTATCAGATGAACAGCGACGACAAAAATCATTAATTGAATTAGCGCTGTTTTCGAACGACAAAAATCAATCACTATCAAAGTTAGAAGCGATCAGTAATAACCTTGATGCATTATCAAGCGACATGCCAAATGACGTTGAGATCATGGCAGCCTACGGCAGTGCTTTGAGTTATCAAGCTGTTTTTCTTCAACATAACCTTGGGAAAATGAATTTTGTATCGCGCAAAGGCATGCGACTAATGGACCGAGCGATAAAGCAAGCGCCCAATAACTTAGGTGTCAGATTATTACGGGGTGTCAGTTATGCTAATATGCCTCGCTTTTTAAATCGCGCTAAGTTTGCAATAACTGATTTATCACTTATTAAGCAACAGAGTAAATCTGAGACAAATAGTGACTTTTTAGCCTTTGTAAATTATTACTTAGCAATGGCATTAGCTAAAAATGAGCAACCACAGCAAGCAAAAGCAATTTGGCAATCGCTAAAAAATACGGCATCTCCCGCTTGGCAAACCAAAGCAATCGCGCGTTTAGAGGAAGCTGAATAATGGGGTTTAGGTATAAAATTGCATTACTCAATGTATTACGCAATCGCCGCAGAAGCATTATTACTTTACTATCAATTCAAGTAGCAGTGATAAGTTTAGTGCTGTTTGGTGGCTTTGTTGCCTCTATGTACGACGGCATGCGAGAGAATATGATCCGCTCACAACTGGGACATATTCAAATATATAAACAAGGTTTTAATCAATATGGTCATATTGAACCTGAAAAATACTTATTAACCCAGCAAGACGTTAAAAAAATAACCGAGTTAGTTGAATCTCAATCAGGTGTTGAACTTATTACGCCAAGACTCAATTTTTCTGGTTTATTAACCAATTCAAATCAATCAATCGCAGTTGTAGGCAATGGTATAAATCCGGATAAAGAATCTTTATTAAGCTCTGCCATTACCATCACCCAAGGTGAAGACTTATTTAGCCAAGATATTGATGGTGCTTTATTGGGCCAAGGCTTATTTAATGCACTTAATACCAAGGTGGGTGATTACCTTACTTTACTCGGTTCAACCACTGATGGCGCAGTAAATGCTGTAGATATTAAAGTGATAGGTGCTATTAATACAGGAATAAGAGATGTTGATAATCGCCTTATTCGCATCAACTTAACTCATGCGCAAGATTTACAGTTCACCCAAGGTGTCAGTCGTTTAGTTGTTTTACTTTCAGATACCGAGCAAACACAAATAGTGCTTGAACAATTAACGCAATTATTTAAGCAAAATGGGCTCATTGTTGAAACAAAAACATGGTTTGAACTTGCTGATTATTATCATGAAGTCATAAAGTTGTTTGATGGTGTTTTTGGTTTTATTCAAGTAATTGTTTTATTTATTGCCGCATTAAGTATTGCTAATACCATGATGATGGCAGTTATGGAGCGTACACCAGAAATCGGCTCTATTCGTGCGTTAGGTGCAACTAGATACGAAGTTATGATGCTGTTTATTACCGAAGCGTGTTACCTCGGATTAATCGGTAGTGTTTTAGGTATTTTATTGGCTATTTTACTCGCCAATGGCATAACCACGGCACAATTTATTATGCCAACACCACCTGGCAGCAGCCAAAGTTATCCAATCCGTATCTTTGTTTCTTGGCCAATATTATGGAAAACAGCAATAGCGGGTACTTTAGTGGCTATTCTTGCCAGTATATATCCTGCATTTAAAGCATCTCGCTTGCAAATAAACCAAGCCATGCGTGCTGCTTAAAAGGAATAATAATGAAAAAACAGTTACTCAAATATACCCTTTTATTTATGTTATTCATAAATACTTTTATTGTTAACAGTGAACAAATTAACGATAAAATATCAGAGATTACACCTAAAAATGCAACACAGCTCGTGAGTATTATTGACTCATACAGAGGCCTAAACACCGCAGGCTTTAGCTTTGATATAACCAATGTAAGCTATAAAGAAAACAGAGATAGCCGTACTAACCAACTATCAGTTGATGTGAAGCAGGATAACTCTTTAGTAAAGTTTCAGTCTCCGGCCAGACAACAAGGTCGCATATTATTAAAAAAACACAGTGATATGTGGCTATATATTCCAGGCACACGCAAGGTTATTAGAATTTCACCCGCGCAAAGACTATTAGGTGAAACCAGTAATGCCGATGTAACAGGCAGTAATTTCAGTCGAGATTATTCGGGCGAAATAATGCCTCAAGATAATCCTGAGCAAATAAAACTCATTCTGAGTGCTAAAGAAAATAATATGAGTTATCAAAAGGTCATATTCTGGTTGCAGAACCAAGCCCCTTTTAAACCGATTAAAAGTGAATATTATGCCCGTTCAGGTAAATTACTTAAAACGGCGCAATATAAAGCTTTTAAAGAGTTTAATGGTGAACTAAAAGTACACAAAATGCTGCTCTCAGATCCATTAATTGCCGGCAGCTATACTTGGATGTTATTTGATAACTATCGCAGTAGCCAGTTACCTGATGCGTTATTTAACAAAGAAGCGATTGTAAGCCTATGAACAAAAATAGTTTATCCTTTTGTTATTACTTCATTACTGTAAGTACTTTAAGCGCTCAAACATGGGCGCAAACCTATATTCCTGACGACCCTTTTACAGATAGTCAAAAAACAGCACCAAAGCAATATGAGCATAAAACAGTAATACAAACTTATGTTCAAAATAACAAAACCAATGATAAACAAAGCTTTAACCCAGGATTAATTGAGTTTAACCAAAACAAACAACTCGCAGTGATTGATTGGCAAGTTAAAACGCAATGGCAAAGTAACTTTCAAGCCAGAGCACGTACCATAGCGCAATACCAGCATACTGATAGTCTAAGTGAAACTGATACCACAGTATTAGAGGCCTATATTAATTGGACCAGTGATGATTATGCATTGCAATGGCAATTCGGACGTATAAAAACTCAATGGAGTACCGGTTTTAATTGGAATTTAACTAATTTACTAAAACCCTATAGAGACCGACCTTACATTGATTTAGACGACATTAATCAACAAAAAGGTTGGGATATGGCGACTATAAAATACAGTAAAAACAATTGGTTTTATCATTTAGTGGTTGCAGACTATGTGACAACTGAAGATAAAAATCATAAACAACAATATATTGCCCGTTTAGGTTTTCAAGGTAGCCATGATTTTTCGATGTTATTTCATAAACAACCCAATCAAAATCTCAATTACGCTGCCAGTTACAATAAATTAATAAATGATGATATCACCGTACGCTTTGAATGGAGTTTATTGCATCAAAGAGAGCAACAAGCACAGGTATTACTTGATGATACAGGGCTAATTCAAGATAAGTCAGAACAAAGACAAAAATACTTAGTAGGTGCAGGATACACATTAACTTCGGGTCATAATTTCAGATTAGAATACTTAAATACCAAACACGGTTTTACCCGTGATGAATGGACTGAAATATCAAATAAAAGTACAACTGCTTATCAAGCAGTGATTAATAACCAAGCAAATACACAAGATTATAATTATTTATCGGCAGCATTAAATAGCTTAAATCAGGGGCAGCTTAGGCAGAACTACTTATATTTAATGTTTGCCACCCCACTTTCAAATTCACTTTGGCAATATAGACAAAGCATGCAGCTTAATCTAGATGATAACAGCCAATTACATCGACTGGAGTTACTTAAATCATGGAATAACCACCTTACCAGTCGATTGCAATTTGAATTATTCAATGGCTGTAGTAATTGCGAATATGGTCTAAACCCTAATCAACACAGTATACGACTGGTATTTAACTGGGCATTTTAAAACAATAATAAAGAGTTAAACATGACATCAAATAATGCTTATCGCGTTGATTTACGCGACCACATGTTTTTATTGTGGCAACAATTTAAAGTGCAAGACAACATTCTTGACTCAGAGATCTATCCTGAATTTGATCAAAGTTTTTGTAACCACTTAATAGATCACGCCCACAAATTTTGTTATCAAAAATTAGGCCCATTATATCAATCATCTGACAGAGATGGCTGTAAGCTAATGCCTGACGGTAAAATACAACTACCGCAAGGATTTGAAGCATTGTGGGATGATTTTATATCTGCCCAATGGGGTCGTTTAGGTGCACCCGAACAATATAATGGTTTAGGTGCGCCCTACATTTTAGCGCAAGTGATTAATGAATTATTTATGGGTGCCAACCCGGCATTTATGATTTATTCAGGCTTTTGCAGCCCAGCCTTATATTTAATTGATAAATTTGGTACCCAACAACTTAAAGATTTATTTTGTCAAAAACTTGCAGCTAATGAATGGGGAGCCTGTTTATGCATGACCGAACCCGATGCTGGCAGCGATGTCGGCAATTGTCGTACAAAAGCCATAAAACAAACTGATGGTCGCTACCAAATAACCGGAGAAAAAATATTCATCTCCGCTGGCATGCACCAATTAACTGAAAATATCACTTATATTGTGCTTGCCCGCGTTGAAGGTGCACGTTCTGGTACGGTTGGTTTATCATGTTTTGTGGTGCCAAAATTAGACTTTGATCAACAAGATAATGGCGTAAAGTGCTTACGATTAGAAAACAAAATGGGCCTCAATGGCTGTGCCACTAGCCACTTAACTTTTGGTGCTGACTCACCTTGTTATGGTTATTTATTAGGAGAACGTGAAAACGTGGGTTTGCGCCAATTAATGACCATGATGAACCTAGCCCGAATCGCGACAGGTATATATGCGTTAGGCATGGCATCAAGTGCATATTTAAATGCTGCTGAATATGCCAAAGAGCGCATTCAAGGTACCGATTTTAAACAGTCTTTTAATCCAAAAGCGAAACGAGTGCCGATTATTGCTCACGTTGATGTAAAACGTATGCTGCTTGAAATGAAAAGTAAGGTTGAAGGTTGCCGTGCACTGATAGTAAAGCTGTGTTTTCATCAAAGCATGACCACCAATATCGAAATTAAACGTCAAAATGACCTGATCACCGCTGAACAAAGTGAAGCCCAATTATATCAGCACCAATCATTAGTAAACTTACTGACACCCATTGTTAAAGCCTATACCTCAGATCAAGCATTTCGAATTACCGAACTGGCTATTCAAGTTTATGGCGGCCATGGGTATGTTAAAGATCATCCTGTTGAACAATACGCCAGAGATATTAAAGTGCTCTCTTTATGGGAAGGCACTAACTTTGTGCAATCGGCCGATTTATTCAGAGATAAACTCGCTATGGGTCGCCACTCAAAATTATTAGCTTTATTTGAGCAAAACGTAATGACATTTATCGAACAAAACAAACATGACTCTAAGTTTGAGAAATCAATAATCATGTTAGAAAAAGCACTAACAAGTTTAACGCAAACTCATCAATTAATGGGCAGCTGGATAAAAGTACAAAAAATGGAACTGAGCTTTGCCGTAGCAACCCGTTTTTTACAAATGATGGCAGAAGTCACCGTATCTTGGTTATTAATTGATGGCGCTATTGTTGCCAATAGAGAAATGGAAACAATAGTAGCCATGAAAACTGATACAAACCAAAGTGAATTAGACTTCTACCAAGGAAAAATCACCTCGGCACAGTTTTATATTAATAATATTTTGCCAAATGTATTTAGCACAGCAGACATCATCGCCCTAGCAGATGAAAGTGCGGTAGATGCAGATATCACAACATTTTTACCTTAAACGTTTTATGACATTAGTGGAGTTAACCTTCACTAATGTCATTTTTTAAACTGATTTTTCATCCACTTACCTCTCATTGCCTTACATCAATCATCTTCACAATGAAGTTACAATGTTTTCAATATCCTTTTAAGTTACGTTATTTAAAAGCAATTAAATTTGTTTTTACATCCCCATAGAGCTTTGCTCTAAACGATTATAAAAAGGAAAGTATAATGAAAAATAGGCCTAAGTTAGAACGTGCACCTGGATGGGTCGGTGGATTTGAACAATCAAGCCCTGTATTTGCCTACCCAGATCCTGATCTAACATCATTACCGATGCCTGATAACATGTTCAATATTGATAGACTCCAACGTCAGCAAGCAGTTAAGTGGCCTGAGTTTAGTTGGGAAACACAAATGGGCAACGCCGATCCTAAACGCTGTTATCAAATGTTTGCACCTGACATTTCAAGACTTGGCTACACAGATACAGGCAGAGTATATTCAATTATATGCCCTCAACAAGGTGTAACCTCTCCTACTTTAGGAACTTTGAATGTAGAAGTGACAGTTACTGGCACCAGAGGTTGGGTTAACGAAGACAATCGCGAACTCGCAGCAGAGATGGGCGTTGTTGGTAAAGTATGGTTCAGCCCAAGTGCTAAACAAAACTTCATCGTTAAAAAGTTATGGGAAAAATTTGAAAATAGCGGCCGTCCTTTCCCTTCAAAAAAATCGCAAGCCATCACTATCACAACAAGTTTAGTTAAAGAGCCAGAGCAACCTATATTTCCGCTAGTCAAAGGGCAAAGCAAAGATTTTGATATTCCTGATTTTGCTAAGCATGAAGACGAAGCATGGTCTGTTGGCCACTTAAAAGTACAAATTGGCTCGATTATCAAAACTGGTTATCCCGAGGTCGATAAATTTAATCAACTTATTATGGATATTTTCAACTTGGGATCTGGCAACATGTTACAAAAGGAAAATGTACTTTCATGGAATGTATGGTTCACAGCCCCTCAGCTGGTAGATCAAGAAGAATGGGCTAGACACGCTTGGCTATGGCGCGAATCAATCGATGCAGATCATGGTTCACCTGAAGGTGAAGGCACAAGTGCAAAATACTTTGATGGCACACCTTTTAAACCAGACTTTGATGCAATAAAAAAACAAGAAGAAAGTAAAATTTTTGATTTATTGAAGCAAGAAGAAGGCAAAGAGAAAGATGCCATACTGTCATTTATTAAAAATAAAATTTAGTAATACCAATACGAGTAAGTTAGTGATCAAATTTTAATAAGGATAAATTTTCAACTACAAGGCGCTTGATTGAGCAATAGCAAGCTATTAGGATTGAAAGCAACGATGTTACTGGAATCTTTAGTTCATTTAAATTGAGTAATTATTTATTCGTATTAGCATAATTAGACGAATGAATTAAATCAAGTCGTAATCTTGATTAGACTACGATTTGGTTAGTTCTACAATACGAATTGCATTGAGTTTATTCCCTATACTTTTATTTAAATTAATTTTTAATTGACTACATTCTGAGTACCGGCGTTATGATTGATCATCAGGAAATAATCTATGAATTACAAATCATGCCTTGTACTCGCATCCTACCCAAGCTCTGAGCCTGCATTTACAAGTAACACGGATATATATTAAAGAGTATCTGACTACTCGACTCAAGCAACACAAATTCCATACCTAGGCAAAATATCGTCGATAATAGCAAGTCGGTGTTTTTTGGCGGCATCGTGGAAATATTTCCAGTTTGAGTTCATAAAATCAGGTGTTAAGATATACTCATCATCTCCTATCGCGCGAGTGGTGCCTAAAGCTTGGTGTTTCCATGATCCTTCTCCCTTTGGAATATAAGTAGCAACGCCTGTCCCTAAACCAAAAAAATCATCTGCGATGGCACTTAACCAACCTTGATGTCTTTGTTCACAGTTGGCGTTTTCAAATTGGCGAAAACAGGCAGAGATTGCTTCTCTAAGCGGGTTACTTAAACCATGGACTTCGGCTGCTGTGTCGTGTGCTATAAAGCGCTGATACACTTTACAAAGTTCATCAGCTGCGCTAACAAAATCCACAGGATTATTTCTTTTTACAACTTCACCTAGGCCATTAACATAGCTCCACGATTCATAAGGTAACGCAGAGTTTGACAGTGCTTGGACATGGCCTTGAGATAACGTACATCCTTGTGACAAATCACTAAAAAATCCCGATATCTCTGCAATCAAACTTTCAATAGGATGATCGTTCATACTTTTAAGATCATTAGCATCATTTATGTGGTGTTTCACACCCGCAAACCCTTGATGGCCCCATGTATCTACAAAAACATGAGATGTAATACCTAAACGGTGCAATGCATGAGGTCGGTGCTTATCGTTAATACATTCTGCGACCATGTCATGGGCAATATAAGAACCAGGTGTACATACTAGCTTTTGAATAAAACTGCCTTTGGGATTTTGTCCTGCAGGTAGCCCACCATTGCCTGGTAAAAAGTGAAAAGGCAACCACACCTGCATATTTTTTAGTTCTTCTACATTTTTATAGTCTAGCCTGCCGTGAGCTGTTGAAGCTCTTTCGTATGAAGCACCATTGGTAAATTTAATATGACCCGAATTGATTGCATCGTCAACATATTGACTGGCATACGCGATTATATTTGCATCATTGGCATTAAAGCCTGCGGCTCTAGCAACAACCCATGTAGTCGCATAATGAAAATCTATTTGCATGGTGAAAATCCTAATCTTTTAGAAAGCTTATTGGGTTGCTATTAAACATATATGTGGCTTTAAGTATCGCTATGGTTATACCAATTCAAATAAATACATGATCATTTAATTAATACAATTGGTATTATTACCCTTTTAGTTAAGTGAAAACACTCAAAAAAAGAATAATCTCAATCGATCTGTCAGCCTTGGTTCAAATATTTCACAATTAGCAGCAAAAGAACATTACACGGTATTACAATCGGTTTGATATTGATAATATTACTGAATTTTTAAATCTCGATTTTATACTAAAAATGACATTTAGTTACAAAAAATCAATGTACTCCCTTATTTAAAACAAGATTTAAAACAAGCCAATAAAGTTTTCAAATAACTGTTTTAAAAGAGTTATTTAAATAAACTAAAATTGAGAAACACACGTTAAAGATAAGTTTAAAGTAGGCTGTAATTGATTGTCATGGTTTGAGGTAAGCCAAACCTTTAAATTCCTGTTCGATTTGAAAGTGAACTCACTGGGAGTATCACAGTAATTGAACAGGACAAATAATGAACACCTATTTAAAGGTTTTATCTTTATCAATCGCTTTAACTGGCAGTGTGTATTTACCTAGTGTAAATGCAGCTAATTCAACAGAGATGTTAATTACAATTGCAGAATCTAATCCTGTATTAGTGGAACAATTAAATGACATTGCTCTTAATGATGCCGCATTATTAAATCAGTTATTAAAAATGGCTGATTCAAAACCTGATCAACTTGAACGATTATTAAATTTAGCAGAATCAGATCCAGAAACTTTTGAGCGATTAATCATTATTTATAATGCTGAAGCCACTCTAGAAGAAGGTGGCGTCTTGACTCAGGGCATAATTGATGATGATGGTGGAATAATTCAAACTTAGTAAATTTACTCAAACTTATCAATGAAACTATAATTATGTAGCTTCAATTGACGCATCGAGATGTATTTTCAAATTTTTCCATTAACTGTTTAAATTGATGGCTTGTGCATAATGAATCAAACCAAGGAAGGTTAAACCAAGCAACACCTACATTATTATTTAAAGCAGTTTTAACATGATAAATAGCTGAAGATTTCTCTTTCAACAAACTATAAATTAACGCTGAAGTATACGAAACTTCACCATTTTTTGGCACAAGTTCCTGAGCTTTTTTTAATGTATCAATTGCCAATCCTTCTTTATTCAACTGGGCGTATGCTTGTGCTAATCCAAGTAAGTATTTAACCTCATTTTCATTTTCTAAAATAGAAATAACTTTTTGATAATAAGCGTTTGCTAAATTATTATTTCCAGATATCTTTTCACTATCAGCTAGGTTTAATAACTTAAAAGGATGTTTTGGATTGCGTTCTAAAGCTTTTCTTGCTAGTTCTAGGGATTTTTCATATTGCTTATTTAATGCATAAGCTAAACTTAAATTTGTTAAATCTTTTCCACTATTTAACTTAGTTACTATTTCTTCATATGCAGAAATTGCTAAAGTTAACTTTCCTTGAAGTTGCCAAATATTTGCCTGTAACCGTTTGGCTTGTATGTTAGTTGGAACAATTTTAAGCATTTGATTTAAGGCGCTTTCAGCTTTGAGTAAATCACCCATACGCCAATAACTGAATGCAATATTATTTAATAATGTCGTGCTCGGTCGAAGTATAAAAGCGCCAGAATATGATTCTACTGCATTCTTATAGTCTCCTAAAACAAAAAACATATAGGCTTTAAGCTCTAATAAAATTAAATCATTAGCTCCTCTATTTTCAGCTTCAATAATTTGCTGTTTCGCTAATTCCATTTTACCTTTGTATGAAACTAACCAGAAACGCTCTATCGCTTCATAAACACTGTAACGATATGCAGGTGGAGATCTTTGTAAAATCAACTCAAATTGATTTAAATAAAATGTGTCGTGTGAATCTTTAAATAATTTTGAAGCGGTTTCACGATACAAACCATAAGCCGCATATAAATAGGGTGAACGTGTTAATAAATCTTCTAATTTTGACAAACTCTCTGTACTATAATTACCTTCCCCTCTAATCTCATTGAAAAGCGCTATGTAATCACGATAATCATCTTCATTAATCGGTCGCTGTACTAAACCGGCTTGATTTACTGCTGAATGCTCAGGAAACAACGAAGCAAACTGGCTTTGGCTAGTACTATAAATAGCATTAAATTTTTCTATGGGTACAACCCAATTTTTCTCTGATTTTACCGATAATGTTTCACTATTATTAGGATTCGAAACTAAACGTGAAAAGCTCACTTTACAACGGTTATTATCACATTCAAGTGTTGTTGAAATAATGTCTGACGCGCCTACTGCTCGCTTTAGTTTTTTCATATTATCGGGATATGCTTTGCCAATGGCGTTAACTTCTCGTTGCGATACTAAATACATATTTTTGGTATTTATCACACTTTGGCGTAGTGCATCTTCAATGGCTGAAATAACTAAATCTTGCTGCATAGCAGCCATTGATGGGCTATCAGCTAATGTAGGCTTTAAGATAACAACTTGCTTTGTTTGTGGTACTTGTTGTGAGTAGAAAAAAATAAAAAATGTGACCAAAAAACATAAAAAAAACAGACTCAAGATACGATAAAAACCTTTCGACTCTCGCTTTATCTGAGCTTGAGCTGACACGTTATTTGGTAATTCTTTATTAGGTAATAATACGGTTACTTGTTCACTGAGTTCCATTTGAATTAAAGCTTTTTTAATATGCTTTAATCGGTTTTCTATTACTGTTGCGGTTAGCGTGCGTTGCTCAATAGGTTTAACTAACATTTCCATTAATAAGTCAGTTAACACAGTTGGTGCATTAAGCATTAAATTTTTAGCATGCTCAGGCGTGTATTCACATATTCTATCGGCAGCCTCACAATCAATTCCATTATTAGCAAAAGGATGACTACCGACAATAAGTTGATAAGCAATAATACCTAATGAAAATATGTCACTACGATAATCAACCTTTTGCTGTTTAATTTGTTCAGGTGACATAAAAAGCAAACAGCCGTAATGTTTTAATTCATCATGTTTAGTTGATTCATCTTCTAATTTTTTTATCACTTTGTTATGGTTTTCATTCGATGCCAAACACGCTATACCAAAGTCTGTAATTTTCAACTCACCTTGGTTATTAATTAATATATTGCTCGGTTTCAAATCACAATGAATAACACCATTTTTATGGGCCGCAGCAAGCCCTGCTGACAATTGACTTAACAGCGCTAGTTTTTGTATTAATGTGCAATGTGTTTCATTTTGAAATTGCGTAAGCGTTTTGCTTTTGAAATACTCCATGACTAAAGAGATTTGATTTTTTTCATCATGAATATTATAAATTTGAATAATATTTGAATGGTTAATACGTGCTAATAAACGTGCTTCTTGTAATGCATTATTAACTATTTCGCTTTTGGCTTGACTGCTTGTTTGGTAAGTTAATTCTTTAATTGCAACATGGCGTTGTAAATGGTTATCTTTGGCTAAGTAAACTTTACCCATGCCGCCTTCGCCCAATAGTTTTTCGCGGGTGTATTGGGGTAGTTTGTTATCCATGTAATACCGTAAGTGCTACTTTATCTTGACCACGATTAACAATCAGTTCTCGGCCTTTATAAATACGATAATAAGTACCCGAAAAACGTATGTTTTTACCTTTTCTTTCAATTAATATATCACCATCACAAGCGCCACCAAGCATTTCTCTAAACTGCTTTTTAGCACGGCAAACATGGGTATTAAAAAGCGTAATTTCACAGCCTAACTCTTTTGCTAGCATTTCAGGCAATCGCCAACCTTGATCATATTCATCGATGCCTTTTTTAGCATCATCATCACGGTGCCTAGCCAAACTTAACGTTAAATAATGATGCGCTTTATTAGATAAACATAATTTTTTATCATCCACTATGATGTTTAACTCTGTATTTTCTTCATCTTGACTTAGATTAAAACGATATTTAATTTGATGCGCTAACAATTTAGGTTTTACGAGTTTAATGGTATTTTCACTCAAATTATTTAATTTAAGTTGCCAATCACGGTTAGCAAAATGAAGTCTCTCTAGATTTGCAACTGGGTAAGCTCTGCCCTCAACATCATTTATAAACTCTTTATACCACTGATTTTTACTTTGAACATAAAACAACGCTATTTCAGGTTGCTGCTCGCTAGGGAGTAAGTTGTTATCAGATAACATTATTGCGTTTTCACTTATGATAATGCCTGATTGGTCAACAGCAAGTAACATATTTTTTGGCGGACTGAGTTCTTGCACAATGAAACCGTAATAACCCTGCTGTGCGAAGGATATTTCGTCACCAATTCGAATTTTATGTTGTTGCTCTTTTATTAACTTTTCATTGTTAATCCAAGTGCCATTACTGCTAATATCTCGAATAATCCAGTGTTCATCCGTCCATTGTATAATAGCATGCATTCGTGATATTTCAGGTGCTCTGATCACACTATCTACATTTGTATCCGAACGTCCAATACAATGATAGGCACTTAAATAGCTTAACTTTTGTTGATTATTAAGCTCTAGAATAGTTGCCACGTTAAAATCCTTACTAACACACTATCGTCTTGCAGTGAAATGCAATACTAAAAGGCTAATTGTATATAAATGCAAGTTACTCTACTAGTAAATACGACAAAGAGTCTGTCTTGCTATAGTAGTAAAGTTGGATCAAGACTATTTTTTGAATCTAAAAATCATGCTGCTGAATATATAATGATATAAAAAATGCAGCATTTACATTATACCCCCCGTTACTTAAAAAAATCTTTTAAAACTAAGACTCCAATTCACAATTAAATTCAATGACATAATGAAAAAATTATTTTCGAAAAAAAACAATTACCGATAAAGCAACCGCGAATGTAAATAAATACGATTTAGATTTCAACTGTAATCACGTAAGGATGTAGTAAATGAAGTTATCATTAGTGGCCAGTGCAATAAATGCTGCCTTAATATTTTCAACCACGGTCAGTGCAAATACTGATACTCAACATACAGTAGATGAAGAGCCTCAAATTGAAAAAATCATTGTAACCGGTCAAAAAATTGCCAGGACTTTGCAAGAAACAACAACAAGTGTTGCTGTTATCAGCAGTAAGCAATTTGAACAACAAAATATATCTAGTTTTTCAGATGCACTTACCTTTACTGCAAATGCCTATGCAACACCAACAAATGACTTTAGTATTCGAGGTATAAATGGGAAAAATGTGTCTGGTGGTAATAGCTACCTAGCCAGTGTTTATGTTGATGGCGCTGTATTATCCAGAGAAATGATCAGTGGTGGCGGTTTTTCAACTTGGGATGCACAACAAGTTGAAATTTTACGCGGTCCACAATCTACACTACAAGGTAGAAATGCTTTAGCGGGTGCTGTAATTTTAAACACAAAAAAGCCAACTGATGAGTGGCAAGGTATATACAAAATAAAAAGCGGTGAATATGGTGAAAAAGAAGTTGCTGTTGGTGGAGGGTTAATAGAAGATCAACTGACTTTTCGTATTAGTGGTGAACATAAAGAGATTGACGGCTTTAATACCAATATTACACGAAATGAATCGAGTGATTTTAATGAAGATGACCTTATTCGAGTAAAGTTTTTACTGACACCTGATGCAATTCCTGATCTTGAAATGCAATTAAGCTATACCCATGCCAAAAACACGCGAGGTACTTTCGGTATTTTTGAGCCTGATTCTGGTAGCCCATATAACCAACGTTTTACCAATAACAATGATAAACAAGAGCAGTTTTTTGATGCCGATCTCTTAACATTAGCTACAGAATATCAATTAAACGACAAATGGAGTATGACGGCAGTTACTGCACATTCAGACGTCGACTCTGGGTATGACTGGGACGGTGATAACGGCCCTGAAGATAAAGGGACCCGCCTTTATAATGCTGATATTGAAACAATCAGCCAAGAGATCCGCTTTAATTTTGACTATGAAAATTTACAAGGGATTGTCGGTGGCTATTATTCAAATGAAAAAATGCAGGTACTACCCAGCTAGCTCTATTAAATAGTCATTTAATGCCCGATCCCGCGAGTTACCAAGGTACTCCGTATCAGGGTATTATTCCTTTAGTCACAGGTATCAATGACTTTATTCACAGCTCAATACAAAATGCGAGTAAAAACAAACCATTAGTTGATGCTGATTTTAATACAGTATTACCTAAAATAGGCGTTAGCTACCATTGGTCAGAAGATTTAACCACGAGCTTTACTTTTCAACAAGGCTATCGTTCTGGAGGTGTAGGTACAAATGATTCCAATGGAAAATCATTTCAGTACGATCCAGAATATACCGATAATTATGAACTATCGTTACGTTCTAGTTGGTTAGATGGGGCTTTAATTGCGAATGCCAATGTTTTTTATGTTGATTGGACAGATCAACAAGTTATAGCACAATTATCAACAAATACTTTTGATACAGAAACAGGTAATGCAGCTAAATCAACTTTAAAAGGGTTTGAATTAGAAATGAATTATCAGCTAAGTCATCAACTTAAACTCTATTCAGCACTAGGATTAGCAAAAAGTGAGTTTACTGACTATATCTTACCAATCCCAGGAGCTGACGATATTGACCTTTCAGGTCGCAGTTTTGCTGACTCACCTAAATGGACAGCTACTTTAGGTGGAACCTATGTTGCTGACAATGGTTTTTTTGCCGACATAAATGCAAATTATGCCAGTGAGTCACCTGCAGAAGTTAACCCATACGCTCAAGGTATTTCTGAAAATGATCCCGATTTTGATCAAAATAATGACAATCGTACTTTAGTAAATATGCAACTAGGTTATGAATGGAAAAATATAGGTGTTTACCTTATCGCACGCAATATTTTAGATGAAGAATATATAGCACAAAGAAGCACTCGATATATTACTTTAGGTAAACCTAGACAAATTGGCTTAAGTGTTAGAGGTAGCTTTTAATTAACGATATCAGTTAACTATAAAGTAACTTAATATAAAGACGCTATATTGCGTCTTTTTTTATGATGACTGATTAAATTATGCTCTTTACTCAGACAACCACACTTTTAAATAGCGCTATTATTACGAAACCTAAAACTACTTATGGCATATTTTATGTTTCGATAATTCGAAAAAAATATATCTGTATGACTAAAACGGCGTACCAAAAAGTCCATTAAACTGTGTAGGAAAATCAAACATATTGATAGCTTGATTGTCTAAACGAATTTTTAATATTGCTTTTAAATCTTTTACTGTACGGCAGTTTGCTATGCGATCACTTATTTCATTACATTCAAACTTAAGCGCTGTTATTTGATTTTCCATATTAGCAGTTATAATTGCTTTACTTCGGCCATTAAATTGTTGCCAAACTAATGTTTCAGGCGTTCTACTTTGTTTTAAATCACTAAGCTCTTGATTTAATTGTGCCAGCTTAGCTTGTAATAAAGGTGTTAAGTTTTCCATTGTTTTACTATCAAACTCAATATCATCATTAAAATGCTGTAAATAAAGCTGTAATAGCGTGAAGCCATCTTTATTTTTTCGAGCTATAGAAAGTTGCTGCATTAGCTCGTGTTTGTGTGCTTTTTTGATAGCATCGAGCTCTTTATCTGGATGTAATTTAGAAGCTAAACGCTTATACATTTTATTTAATTGGCTGCCTTTAAATAACCGATCTAACTCTTGTTGTTGCTGTTTAACTTTTTCATCATATTGTGAAAAATATTCATTTTTTTGTTTAAATAAATCATCAAAAAAACTACTTTCATCGTCATCATCTGAAAAATTATTTTGATAAAAATCATCATCATCAGGTGTTTCATTATCACTAAATTCAGCTTCTAATTTATCAATATGCTTTTGTAATTGATTTGGATCAGCGGCAATTTCACGTAGTTCTGCATCAGTAAGTTCAATTGCACCATCAAACGACGTTTCAATTATGCCACGTAAATCATCTAAAGCATCGTCACTTAATTTTGAAACTTTGTGTGTATTGATATCATTTATTTTTTTCTCTAAAACGTGTTCTAATTCTGCGACATTTAAATCGCCAGTAAAAGGGCTATTATTTAAATAATGTAAATCTTCATAGATCCAATCTAACAATTCATTACGCTCATAATCAGCTAACGTTTTACGACTAACAAACTGTGTAAAGTGCTCAATTTGTAATGCGATGTTATAGGCTTGTTTATGCTCTATGGGTTCAACTTTTTGTTGGAATTCGCTAAAAATTTTATCCCGTTTTTTTTCAAAATTAAGGTTTCGCTTTTGATGTTTTTCTATTTTTGTCCATAGGGTTTGTAATTCATTTTGTTCTGAAGCTTTGGATTTTTTTTCTTTTAGCATACTTAGAAAGTGGCTTTTACTCATTGAAAGTGCCTTCATATATCTTATTTTTTAGAACTGATATTGATATTAAATCGAATTAAAAAAATAATCGAATTAAATATTTTAAACATTATTAGCGTTTAATCAGAAACCGTATCCCAGCTTTATTGTAAAACATTACCATCTAGCATATATTGGTAGGTGACACCTCATTAATGACAATAAAATTGCGAGTTAAATGACACCATAAAACACTGTCAACTTCAGTTAAAAGTTTTCATTTATTTAATTACTTTGCCAAGCTTGCTTTAAAAATTTCTAAGCTGTCTGTAAGGCAGTGAACACAAAGTTTATCAATGCGAATAAAAGAGAAAAGGAGTCAAACCAGCTCTCGAGATACCATAAATATCAGCCACTACGCTTCTAAGGGACCATGGCATACATAAACCATATTTTAATTTTTCCGCATTTAAACATAGTAACCAAAGTATTATGAAGCAAGTCATTTAACCCCTTTTACTTTATTTTTCGTCTCCTGTTTCGATACCCTTAAGTAAAATATAAATTTTATTTTTTCTTTCTAAAGTCATAGGCAGATCCTCGCTATTTTATATAAACTAACTCTTAAAAATCAGGGTATTTAAAAGCAATGCCTTCGAGAGGATCTATTCCTGAGATCCCAAGACTAGGTTTTGTTTGGCTAATTTTTGGCACTCCGGTACTCTTATCGAGAAAAACATGAATATCCCAAAAACGGCCATGATATAATCCAAATGGTCCATAAGGTTGGATCGGGGAACCTGCAGAAGCGCCAACCCATGGCTCTGAGGGAGGTGTTTCAAAAAAGCTCCAATCAGAAAATGGATGTACTCCTTGTTCATGAAAAAACCAGTCTTTACGAGAGAGGCATAACCCAGGTACGACAGGTCTATTTAATGGTTTGTACGCACTAGAATAGGCCCAACCTACCAAAGTCATGGGATAGTCAAAGTGAAAAGGATCGGTTGTATCTGTGGCTGAATTTGGTTTATAGATTAATAAGGTCGGGCTCCCACTATAACGTATGGTGCCAAGAGCACCTGAAGGTTTTGCGATTGCGACACCCAAATCTGCAAAACTTACCGCTTGATGTGTTGGAATATGGTAACCACGGAAAAAAGAAAGCAGCATGCGCTCAAAGTCATTATTCAGGGTTTTAAATCCCCCAACCATAGCCAAAACCCGCTTTTGATCTAGGATTAGAGATTGTCGCCGTTTTATTTTTGAAGTGCAATTAGATGAGCCGGCTGGAAGGTAAGGAGGCACATAGTTGAAACTTTGACTTATTGAATTTTTATTTTTTAGATCAAGTTGTGTCCCATGCGCGTTAACGTATGCTGAGGTTATTGTTAACGTTAATGCTGAAATAAAAATTAATTAAAACAATTTTATTGCCTGATAGAAAAAATCGAAAATAGATTTAAATAAGATTAGCAGGCAAGGTTAATATAAATAGAATCAAAAAAGAAAAAAGACAAAAAGAGGTCAAGTATTATGAAGTAAGTGATTTGACCCCTTTTCTCTATGGGAGCTTAAGTACCTCTTATTTTAAATATCGATTTTCGTGAACTAAGGATTTATAATTTTTTTCATTTATACCAACTCTATTATTACGAGTAAGTTAATGAGCAAGTTTTTATAATGATAAATTTTCAAGAACAAGGCGCTTGATTGAGTAAGCTGGCTATTAGGATTGAAAGCAACGAGGATATTGGAATATTTAGTTCATTTTGCGCTAAGTTGATGTTTATTTGAATCAATGAGCTGTCGAATAAACAAAAATTTTGAATGTGGAATAATAGTAAATTTATAAATAAATTAAGTGGCGAGAGTGACCGTCGACACCAATGCGTAATAAACTAATTTAATTCAACTTAATTAAAAGTTAAAACTAAAAATGTTACATGTAATGTTACTAAAGTAAAATATCACTCTAATAATTCTCTCTTTTGGTAAGAATTTATTGAACCAGTATACACTTAGCATATCTCAATATTTGGGAATAGATTACACGGAGGCAACTAATTACTTTGTATAATTTTACTGCCTTGATTTTATCCAATAACTTTCAGTTAATGACGACATTTTAATGCACCATTATTAGTACAATAAATCGGGCAAACAAGCTTCGTGCTTTCGTTGAATTTTTGCTATATCTTTCGTTATTATTTCATTACCCGTTAAAATTGCTGCCATCATGACAAGCCATTTGAGGTTTTGATAAGTTGTATTAGTAGTGGTACGGGATAACCAAAAGCATGCCTTTGATGGGTGTGAACGCCACCATGAACAAATGAATTAAGCTCTTTCCAGGAGATATCTCTAAAGTTATTTAGCATTGTTATAGCTCGAGCTGGCACTTTACCTTCGATTGCTTTGAGCATTTCACTATTATTTGGTTTTTGCTCTGCACTATGCGATAGCTCTCGTAGATTTTTAGTGGTATTTGCTATCTTTGCATCACTAGCAGCATAAAATAACCAAACAGCCCGAGTTAGAGACTCAAACTCTAGCCTGAGCACTCCTATGGCCGTTGTATAGTTACCAGATACCATTAATTGCCTAGTACTGTCATTATATGGACCATAATCAAATATTTGATGTACCTCGGCTGTAAAATCTGCTTATTTTTTAAGTCAGTCTTCCATGAATTTAATCCTAAATATTAAAATTTAATACCTTCAAGTTTTTTAAATTATTTGTATTAAAAAACTCCGTTTGCTGCCAAAACGACAGCACTTTTAACACATGTTGTTTATTAAAATCCATCTTATGCTTTCTGTTACCTTTATTTATTCATCATTTATTTTAACCATGGCTGCTTTGACTTGCGCTATGTGTTCTATAGAAACCAAACATACACATTAACCAACTAGCTATAAACACGCTAGCTTTGTCTTAATCTTCTTGTTTGAACGGTAATTACCGCCAACGGCCCTAAATCAACATATTCATATCAAAACTTGAAATAGTAACTTGATGAGAGCCGTGCTCGTGGATATTTACAACGGCTTCAAGTAAATTACCTTGTGTATAATGGATCATCAGAAATATTACACTAAATTTTTAAATTGATTTTTCAGAATGAATTTTAAGAAGCCATAGTCTTTCAAATTTTTGTCCGCGATTTCAGCGCGCATTTTAGGTATGTTTTTATTCATAAATGCATCAATAAAGACATCAAATTTCACAAAGTGGCTATGTAGTAGATTAATTCGTAACGTTTTAACATTGGCATTACTATGCGCATTTAGTTCACACTCCCCCAAACTGAAAAGTTTAATTGTTGTTAGCGCTTTTTCATAACGGTAGCCCTGCTCATGCTTCGGCGACAGCTCTAACACTTTACGTCCACTTAAGTCGTGCCGAACAACGAGTTCGAAAAGATCAAAGAGGTCATCATTTATAGGATTAACAATGAGTGGTTGTTCATTACTAATCTCGGCAGGATTTGTAGCACGAACAGGATTATCTCCAAACAACGGAAACTCGCACCCTTTATAAATGTTATTGCACTCAGAACACATTAAAATATAATTTTCATGGGTCAGCGCTAAAAATGTATAATATTTTTGAGGACGATAGTGATCAACCGTACTTTCAATGATGCACTGTTTGGTTTTCCCTCTACTTGGTCGAGATAACAACTCACCAACTTTTAAAGAACATTCGCAAATGGGACACTTATGATTAGTGACACTAAGGTGAACCTCTTGAAATTTAGCCCATTTATTACTATTGTTAAAATTAACTAACGCTGCAGGATAATCCGCATGGTCGTACAAAACCGACATATCAATCATTAAATATGTCCCCAAACTCACTTAAAAACTGCTCCATTTCAGCATCGGTTGCTTTCTCATATTCTTCAAGCCCAACATTTCTATTTTCTTTTAAAAAGGTTAAAAATTCGAAGTATTTTTTGTTGTAAACAATATCGCCAGCTAAGCTGTTTTCTAATAAGCTAGCTATTCTTGCTAGTTCTAATTTCTCATCATCGGTTAGATTACCTTCATCTAATTTTAATTCAGTGAATCTTTTAATATCATTTTGCATTTGACTACCAATGAGGGATGATAGGTTAAAATGTTCAAGCAGAATCGAAGATATATCTAGATATTTAGTGCCCGTAGCACTATTTTTAACATGTTCATTATTTGCTTCTATGATACCAATTTCATCCTGCTCTCTATTTAATAAAATCAGCGGGTTATGGGTCGCTATTATAATTTGCACATTTGGGTTTAATTCTTTTATTTTATCAATAAAAGTGGCCTGCCATTCAACATGTAAGGATGTTTCAGGCTCGTCCATTAATAATATAAATGATTCATCTCTCTGTAGAACAACCGTTAAGAATATAATTAATAATTGTTTTTCACCGGATGACAGCTCGGTAACCTTAATATGCTTTGGTATATCATTGTTAATTAATTGCACCATCATAGGTGCAGTTTCATGGTTAATATCTAAAGATTTATTAGTGCCAGAAAAGAATTCATTAATGATTTTTGAAAAAGAGACAAGTGGGCCGTTAATATCACTGGTGACTAAATTAATGTCTGTTGTTAATGTCTGCAAGTGTGTAATTTCATGTGTATAACCTAACGCTAAATCGCTAATAATTTTATCTCTAAGCTTTATTTTATTACCGATATTTTTATTAACTTCTTGTGTTAACCCTCGCTGGAGATCGCCAAACTTAGCCATTAATTTAAGCAGTTGATTATCAAGTTCAAAAAATTCTTTCTGCTCAATGTCTAATTTATTATCAAAGGTATTCACCATTACTAAGTTAATGTTAGTTTGTGACTTACCTTGAGTAATGACTGATTGTTGTGTCTCACCATTATCAAAGGTTTTTAGAATTGTTAACTCAACATAAGGAGAGTTAAATCTCTCTAACGTTTCGTTATCATTATGAATACAGGCATCAATAAGCTTTAAAATGGTTGATTTTCCGCAACCATTTTTACCAATGAGTATGCTAACATCATCTCCTAGTGACCATTCAACATTATTAACACCAAATATTTTTTTAATAGACACATGGGTAATTTCTGTCTTTATCGCTGTTTTAAGCTCAAGCGCACCGGATTTTAGTAACAATGCTTTGATATCGTTCTTAAATACATTAAATGCTTCTTCATTGCTTCTTTTTGGCAAAAACATATTTAAGATCTGGCCAAAAATAAAGTCCTTACGTTCTTGATTTGAGCCTCTGCCATTTTTATCATAGGCTTGTTTCCACAAATATTGCTTATCAACAATAAAATTAATGTTTATATAATCAATTAGTTGTTTGGAAAAATCTTGTTTTATAATATTCTGACTATCTAAAACTTCCGACGAAAGATCATCTTTTTGTAAAAAAAGATTAATTTCACGCATAACAAACATCAAAATCCAACTGACTGGTTTTAAATGTTTATATTCAACGCCAAAATCTAAAAGACGTCGCGACAGGGCTTTTATCACAGCCCAATGTTCATTTTCAATTCTACCTTGCACAACGTCTATTAGTGCATCACTGTTGAAGCTAGAGAACAATAAGTCAAAGTCATATTCCAGCGGCGTTAAATTCTTTTCTTCTGCTTCAAAGATACTTTTAAGCAAGTTTTGGATTGATTTCTTAGACTCATAATTAATATTTTTATCAAGCGCACTTAATTTATAGGTGTCTTTATTTTCAACGGAGAAAATGATTTGTTCTTTTTTAAGGGCATTTCTTAAATTATTAAGATTACGCCTAAAATAGGCAGCTTGATCGACTTGCTCTAGCTTGTCTGTTTTTGAAAAAACCAGTCTAAATTTATTTTGATAACCATTTAAAAACAGCCCTTCTATCGCACCATGTCCACCGGCAGCAAAAGGGGAATTGGCGTCATCAACCAAGACAATATTATTACAGTAATTAAAGTAATCGTAATGGCGTGCTGATAAGGTATCAACCTTTTCACCCAAAGAATGTCCTATGCCTTCACCATCAAGCAATAAAAATTCTAAAGTTGGCTCTAACCATTCGGCTAACAAGTTGCCTTCTATGCGAACATATTCTGCCAATATCGAAATAGATCCCGAATCATGACTTAATAGTTTTTGGGTTTTAATGAGAAACTCTTCTTTATCCTCAATATTTTCGATAACAATCGGATCATCACTAAATAACTTATGTTCGTTACCACACGCTTGGCGAAAGTTGCCCTCTATTTCGTCAAGAATATTATCTACAATGTTTTTTATGGTGCCGATAATTGTGGGATTAGTAAGTAATGTTTCATCATTAATATTTTTATAGTTAATAGACGGCAATACTGTATTGATAATTTGTTCAGCAATTTTAACAAATGTTACATTGGTGACCATTTGATTAAGTTTAAATCTTGCATCAGGTGATTGCTCTAACTCAAAAACAACATCATCAACGACACTATTATCTTGTTTCGCTTTTAAAATAGCCCCTTGAATTAACTCTTCTATTTCAAACTTTACATCTTTTTCTTTTTTGAGGATGATAGTGGTTTTAAATGCTTTGTTTTTTCCGATTAAATACTCAGTTGGCGCAATAGTCGTTCTGTTCTGTGACGTAACAGGAAATTTATACTTTTTAGAACCAATGATGTGTTGTACTAGTGATGTTTTACCTGCACCAGTACAGCCAATCAAATAGATTTTTTTAACTTCAGGTGGCGTTCCTAAAATGTCTTGTATTTGTTTAAACGTTCTCATGACGACCTTTCTTAATATGTTCTAATTAATATGTTATTCATTGTCTATGTTAGCTATTCTCAAATGAGCAATAAGCTAATTATTTCATTTACTTTATCAAAATCACCTGTGTCATGCCAAATAGGTTTTATATTACAAACCATTAGTTTCTGTTTTAATGCATTGTATTCTTCAGTTGATTCAGGTTTTTCAATAATAGCGAAATGATCTGCCACTTTATTAGCACCTTCCTGTTCAACTATTAATTCAAATGTTTTAACTGTACGGTCTGTAATCAAACTACAACCGATAAATAAAAATGAATGACTACGATATAAGCGACTTAATAGCTGTGGTAATGGATAATCCATATTCACCATCTGCTGATCACTTTCACTATATGAAACGCGATACTCAGATTTAGTAAATACTCTATGTTCCGGCTTGTCGATATTGCCATGAAGTTTTAATAAGTAATGATCACCTCGAGTCATTGCTTTAATAAAAGTATGCGGATTATTTAAACCAACCTCTTTTTCAGTGAATGACAATGACTGACTGCTATAACAGTCTTCAATTACACGATCAAAATTTGTCGTAATAACACATGCTTTAAATACGTCTGGTAATAACCAGACGTATGACAATTCAGGATCAGCATGATCAAAATCTTGTTGAAAATAAAATTCAAACTCACCAATTCCAGGTTCCTTTGTTACTAGTTCAAGTAAATCTTCATATTTATACTCTGCTAGATATTTATTTACAATAGAGTCTTCAATACCCACTTCTTTCGCTTTAGTTACAAGGTAATTCCGCCAGCTCATACAACCTGCGCTAATAGATGCTCCCGCACCAATAAAAGGGGTGATTTTATTAGCACGTTGCGCTTTTAATAATTCATTAAAATTTTGTTTATTCCGAGGGAACTGACTGGTATTAAGCACTTCCTCTAGACGATTCAAACGTATACGTTCACTCTCCTGATTATAAAGATGTGGGTCGCCATGAAATAAAGCCAAGCTTGATTTAGCTAAAGCGACGGGAGCATCATCACCTTTTTGAAAGTAAACTGAAAACCCAGACTCATCATCATCTAATATTTCATTCTCAGATTTAAAATCATGATATTTTTCTAACGCATCTAATAATGGTTTTATTTCTTCTTTAATTTTTATTGCATTAGCCATTATTTAATCCTTAATTAATAGCATTTTCTACCACAGCATCGACGAGGTGCAGTTGCGTGGTTTGGGAGTCAGTTAGGCGGGCTTTGAGTTGCTTACACAAAGCCATCAGTTCATCGACTTTAGCAACGATACGCTGTTGTTCGTTTGACGAGCAAAGTGGGAATGGCATCATTTCTAGTTGCTTTGTAGATATATGAGGAACACCGTTACTTCTACCAGGATCAATTGAATTCATAAATAGATCCGACTCTAACCATCTTGATAAGAAAGCAGGTGTAACTATATCGGCTAAACTATGGAATTTTGCCACTCGTTGAAGTAATAAGCATGGCAAGTCAGTTGTTTGTATAACGGCATACTTTAAGCCAGTATTGATAATTGGACGATCTAAGGAAATAACAATATCACCTGCCTCTAACTCAAACCGACTATACTCATCAGCCATTGTTTTAGGTATACATGCTGTTTCAAGCCACTTGGTTTCACCATGAGCAATGTTAATATTTCTTAATAATTTAGTTCCTTGCTCTTGAAACCATTCGCTTTTGAATGCAAAACCATTAAGAAATCTATAAACATCTCCCAACCTTACCCAATCCCAATTGCGAGGTAGTCCAAACGGCTTTTCCTCATCTGTGATCTCAGGCAACTGTTTTTGTTTTTTTATCTTCTTATCCGCGATAAGTTGGGCTTTTTCTTTGGCTATTTTTTCAAGTAATACACTTGCTGATTCATCGTTAGAATTTTGTGGTACGAGCTTGCCCATGACCGCTAGTTGTAAGATGGTTTGTTTTAGTTGCTCAATGCTGTGTTCGGTGGTGAACAGTACGTCAAAGTGCTCAACGATACGTTGCCAGCTTGCTTGAAAGTCATTTACGCCTTTACTTTCTGTAGCAGAGCCTTCAGCGCTTTTTGAGGGAGAAAGCAATAAAGAGCCAAGCAGCACTTCAACCAAAGTTTGCTGTGCAGACAGGCTTTGTTCGGTTTGTTGCTCTAATTGGTCACACAAGGCCATCAGTTCATCAACTTTAGCGACGATGCGATGTTGTTCGGCTAATGGTGGTATTGTTACAACAACTAAATTTGCTTCATTTCTATTTAAACCAGGCTTAATACCTTTACCAAGTGTATCTAAACCAAAGGTATGGAACTGTAAAAAAGCAAAATTTAAATTAATTACTGATGGCGGTACAACGCTGTATGCAACATCAGTCACCCAACAGCCGTTTTCATTACATAAGTTTAGCGCACCAGCAGATCCCTTTCTACCAATAACAATACAAGGTTTTTGCACTGATGGATGATTATGCGAACCCACGACACCATTAGAGCCGTACACATTGTATTCACCAGAGTTTGAACGTTTGGGTTTAGGCAAGTTATCACCATATTCCAGAACATATACGTTACCAAAGCGGGTTTTCTCCCAACCATAAGGCAGTTCAAACAATTCTTCTTCATCAGTTATTTCAGGTAATACTTTAGTTTTCTTGATCTTTTTATCAGCAATTAGCTGCGCTTTTTCTTCAGCAATCCTTTCAAGCAATACACTAGCAGGTTCATCACTGGCATCTTGCGGTACTAACTTACCGCGCACGGCTAGCTCTAAAATAAGCTCACGTAGCTTTTTAATACCACTTAGCTCTATCTTTTTACTTGAACCACGACCTGTGGCATTGCGCTTTTTAATGGCACTTGTCCAAACATCAATGTTGTCGGTGATCAATTGTTGAGCATCTACCATTACTTAACTGCTCCATCATTTTCGTCACCACCAGTAAGTGCCGCAGATAAAATACCTTTAAGCTGCTCGCGTAGTGCTTGAATATCGTCTTGCTGCTTGGCGTAATCGTTTAAAAGCTCTTGTGGGTCATGACTGATAACTTCACCCACATGTGGGTTTTTAATATCAAGGTTAAAGTTACGGGCAATAATTTCGTCAATACTGACTTGCCAAGCTTGTTCGGTTTCAACACGTGATGCAAAGCCATCGGTCTCATCGCCCCACCAGTCAATTTCTGTTTGAAACTCTTCAAACTTCATTGGTTTAGTTTTGTTGTAGTTTTTAACACCCTCTGGATACGGATGCTCGTAATACCACACTTTTTGTGTTGGTTTACCCTTAGTGAAGAATAATATATTAGTTTTAATACTGGTATACGGGGCAAATACGCCATTAGGTAAACGCACAATAGTGTGTAAGTTACATTCTTCGGTTAATAGCTTTTTAATTTTGGTTTTAACACCTTCACCAAATAAAGTACCATCGGGCAATACTACTGCCGCACGGCCGCCGTTATTTTGGCCATCAGTTGGTGACGCTAGTACTTCAATAATTAACTGTAAAAATAAATCCGCGGTTTCACGGGTACGGGTTTCCGCCGGGTAGTTTTTTTCAATACCGTCTTCTTCGGTGCCACCAAATGGCGGGTTAGTAACAATCACATCGTATTGTTCGTCCCAACTTGAAAGCGGTTTATTTAAGGTATTACCATGTTTAATTTGTGTTGGTACTTCAATGCCGTGTAATAGCATATTAGTGGTGCATAGTAGGTGCGGCAATTGCTTTTTTTCGACCCCATGAATTTGCTTTTGCAATATAGGTAAGTCAGTGGTGTTGTCTTTTACATGGTTATTTTTTACATGATCAAAACTACAAGCTAAAAAACCACCGGTACCACAAGCGGGGTCGATGATGCTTTCACCCAATTTTGGATCAATACGGTTTACCATAAAACGCGTTACTGCACGTGGGGTATAAAATTCACCGGCATTTCCGGCACTTTGTAGGTCTTTTAATATTTGCTCATATAAATCACCAAATAAATGGCGTTCGTCTGAGTCAGTAAAATCAATTTCGTTTAGCTTGTTGATCACTTGACGCAGGAGTGTGCCGTTTTTCATGTAGTTAAAGGCATCGCTAAAGGCTTCTTTCACCACAAAACCACGCGGATTTAAGTCTATTGGGGCAATTAGGTTTTTAAGTTGTGGAAATAACTGGTCGTTGATAAAAATTAATAATTCTTCGCCTGTGATACCTTGGTTATTTTCAGCCCAACTGCGCCATAAAAATTGCTCAGGGATCGGTGTTTTATAATCATCAGCTTGTTCAAATTCGAGTTCCTCTTCTTGGGCATCAAATATTTTTAAAAATAATAACCAAGACATTTGCCCTAAGCGCTGAGCATCGCCGTCAACACCGGCATCTTTGCGCATAATATCTTGAATTGATTTGATCACTGAACTAACTGACATGGACTTCTCTTTTATCGCTAATAAACCGAGTTAATGGTGGTTTTATTCGCTTGTTGTTTATTAGATTTTGATTAAATTATTTGATACCAAACTATGTATTATTTAGCTTATGGGTATCAAACTATTATGTATGTTTATTACTGGTGAAACTCTATTTTCAAACAAGTCTTAAACAGTATTAGATTAAGCAGTTTGGCTATTTTCGATATACAATTTTTGTTCAAGTTCACTTATCGCTGCATTGTATTTTTTGGGCCCACCAAAGGCTTTTTTTGCAATTTCGAGCGGGCGACCAAATGGTACTATAGCGTTGGCTTTTAAGGCATCTTTGCCTTCTATCGCTTGTACACCGTCATCGGCATAACCGTCGAGTAAGGCATTTAATACCTTTTGCGCTACTTCTGAATACTTAGTAAAGTAATTTCGTTTTTTAACATTTTCGGCACGTTCTTTACGGGTTAATGGCGGTTGGTCATAAACCACATGGCAGATCAGGTCGAACGGATCAAGATCTTTGCTTACATCTTGCTCTAATGCTTGCCAAATCACGCCTTCATTGGCTAATTCGTCAATAATGGCCTGTTTGCGGTCGGCATTTTGCCATTTTCGGGTGAAATCATCTAGTGATGAAAACTGTTTTTTAATGGTATTGCGGGTGTAGTCTTTAAATGATTCGGTGACCAATTTTCCATCGGTATCGTAATATTGTACCCGTTCAGCTATTTTTTTAACGGTAACACCGGATACCTGAAATTTAATAAAGCGTTTTTCGTCTTCACCCCAGTCTTGATCTGATTTTTGTGTTGTATCGTATTCAGAGCCTGGTTGCTGTGGCTCATTTAATTGATCTTGCTCGTTGCCCTGTTCATCAGGGTTCTGATCTTGCTCGTTATCAGCAGCATTAAATTCATCTTCAAATGAATCATCATCTTCATCGATTATTTTATCTGCTTTAGTGATCATGATTTTTTCAGGTACGCCGTCAAAGCGGTCATCGGCAAATAGTTCGGTAGCTTTTTTAAAGTCTAAAATAGTGAACCACAGTTTATTATATCTATCGTCGATACGTGTACCACGACCTATGACTTGTTTGAACTTGGTCATAGATTGAATGTTTTGATCCAATACTACTAATTTACAGGTTTTAGCGTCAACGCCAGTAGTCATTAGCTCTGAAGTGGTGGCAATAACAGGATAGGCTTTTTTAGGATTACAAAAATTTTCTAACTGAGCTTTGCCTATTTCATCGTCACCGGTGATTTTCATCACGTATTTGTCGTTTTTGGCAACCTGTTCGGGGTTTAGGTTGATCAGAGCACGGCGCATACGTTCGGCATGGTCAATGTCGTTACAAAATACGATGGTTTTTGCCATAGGATCGGTACGCTTTAAATAGCTGGTAATGGTTTGTGCCACCAACTCTGTACGTTCTTCGATTACTAAGGTACGGTCGAAATCCTTTTGGTTATAAATTCGGTCGTCTATCACTTCACCATTTTTATCAATTTGCCCTTTGGTGGGTCGCCAGCCTTGTAAATCTACGTCTAAATCTACCCGCACTACCTTGTAAGGTGCTAAGAAACCATCTTCTATGCCTTCCTTAAGTGAATAGGTATAAACTGATTCACCAAAGTAATCGATATTTGATACTTCATCGGTTTCTTTTGGTGTTGCTGTTAAGCCTATTTGGGTTGCTGAATCAAAGTATTCAAGAATTTCCCGCCATGCACTGTCTTCATTTGCACTACCACGGTGGCATTCGTCAATTATTATTAAGTCAAAAAAGTCTCGGTCAACTTGTTTAAAAGCTTTTTGGTGCTCTTCGGGGCCTGTTAATGCTTGATATAAAGCTAAATGAATTTCGTAAGCGGGATCTACCGTTCGCTTAGTCACTTTGGTCATCGCTGGTCCAAAAGGTAAAAAGTCATTTGTTTTTGATTGATCAACTAAGATGTTTCGGTCTGCTAAAAATAGAATGCGTTTCTTTTGACGTGATTTCCATAATCGCCAAATAATTTGAAAGGCGGTATAGGTTTTACCTGTGCCAGTTGCCATTACTAATAATATACGTTTTTGATCATTTGAAATGGCTTCAATACTTTTATTAATGGCTTGTAATTGATAATAGCGTGGCGCTTTGCCACTACCATCATCATGGTAATCTTGGGTAATTAAAGGGAGCTGTGTTTCGGCAAAGCCACGATAAGTACAATATTTTTGCCATAATTGTTCAGGTGTTGGAAAATCAGATAACTGTATTTGCGATTCAAGCATTTCCGGGTTGGTTTTATCATGAAATATAAAGCCATCTCCGTTTGTAGCAAATATAAAAGGTACTTCTAGCAAGCGAGCATAATCTAACCCTTGCTGCATTCCTTTAGCAATATCATGTTTATTGGCTTTGGCTTCAATCACCGCAAGGGGCATATTAGGTTTGTGATAAAGTACAATATCAGCCGATTTAACCGTTTTGCGTACACCTAGTTGACCACGCACTATCACTTTACCATCACGAAGTTTCACTTCCTGACGAATTTGAGTCATAGAATCCCAACCGGCATCTTGTACCGCTGGCATGATGTATTTAGTGATTATATCGGTTTCGCTGAGCTGCTTTTTATCCATGATGTGACCTTGAGAACTACCCTATTCCATTATGCAACATATAAGGTGCAGTAATTGTTACCTTTTGTCAATATATTATACAATTTGTAAGTGGGTTTAGTGATTGAAATCAAAGATAAATATTACTAAATTATAAGTTGTTTGATATAAATAATCTTAAACCACAATTGAACATCACGAATTTTTCAATATATGCCTCAGGAGAATTAGGAATATTTATAATATGGAGAGCATTGCTGGTTTAAAACCTTCAGAAGCGAAAAAATCATCTGTAAACTTTAAGAGCTCTTAGATGGGCTTTCTATCAGGGTGGGATCGCGCATTTCTG
>NZ_NQMR01000379.1 GCF_002276045.1 Pseudoalteromonas sp. NBT06-2 | reverse complement strand
CGAACGAGTTAGCCTAAAGGCGAATAAAATAAGGGTAATGGCTTAAACCAATAAGAGGAATAAAAGTATAAAAAACTAACTAATTAATAAAATTAAAGATTTGTTCTTCTTAGGGCAAGGAGCGCATTCACTCGGCTAAAATAAACGAAAGCCGCTGCCAATAAAAAACACGATCATCACTATTTACTATAAATAAGTTATACGACTTAAGCTCGGGCTTGTTCAACACCCAGATAAGGTGTCGGCTGCGAGACACCTATCCTTATTTGTTATATGCCGCTACCAGCATACCTCGCTAGTTTTTTAACTCGTTTTTTTTGATAATTGATGATTTTTTTAGCTAGCTTATGTTGTTTATTAATCCGTAAGTGTGTAATTGAAATGATTAAAGGATCATGCATTTCAATTGGCAGGCTAAGTCCACAGCATATACCACCATCATCACCTAAATAATGCAATTCTTTAATTTTGCAGATAAAATTCTTTGGTAACCTAATGCCTTTACCGCGTAATGTATCAATAAGTTCTGGAGTTGTGATTACCGTTATAGGAAGAAATCCTTCCATTTCAGTCATCAGCGACTTTGTTTTTTCTGGGTTATCTATCATTCAGTTTACACAAATATAATTATTACGAATTAGGCATATAACGAGCCTGTAG
>NZ_NQMR01000378.1 GCF_002276045.1 Pseudoalteromonas sp. NBT06-2 | reverse complement strand
GACTCGTATCATTAAGAGATGTTTGGATAAAGATTCATTACGGGAGATGAACCGCCCATTGCCCTGTTTATAAAAAAGAATGCATGATGGGTGGTGTGGGGGCTGGAGGTTAGAGACCTCCGGCTACCCGATTATGTTACGGCTTGGACAGCCGATCGAAAATATATTTATAGTCTTGGCTATCAAAGGTAGTCATAGCATAATTTACGCCATTGTAATGACTAGAGTATTTATTAATAATTGCAGCTGCACGATCAATTAATTCTTGAATATCAGATGATGGTAAAGGGTAATCCTTGAAATATGATATGCCTTTTTTGGCATTGCTTAACGACATGTGTGCAATTTCAGTATGCCTATGTCGTTTGTACAATATATTAACCTTCTCATCTTCAGGTGAGATACTTTTCAAGTCATTTTTAATTTCACCATTTTTTAACGGTGTGCGATTAAATTTATCCTGCTCGCTCGCTTCAAAAAATTCTTGTTGTAGGTGATTTTTTTTAAACTCTAATAACCAAGACTTAATTCCTAAATTCTTTTCATTCTGGTCATAAATACGACCAAGGGTTGATCTAGCCGATTCTAAGTGAGCATTTATAGTTAGTGACCAAAAATGCTTAGATTTATTCATCTCTTTAGAATGCTCAGAAATTTGCATTTTAATATCTTTATAGATTTCAAAATGCATATATGCAGACTGCAATTCAGAAACAAGTTTGTCAGTCATATTTTTAAACTCTTTAGTCGACACGATATTCCTTGAGTAACATAACAGCTTTAATAGAACGATTTATTCCGTGTTTAAACACGGACTTTTTCCGTCTATCATGATTTTTATTTTTTGCAAAATACTCTATTTATATAATTATATCAAATACTTTAATTACATTGTTTAGTTTTAAGTTTGCGTGAAACACGGACTTTTTCCGTCTATCAAAGACACATTTACAATATTGTAATAAGTGGTGGATATTTCATGAGTATTTACTAAAAATTGGTTAAATTGCATATTTTTTGAT
>NZ_NQMR01000377.1 GCF_002276045.1 Pseudoalteromonas sp. NBT06-2 | reverse complement strand
CAGAAACATGGACAATGGTCACCCGAACGTTTTGAAAAGTGGGCTGCTGATATCGGTCAATTAACTGAGCAGTATGTAGTGATGTTGTTACAAGCTAAAAAGCATCCTGAACAAAGTTATCGTGCTTGCTTGGGGCTACTCAGTTTGGCAAAGAAATACAGTCCTTCACGTCTTGAATTAGCTTGTAAACGCGCATTGGCAACAGGCATACATAGGGTATCTGGGATCCGTTCAATTTTAGATAAAGGTCTAGAAAGTAAGCCATTACCTTCAACTCAACCAGATCTGCTAGCAGATATAGAGCACAGCAATATTCGCGGCCACAACTATTATCATTAAGGAATTATTATGCAACAAATCTATCAACAATTAAGCGTTCTAAAACTAAATGGCATTCGAGATGCGCTGATCCAACAAGCCGAACAGCCAAATCATTACAATGAGCTCAGCTTTTCAGAACGCTTAGCTTTACTGCTGGATCAGGAGTTAAATCAAAGAGAAAACCGAAAAATAACACGACTGATACGACAAGCCAAATTCAGGGTGAGAGCGCAATTGGAGCAGGTTAACTACCGAGCGACTCGCAATATCAATAAATCACAGATCCGCTCATTGGCACAAGGTGAGTGGCTTAGACTACATCAAAATATCCTGATCACAGGTGCAACAGGTTGTGGGAAAACCTATCTTGCCTGTGCACTTGGAAATCAACACTGCCAGCAAGGAAGAAGCGTGAATTACTTTAGATTAAAAGAATTGTTAGAGAAAATGTATCTGACCCAAGC
>NZ_NQMR01000376.1 GCF_002276045.1 Pseudoalteromonas sp. NBT06-2 | reverse complement strand
TGGTAGCTATCGTAAATTTATCAATAGATTGGCAACAGTTGATTTACTGATCTTAGATGATTGGGGATTGGAGCCACTGAATTTACAACAGCGAAGTGATTTACTTGAATTGATTGATGCCAGATATGATACAAAATCTACGTTAATATCGAGCCAATTACCACAAGAACATTGGTATCAGATGATTGGGGAATCGACTCACGCAGACGCTATTTTAGATCGTTTGGTTCATGGCTCGATAAAGATAGAATTAAAGGGCGAATCAATGCGAAAAACCATCAA
>NZ_NQMR01000375.1 GCF_002276045.1 Pseudoalteromonas sp. NBT06-2 | reverse complement strand
GAACGGCTAAGTAGGGTTAAATATGAATTGGTTAATTTTATCGGGAGTAATAGTGTCAATATTTTTTATATTGCATCAATTATTCCCTGCAATATTAATGAATTTACGTCACAAGTATTATGAAAAAGATTTTATAAACAGTCAGCAAAAATTGATAAACGAAAATATAGAGAAAGAAAAAAATGAAAACTAAAAACAGATTAGAAAAGAAGTTAACTCCTTTCGTAGAAAATAAATTACAAAAGGTTTCGTAAATGTTTTGTGCTCTTGAAAATCAAGATGGTTCGTATCAATTGGAACAAGTAATTAATCCTAATGATTGTACGGGCTTATTGCTGAACGAGGGCGCGGATTTGGCGTACTGGATACGCTACTTAGTAGACCCCAATATGTTTACAAGCGCAGAATATGCAATGTTATTCATGGCGGGATTATCAACAATATTAATTTCTTATCTCGTATCTTGGGGGTATGGGGAAGTAATTAATTTTTTAAATCAAAAGTGAGTTTAAAAATGAAATTTCAAGCAAAATCAAAATTATTAGTTTTAGCAGCGTTCACACTACCAATGACAGCTATGGCAGAGGGGGTGGACTTCTCGGCTATTACTGGCGCGATTGCTGCGACTGCGGTTGTTGGCGGTATCACTGCAATGGCTGCAATTAAAGTTTTACCACCGTTCACACGTTGGGGTTACAACCAAGTTATTAAATTCTTTGGTTCGTAATTAAATTTTTGCATTACCAAGGGGGGCTTATGCCTCCTTTTTTGATCCAAGTCTAAATAAGGAGTGTAAATTATGTGGGCAATTGTAGTGTTTTTTTACGGTGCAATGGTAGCAAAAGCAATCGTAATAGGCTTTCAAGGTGCAAGAACATGAACATAAAAGCTGCTCAGTATCTTGAATATTTAAATTATTACATTTTAAACCCTGTTAAAAATTTCTTTATGTATATATTAAAAAACCCTTTTAAATCGATTTGGTTAGCAATTAAAATTTATTTAACACTTATATTGTTAGTGATATTTGTTGTCTTCTCATTTAGTGCAAATGCAGAGCCTGATATGAGTGATT
>NZ_NQMR01000374.1 GCF_002276045.1 Pseudoalteromonas sp. NBT06-2 | reverse complement strand
GAGTTGTTAGTTTTTATCATTGATACACAAGCCGCCTGATTAGCGGGACAAGCAAAATTGGTGCGCTAGGAATAGTGATGTCCAATGAGACTGGTCGTATATGGGAAGTAATTGTAGTCAAGTTTGGTAGATTGCCTTTGTGCTAGAACGCCAAACCCTAAGATGAAAGTTACCACAATGTTTGGAAAATGAGCGGTGGCTATAAGGCGCACTATACTAGATTACAAATTAGCATTGTGTCACTAACGATGGTGATGTGAAGTATGCAGGAGCCGTATACGAGGTCCGTACGTGCGGTTCTGTGAGAGGGATGAGGCATGAGCATCACCCTACTCGATATTTAGCTTAAATTAATGATGATTTTAATTTACAAAGTAGTTTTTCAATTAAAAACAGGCTACCACCAATAGCACCTATTAAATGTGCCTCGATTGCTACTCTTGCATTTATTAGTGCACCCACATCCACATTTGGCCCTGAGTATTGCTCCCATAAAACTTTGCACCAAACACCAATAAATAATAAATACCCTGTTTTCATTCCTGCGTTGACATCTTTAATTGCACCAAAAATGATCACACCATGTAATAAACCACTTAAACCCGTATAAATATGGGTTTGAGGATAAAATTTGTATAAACCTAAGCCACAAAATAGTGCTAAAAATAGGATGTTAAATGTATACCTTTTCGGTGACGTATGCTCTGCGTGTAATGCCCAAATCAATATAATTCCTCCACAATTTAATAACAGATGATACCAATTAGAATGCACAAATTGACCTGTTAAAATTCGCCAAATTTGGCCCTCTTGTATCAGTGAACGGTCAAATTCGAGTAACGGATTTAATGAAAGAGATGCAAAAGAAAAGCTAATCAGAATCAGAAAAAACGGCGGTAAAATGTATTTTTTATTTAAAGGTAAATCTAGCATTAAAATCCTAAAAAGTATGAAAAAATAAAAGTTATTTAAAGTTTTGCATATTCTGACTCTTTAACATTAAAATGCAAAGATAGAGTTAATAAAAAAGTAAAATTAATTAGTTGTGAGCTTGCGGCGAGATAGCTTGACTTTATCAATCAACCGATTC
>NZ_NQMR01000373.1 GCF_002276045.1 Pseudoalteromonas sp. NBT06-2 | reverse complement strand
GCGCCGTTTATACAAATGTTATGCCTCAATGAGTTCATCTAACAGTGTTAGATAATAGTAGTATTGTTCCATGTAGGAACAACTTTAATCTTAAGGAAAAAAAATGAAAAAGAAGATATTAGCGTTAGCACTTTCAACGATCATTATGTCTGGTTGTTCAAGTATTGTGAGTAAGTCTGATTATGCCGTCGCTATTAACAGTAATCCTGGAGGCTCAACTTTTGTTATTACAAACCGTGCAGGTCAAAAAGTTGAAAGTGGAATCACTCCGTCCACAGTAACTTTAAAATCATCATCAGGTTATTTTAAAGGTGAGACTTACACATTAGTGCTTAATAAAAAGGGCTTTTCTGAAAAAACATATACTCTTACAAGTTCTGTAGATGGCTGGTATTTTGGCAATATTTTACTAGGTGGTTTAATTGGTATGCTAATAGTCGATCCAGCAACAGGTGCTATGTATAACTTACCTGATAGAGTTGATATTTCACTTGATCAAGATTTAGCTCTTAAACCATCAGATACACTGAATATTGCAACTATAGATTCTTTAACTCAAGAACAAAAAGAACTATTAGTTAAAATTTAAGAGGCATAACAAGTTGCTTAAACGGAAAAATAACAGTTGGCCATCGCTACGCGATTATAGCCAACCGTTATTTTCCGCTTAGCAAAGCGTTATATTTTAAATAAGGTTCAATATGTCAAATATTTCAAAAACTCTATTATCGTTAGCTTTTTTAGCCTGCTCAACATCGGCGCTTGCTGAAAGGATTTATGTCACAACTACTATAGATGCGCTTTACACATATTCAGAGCAAGGTGTTTTTGATGGGGACGTAGCAATAAAAATATCTAACACACCTGCTGCTTGTGAGGGTGGATTTTGGCTTAGAAGCGCAAATACAGCGGGGTACAAAAATACCACTTCGTTTTTACTTTCGGCATATCATGCAAAAACAAAAGTTACCTTAAGTGGTTTGTCAAATGAACTATGGACTGGCTCAACTTCAAAATATTGCCGTTTAGATCAAATTTCTTTGAATTAGTGTATAAAAAATATAACAAGCTATTAAATCGGGACAAAAAACAGTTGGCTTTTG
>NZ_NQMR01000372.1 GCF_002276045.1 Pseudoalteromonas sp. NBT06-2 | reverse complement strand
AGTGGTCGGCTCAGGCGGACCGGTAACTCTGTTGGTAATACATCAAGGCCCAGCTAATACGGGCCATCTTGTTGGCAATGGCGCCGACGGCCTTATGCTTACCGCGTCGCTCTGCGACTTGGCGGGCCCAACACGACAGCCGGTCGTGATTCCTGTGGGCATTGCGCAGGACTGACCAAGCACCCTGGATCAGCATTCGTCGTAGATACGTGTTGCCGCGCCGTGTCAGGCCTCCGAGGTTCTGTTTGCCGCCACTGGAGTGCTCGCGAGGCACAAGACCGAGATTGGCAGCCAGCTCTCGGCCATTGCGATAGGCGCGCCCGTCACCGGCGTGGGCAACGAGAGCGGTGGCGGTCTTCTCGGCGATGCCTTTAACGGTCATCAGACGCTGGGCGGCGTCGCTGCCTTTGGCCTGCCGGTCAATACGCCGGTCGAGCCGGTTGATGGCCGCATCGCGTTGCTGCCACTCGATCAGCAGCTCTTCAAGCAGCACCCGGGCCTCGGGGGTCAGCTCGTTGTCGGCATTTTCAAGCAGACCCGGCAAGGCGCTCTGGAGCCGCCGGCGTCCTTGAGGGAGCACGATGCCGTATTCATTGAGCAGGCCCCGGATTTGATTGGTGAGGGCGGTGCGCTGATTGACCTGGCGTTCGCGCACCCGGTGCGCCTGGATCAGGTCAGTTTGGGCCAGGGTGCGTGGGGGCACACACCGCAGATGAGGCCGCTGCGCGGCTTCGGTGATGGCAAAAGCATCGTTGCGGTCGTTCTTATTGCCTTTAACGAAGGGCTTAACGTGCTGGGGTGGGATCAGCCGAACGTCCATGCCATGCCTCTGAAGGGTGCGTCCCCAGTAGTTGGAGCCGCTGCAGGCCTCCATGGCGACGATGGCTTTTGGGTATTCCAAGAGCAGCGCCAGCAGTCGCTGGCGCTTCACCTGCCGGTTAAAGACCGGCTTGCCGGCTTGATTCACGGCACAGACTTGGAAGACGGACTTTGCGAGATCAATCCCGATCAAGGTAACGTTCATGTGGGCACCTCTTGTAGTCGATTGGTTTTGGTAACTCAATCTTGGCGCATCGTGACGCCGTATTGGCAAGAGGTGTCCATCTCATCATCCCTGT
>NZ_NQMR01000371.1 GCF_002276045.1 Pseudoalteromonas sp. NBT06-2 | reverse complement strand
ATTACAGTCACAGTAAATGGTGCTGCAGATCAAACAGAAATAAAAGCTGATACAGCCACAGTAAATGAAGATGGCTCAGTTGTCATCGATGTATTAGCTAATGATTCAGATGTTGATAGCGAAAAATCACCTGTAGTTTCTGTGACCAATGGTTCAAATGGTACAGTGGTGATCAATGATGATGGGACTGTGACATATACACCAAATCCTGATTATAACGGTACAGATACATTCACTTATACCAATGCAGAAGGTAATACTGAAACTGTCACCGTATTTGTTTCACCTGTTGATGATGTGACAGGTATTAATAATGACACGGCAACGGTCAATGAAGACGGTTCAGTGATCATTGATGTATTGGCTAATGACACAGATGCTGATGGACCAAAATCACCGGTAGTATCAGTCACAAATGGCTCAAGTGGCACGGTAGTTATCAACCAAGATGGCACGGTCACGTATACACCAAATCCTGACTTTTCTGGAACAGATAGCTTCACGTATACTAATGCGGAAGGCAATACTGCGACAGTGACTGTTAATGTGACACCACAAGGTGATGCCACTGTTGTTCAAGACGATACAGCAACGGTCAATGAAGACGGTTCAGTGATCATTGATGTATTGGCCAATGACACAGATGCTGATGGACCAAAATCACCGGTAGTATCAGTCACAAATGGCTCAAATGGCACGGTAGTTATCAACCAAGATGGCACGGTCACGTATACACCAAATCCTGACTTTTCTGGAACAGATAGCTTCACGTATACTAATGCGGAAGGCAATACTGCGACAGTGACTGTTAATGTGACACCACAAGGTGATGCCACTGTTGTTCAAGACGATACAGCAACGGTCAATGAAGACGGTTCAGTGATCATTGATGTATTGGCCAATGACACAGATGCTGATGGACCAAAATCACCGGTAGTATCAGTCACAAATGGCTTAAATGGTACAGTGATAATTAATGCCGATGGTACTGTTACTTACATACCTAAATCTAACTTTAATGGTACAGATACTTTTACATATACTAATGCAGAAGGTAACACAGCAACAGTTACAGTAGTTGTAAACCCTTTAGATGATACGTTTACCGATGCCAATGA
>NZ_NQMR01000370.1 GCF_002276045.1 Pseudoalteromonas sp. NBT06-2 | reverse complement strand
ATTGGTGATCCACTACGCTTAGGGCAAATTTTGATGAATTTATGCGATAATGCCGTCAAGTTTACTGATGAAGGGGAAGTTGTTATCAGTATTCGTTTAAAACAACATACACTAGACTCAGCTTTATTACACTTTTCAGTAAAGGACTCAGGTATAGGCATGACACCCGATCAGCAAAGTAAGCTATTTCAGTCATTTAACCAAGCAGATTCTTCTACGACTAGAAAATACGGTGGTACGGGGCTTGGTTTAAGTATTTCGAAAAAACTTTGTGAAATAATGGACGGTGAAATCTGGTTAGAAAGTGAAGCAGGTCAAGGCTCCACCTTCCATTTTACCGCGAAGTTCCAATTACAAAAAGGTTTGCCATTAACGCGTCGTAAAATAGCCTTACCCGAATTAGAAGGGCTTAACGTACTAGTGGTTGATGACAATGCAACCGCCAAAGAAATCATGCTAGACATGTTGAAGTCATTTAACTTTAATACAATTGCAGCCAGTTCAGGTAGCGAAGCTTTCAATCTCATCGAACAAAATCA
>NZ_NQMR01000037.1 GCF_002276045.1 Pseudoalteromonas sp. NBT06-2 | reverse complement strand
GAAGTGGCTTGGGTATATACCCGAAAATCAAAGGGATACCCCGACCAACGAACCGTTAAATCTAATGTGGTGCTTTTATCTTGTAACCGGAGGTCTTTGAGTTTGTAGCCCTCTGATTTGTGTATTCTATTCCCATGGAAACCATAAACTGCTTCAATCGTCGGATTGATACTGCAAAGCGCTTGCGTAATGGTATATCCGCCTTGTTTATCAATATCGATTATTTTATCTCGATCAAAATACCCTGCGTCGGTCAGTAGCTATTTATTTTTCAGTGATGCGGCATGAGGAGCATGTAGTCTTTCTGGTGCAGTATCGGATCCGACAGAAAGTAACAATTTTTGTGGATTAATTTGCCGATGCCGCTTGATAAAATTTCTCTCTCTAGCAAGAGCGAAAAGCTTTTTGAGTTCAAAAACGGCATTGATTTTTTCTGTTAACGTTGTAAGGTTCATTGTCTTCGTGTCTTTTATCATTAGTTTTGGCGAACCAATGAGATCATAAATCAGGCACGAAGACACCTTTTAAATTATTAAGATCCTACATCCTACCCAAGCTATAAAACCTGTATGTCCAAGTAGCACGGGGATATCTCGAATAAAAAGGAGGAAATTACCACCCTAGTAGAATAACATTGTTGATTTTTAATTAGTGTTATTCACCACACCATCTTTTTTAAGCATTGCTATGCTTGTAGCATTAAATCCAAGTTGGCTGAGTATCTCGTTACTATCGGCACCAACTTCAGCACCGACTTGCTGATATTTTGATTGATAATTTGAAAATTTAATTGGATTACTTAGTTGCTTTTGTAGACTATTCTGTTTATCTGGTACCTCAATAATCATGTTTCTAGCAATTAATTGAGGATGGTTACTGGCCTCTTTAAGATCTAATACTGGCTCAACACATAAATCCAAACCTGTAAATATATCTTGCCACTGAGTAAAAGATTTTGTCTTAAAAGCCTGCGTAAAGCTGTCTTTTATCTCTTTCTGCGCTGAGGTTTTATTGGCGAGTGGTATCAAATCGTCTAAATTTAGCAATTTACACAAATCATTAAAAAACTTCGGCTCTATACTTCCAATAGACATATACCGTCCATCGCTAGTTTGATAATAATCATAAAAAGTCCCGCCATTAAGTAAATTTGATTCAGCATTTGTCGCATTGTTGCTAGCCAATGTTTCAGGCATACCTATCACATTTAAAGCAAAAGCACAATCAGTCATACTTATATCAATGAATTGACCTTGTCCCGTTTTTTGACGGTGATGTAAAGCTGTTAATATACCAATAACACTATGCAGTGAGCCTCCTGCTACATCCGCTATTTGTACCCCTTGCGGAACCGGAGCTTGTTTTTTTCTTTTTGAATAACTGCTAATCCCAGAAATTGAAAGATAATTTAGATCATGTCCTGCACGATTTTTATATGGACCTGTTTGGCCATAACCAGTAATTGCACAATAGATTATGCTTGGATTTATTTCTTTTAGTTTTTCATAACCAATGCCTAATCTATTCATAACGCCAGGTCTGAATTGTTCAAGTACGACATCATATTTTTTGACAAGCTCTTTGATGATTTCAATAGCCTCAAGTTTCTTCAAATCGAGAGAAATTGATTTTTTTGAACGATTTAAATATTGATGTGCAGCCGACGACTCTCCCACTTTTGGCGTCATTTCACGTAATAAATCAGTACGAGTTGAAGACTCAACACGTAACACTTCTGCGCCTAAATCAGCAAGCATCATTGAAGCATATGGCCCTGGTAGTAAGGTTGAAAAATCTAATATTCTAATATCACTAAGCATGGAGAGAACCTTATAAAAACATAGGATTAGTTATAGTCCCCAATGGGGGGAGTTTTACCTAGGTTCCATCCGAATGGAACCATCTAGTCGAATAACTTCTCCATTGAGATAGCTGTTGGTAATTATATGTGACGCTAAATCAGTGCTTAGGGTTTTATAGCACTTCGAGTAAAGGGTCACGGACTTAATTACTTAATCTTTCTATCATCGTCATATCGAAAATGTCAGGGGCAATTGTCATGATACGGATGCCAAGCGAGGCTAAAACTTATCGCTGCTACCCCTACTCTACTTACGATATAAACTGCTTGACCTATTTGACCATTGAATGCTGCAACTGATGCCGTATTAATAACATCACGCTAATTTTTAACGTCTGATTCGCTTTTTCGCCATTTGTTCTGCGGCTAAACGCAGTACATTAAAGCTTCCTGCTAAGTTTATATTTATAACTTGAGCGAATCGGTTTAAAGCTAAAGCACCACCTGTTACGATGATGACTTTTTTATTTAAATTTTTAAATTAGCTATTAGAAGTAGAGGCATGTTAAGGCCTCTCTCTTAATTTATGCAGGATATTCAACGATATTATTTTACCATGCTTAAGAAGGTGTTTTTTCAGTAATCACATTAACCGGTGTAAGACTAAAAGGTTTTTGAATTGCAGGATTATGTTCTACTATCTCATCGTATTTTAGATGCCAGATTTTTATATAATTATAAAATGGGGCATTCGGATAAAGGTGATGAATAAGATGATAGTTTTGATAAAGCATAATAGGTGTTAAAAGCCATTCGAAACCAAGTCTAGTTGTTGTCGCATGATAAGGGTTTTCATCAGTCGAAGTTATTCCAGGATAATGGGGTAAAAACACAAATACAAAAGCTATCATTGTCAGCGCTATACGTGAAGGTAAGAACCAGTAAAAAAGTACTTCCATTCCGTAGCCCAAATAGGTCAACGTTGTAATTATAGCTGCAAAAATGCTAACCGAAATAACCAGCGGTATTGCATGGCGTTTTCTTTGTTCTCCACCATCTCTAAAAAAGATATACATGTAGTTCATATCAAAGTTAGCCCAGCGTAAAGGCATGGTCCACCATTTACCATGATGAATAAAGTGGTCAGGATCCTTTGGACCGTTGGTAAATCTATGGTGTTGTAAATGAGCCCAACGTGCAATTTCATAAGGGGCTGCAGGTACAAGTATCGACATGGATACACGACCTAGAAATGAATTGATAGGGGCTATACTAGAAAGACAGCGATGCATAGATTCGTGTGCTATAGAAAAAAGTAAATAGATTCCGAATCCATTTATCACAGTCGCAGCCCATAATGGTATTTCACCTGAAATGGACAAATACGTGCCACCTGCTACAATAGTCACACCAAATACGAATAGAAAAAATGCTGGTAATGAAAAGATAGGACTTCTTTTAAGTTTTTGAAAATAGTCATCTTTACTAAGTATATGTGATTTTTCTACTGTTGTATTCATAGTTTTTACTCTCTATGTTTATAATAATTTTATTTAGATAAAGTTAGTAATTTACTTACGTTACTAACAAACGATATTGTGCTGCGTAATATTCATGTTCTAACCTCGATATGACATCTTGAGTTGAAAGAAGCTCTTTGACAGCACCTATTCCATGACCACAAGCCCATATATCCTTCCAGACTTTTACAGAAGTAGCTTTATTATCGACACCAAAGTTCATTTTTGACGGATCACTTTCTGGTAAATCTTTAGGATTTAGGCCAGCAGCTTCTATGGAAGGACTTAGGTAATTGGCGTGGATACCAGAGAATAAATTAGTGTAAATAATATCTGAAGACGAATGTTCAATTACCGCTTGTTTATATTCATTGGTTGCATTTGCCTCCTTAGTGGCTATAAAGGTTGACCCCATATAAGCCATATCTGCTCCCATTGCTTGAGCGGCTAGTATTGAATTACCTGTAGCAATGGAACCAGATAATAATAAAGGTCCTTCGAACCACTCTCTAATTTCTTGTATAAGGGCAAAAGGAGATGTCGTGCCTGCATGACCTCCTGCGCCAGCGGCAACAGCAATAAGTCCATCTACGCCTTTAGATACCGCTTTTTTTGCAAAATCGTTACTGATCACATCGTGGAAAACTAATCCACCATATGAATGTATTGTATCAATGACGAATTTCTTGCACCCCAGTGACGTAATTACAATGGGTACTTTGTATTTAACGCACAAAGCTAGATCGTGTTCTAACCGATCATTGGAGCTATGGACTATTTGATTTACAGCGAAGGGAGCCGCACGTCTTTCAGGATCTGATGCATTGTGTTTTTCCAGTTCACTGCTAATTTTCTCTAACCAAACTTCAAACTCTTCAGCAGGTCGGGCATTGAGAGCAGGAAAAGACCCTACGATTCCCATTTTGCATTGAGCAATAACTAGGTCTGGATTTGAAAGAATAAACATTGGTGCTGCTATAACAGGTAGAGATATGTTGTCTGATAATAAAATAGGCAATGTCATACTAATTACTTCCTAAATGAAAATTAAATTTGAGCTAATTCGTGTAAATATAATTAAGCTTCGTTAATGCTTTTCTCTAACATACCACGTATAGCATCGTTATAAGGAGGTCGTATAAATCCGGCTATTTCCTCAAAAGGTGTTTGTGTATAAACCCCTTTTAAATGAGAAAATTCAATAAATCCTTCAATACCGTGATAGCACCCCATGCCACTAGCACCGACACCACCGAACGGTAGTTGATCACAAATCACTTGCACAACAACATCGTTGACAGTCATGCCACCCGATAATATATTGTCACGCAATAATGCTTTGTTCGTCTCATTTTCGCCAAAATAATAAAGCGCTAAGGGGTGATCTTTTGTATGCAAATACTCGATAACTTCATCAAATTGGTTGTAAGTTTTTAACGGAAGTAGGGGGCCAAAAATCTCATCTTTCATCACTGCTGTTTCATCCGATGGATTTACTAGTACTCGTGGTAATAGCTTCCGATTTACTGATTCATCATAATTTTCGTCTGCTGGGTTGAATGTTACAATTTTTACACCTTTTTCATTTGCGTCATCAAGTAGGTTTTGTATTCGACGAAAATGCTTCTGGTTAACGATTGAGGTATAGTCAGGATTATTTTCAATTGTAGGGTATAAACTTTTGACCGCCTTTTCTAACTCGATGAGTAAAGCAGGCAATATTTCTTCTGGTACAAATGCGTAATCTGGACATACACAAACTTGTCCTGAATTAAATAGTTTTCCAGTTATGATACGTAAAGCAACAACACATAAGTCAGTACATTTATCAATTATTACCGGAGATTTACCACCCAGCTCCAAAGTGACAGGTGTAAGATTATCAGCAGCAGCTCGCATTACATGTCGACCATTATCCGTTGAACCTGTAAAGACTATGTGATCGAAAGGTAGTTTAGTAAATTTATCTGAAACATTATTGCCCGATATGACTGTAACCTCTGTTGGGTCGAAAAATGCAGCAATCATTTCGCCAATTAATTCTGCGGTTTTAGGTGTTACAGAAGAAGGTTTAATCATTGCTCTATTACCAGCCGCTAATACGCAAACTAATGGCGCAATGACTAAATGTATAGGAAAATTCCAAGGGCCTATAATACCGACAATCCCTTTGGGCATAAAACGTATCTGGGCAGTAGCTCCAGCTTCTGAACCGGGTGACATTGCTTTACGCTGCTCAGGAGACATCCATTGCTCTACATTAACAATGGCATCTTTAGCGTGCTCTATTGTTGCATAAATTTCAGCCAAAAGCGTTAACTCTTCTGGGCGAGTGCCAAAATCTTCTGCAACAACCTTACAAATTTGATGTTCGTATTTCTTGAGCATTGCCATTAAACGATCAAGTCGGCTAATTCGGGTTTTTAAATCTGGATAACCAGCCTTTTTAAAAGATTCTTGCTGTTGGCTAAGCAACATGTACATGCTATTTTGATCAACTGTTACACTCATATCAATTGCACCCATTAGTTATATCATTAAAAGAATTGTCTCTGTGGAACAATAAGTTCATTTCATCTAATAGTGCTTACTCATGAGTCTAATGGAAACCAACGAAAGTTTGTTTTGTAAACCCATTATCCAAACTGCTTTAGATATGATTCATTGCTTTCCAATAATAAGCCTTTCGTATACTGTATATCACAGCTAGCGTATTTTAAGCTCAGATTTTAACTGGGTAAGCGATAATCATTGCCTAGCCCTGCCATCTTATTTTTCTCGCCAAACTCGCTGATTTAATTGTGCCTTGTTAAAATGACGCCATCGCTTTGGTGGTAAATTAACGTCGTGCGGTCTTACCATCAATGGCGATGATATATTGTTCCTGTGGTTTCAATCAGTGACAACACTCAGGATTAGAATAAATGCTCTACCCGTCGAATTTCAACCGGAAAATGACACGAGCAATAGTGTTCAGTAAAATATCGATAAGCTCATGCTTTTACAACGCTCAATACGAAGATCTGTTATTGAATTAAAGTGTTTCAGGAAAGTCGCGCTCATAAAAGTTAGCAAGGGAATTATTATGCTTTGATCTGAACGCAATTTATTACATAAGAAAAATTTACTTTTAAGCAGACGCACTCAATGAATACATTATTAAAAACAATCTGCCTTTGCGCATTAGCTACAACAAGTTTGATTTCGACAAAGGTATTGTCTAATACACAAGTTATCCATGCAGGCTCTATTTTACCCACTACAGGTAAACCGCCTTTAAAGAATCAAACCCTATACCCAAGCCACTTCAAGATGTGAGGTTCAGGACTGCCGAGCAATTCATGATCTAGGCGCATCTTTGCATTAATGGTTACTCCCTTAAAAAAAGATGAAACAACGAGCATTATTTGCTCAGAAGTCCCTGTAAGGTTGGTTTATAAATAACCTGAATCTCGTTTAAGAAAATTGAACTAAATGCCCGTTCCGAGATCCGATCTTTCGACCAAGAACGATTGGATAAAAAAGGAACAGGCATGATTAAATTAGTTGAATTGTTTTGCGATGTCGATGATTTTTGCAAAGTATTTATACCTCAATGGGAAAAACAATTACTCGAAGATGGCACCCAAAAGCGTCAGCGAGCAGGACGTATGACAACCAGTGAAATAATGACTATTGTTATTAGTTTTCACATGTCACATCATCGTGATTTTAAAAATTACTACCTTGGTTATGTATCACTTATATACAAAAATGAATTCCCCAGCGTGGTAAAGGAACTATGGGGTGGTTTTATGGGTTCAAACTGCATTTAATCGTTAATCATCATGGGGAAATTGTTGCTGCGAAAGTGACAGCAGGAAATGTACATGATACTCAACCCGTGCGTGAGTTAGCGAGCTGCTTGACGGATAAATTATATGGTGACAAAGGGTATTTAAGTAAGGCTTTAGAAGCCGATTTGCTCGATAAAGGGGTGAAGCTCATTATGACGGTTCGCAAGAATATGAAAGCAAAAGCGATGTCATTATGGGATAGAGCAATGCTTTCAAAGCGCTTTATAATTGAAACAATTAATGACCAACTCAAGAACATATCCTTCATTGAACATTCGAGACACCGCAGTATGAATGGTTTTATGTTGAATCTAATGGCTGGATTGGTGGCTTATTCTTTAAAAGAAAATAAGCCAAGCCTTAATTTAACTGATGTAGAGCTTAACGCATTAGTTATCGCTTAAGCAGATCTCAGGTTAAATACTTTATGCAGCGTTATTTATTTTGAAAAGGGAATAACCATGTTCTTCAATCAATGCCTTGCCTAAAGTATTTCTAATACCAATACGAGTAAGTTAGTGATCAAATTTTAATAAGGATAAATTTTCAAGAACAAGGCGCTTGATTGAGTAATAGCAGGCTATTAGGATTGAAAGCAACGATGTTATTGGAATATTTAGTTCATTTAAATTGAGTATTTATTTATTCGTATTGGTATAATTCCAACTGAATCCTGCATCTTGAAGTGGTTTGGGTATAGTTATTACAGATGGCATCATCACAGAGATAAGAAAACGATTTATATTGACATAAACTTTAAAGAAAAACCCGCTGACTAGCGGGTTTTTTATGATATATGTGATAAATAAATTAGTGTGTATTAATACCTTTATCTGCTAAGTCAATTGTTGCAGACACTACATTTGGTAAGTTTTGTAGTTGCTCTACAAGTGGTAATAAATTGGCTTTATCACCAGACTTTAAGATATAAAAGTTTTTATAAGCTTGTTTAATTGTCAGATTGTTATCTTTACTGAATTTTTCTAAATCAACATCACCAGCAAGTTTAACAATAATTTCACCTGTTACATCATAAGCAGTAAAGCCATCGGTGCTATTGACTACTTCACCAATCACTAAACTTGGGATCTCAATATCTGTAGAAAATGACTGTTTATTAAGGCTTTGTGTTGCTTTTTGTTGATATACAACACCATTAATCATTACCTGTTTTTGCGCTAACTTAAGTGCTTCAACAGGCGTAATTGACAACTTAGATAAATCAGCAACACTGGGTTGTGAAGCTAAAACAGATGTACTTAAAAAGCTACTTGCTAAAATTAATAATTTCATGGTTACAACTCCTAATTAATGACCAAATATACGAATAGACCAGTCTTTTAATACACCAGCAACTTCATTATTTTGGCTATTAAAACCAATTAAACCAATTTGTTGGTTGTACCCTAACGTATAGCTAGTGCCTTTATCTGTATCTAATACTTTTATGATCCAATCTCCCTTAGCTTGTTCACCATAAAAATGTGTATTTAGCATGACAGCATCTGTATAACCACCGTCATTACCACCTAATAAACCAGTACGTGCACTCATAAGTATACTACGAGTACCTGAGGGTGAGATAAGTTCTATTGATAAATCACGTAAACGACTGTGATCAATATTTAACTTCACTTGAACAGACTCAACAGTAAGTTCTGTTTCATTAGAAATAATACTCTGTGCTCCAGTCAACGATGCATCAGGAATTTCTACATTAGCGGTAGCAGTTTGCCAAGGTGTGATTTGTTGCTCTGGTAAGGAAACACCTGTAAACAACGCTTTATAAACTGCTGCATCAACATCAACAGCACCTAAACCGTAAAAGTGATGATAATTGTAACCCGCTGCATTTTTTTGCCATGCAGGAACAGCATCATAACTAACGACTTCACCAGTCGCATCTTCAAAAGAAAGTGCAATACCCGCATTATCAGCATCTGTTTTACGCGCAGTTGTAGCAAGTAAATGACGGACAGTACGCGCATCTAATGCATGATTAGCAGACATGACTGTCGCAATTGCGCCAGCAGTATTTGGTGCTGCAGATGAAGTACCATTCATAGTACCGTTATAATCACAATTTGGATCTAATTCAGAACCACCGTGTAATGCATTTACATGCTCACCTGAAACATTAAAGCCACTGTCACAGCCCATTAAATCAACAGTAACCATCGCTGGAGCATTTTGACCGTATTCTCCACCCGGTGCTGTTAGAAAGACACTTGAACCAACAGAAGAATAAGATGATAACTTACCTTCAGCATTGCTAGCAGATACAACTAAGTTCCAGTAATTATTATTGTCAGCACTTATATTCGCGCTATGAAATGGTAAACCATTATTGTTAAAGAACTGACCACCTTCATATGGTAATACTAAAATCGGTAAACCTTGATAATATGCATTATATGAGCCGAAAGAATTACCAGCTGACTTAACATAAACAGCACCTCGGCCCCAATGACTGTTTTCTGTGATATCTTGCATTACCAAGTTTTGTACTTCTGAAAAAGGATTCGCTACGTAATCAAGTGCTTGTGGCACAGCTGGCGTACTACCGTAACTTTGGTTAAATACACGCGGATCAGTAAAACGGTCTAATTGACGAAAGTCTTCTGATAAACCATGTGATACCAACCAAGCCGACACAGTTTGATTTGAAAGGAAGTTAAAACCAATTAAACTTGCTAAAGGTGCTACACCACGACCGCCAATACCATTTTCTTCAGTCGCAGCAATTAAACCAGCAACTGATGTACCATGACCATGCGTATCAGTAGGAGAATCAGAACCATCACCTAAATTCACAGAACCAGACACTACATTAGCAACTAAATCTGGATGTGCAATTTCAACACCTGTATCAATGACAGATACCGTTACACCAAGTCCTTTAATACCCATTAGATTTGAAAAATCAACATTTAGGTCATTACCAGCAATACCTGATGATCTTGAAAAGCCTGCTTGGCCTGTATTTTTTATGTGCCATTGCTGAGACGTAAGTGGATCACCTGCTGCTAACACAAAAGTAGAATCTGTTATATCAGCAAACACATTTGCACTACACAGTGCAATTGTTGTCGCTAGTAACGTTTTTTTAAAAGCCATAATTTCCCCTGAAATTCTATTTGTAATTTTGTTCCGCTACAGGAACAAATACCATTAAACCGTGTTAACAAGATGATGTAAATGTTGTTTTTTTGTTATTTAAAATATCAAAATGTAAACTTTTAAATACAAGAATTAATGAAGCAAAAAACACATTCACCAGTAACTAACTGTTTTTAAATAAATTAAATTGCAAATATAAAGACAGCGCTGTCAAAAAATCAATGTAAACTTAATAATTATCAAAGATTGATGTACTGTATCTAGCTCACTGTTTTATATGGATAAATTATGACTTTCCTTATTTTAATAACTAATTGATATATCTATTTAAATTTATATATAACGATTTAATTTATTTTTAGATTAAGCCACTATGCTTTACAGCCAAAGCAAAATAAGTGTTATAAATTGATTTTTAGGTCATTGATTACGTTTTAAAGTTTATATCAAGCAATATTCATTGAATGGGTTCATTTTTAATAATTCATCATAAATAACAGCAAATTTATCGCATATTGATTCATAAACTTTTAACAACTGATACAGTGGAATAATAATAATTAATAAAATTTACTTTTAAGCAGGCGCACTCAATGAATACATTATTAAAAACAATCTGCCTTGGCGCATTAGCCACAACAAGTTTGATTTCGACAAAGGTATTGTCTAATACACAAGTTATCCATGCAGGCTCTATTTTACCCATTCCAGGTAAGCCGCCTTTAAAGAATCAAACCCTAGTTATTACAGATGGCATTATCACAGAAATAAGAAAAGGATTTGTTAATCCACAAGAAATCGCAAAAAATGCGACTTTAATCGATTTATCTTCTCATTTTGTTTTACCCGGTTTAATGGATATGCATGTTCATTTACAAGGAGAATTCAGTCCTAAAAATGATAGTGAAAAACTCAGAATGTCAGATGCCGATAAACTTGTTAAAAGTGCTTATTTTGCTAAAAAAACCCTTATGGCTGGCTTTACTACAGTGCGTGATTTAGGTGGTAGCCCAGAGCAAAGTTTTGCTTTAAGAGATGATATTAAAAAAGGTTTTTTGCAAGGCCCAAGAATAATAGCCGCGGGCAGTAATGTAGCTGTAACGGGAGGCCATGGTGATGTAGATGGTATGCGCCCTGATTTATTAGATATGCACACAGCACAAACGATTTGTGATGGTCCATATGATTGTCGTCGTGCTACTCGTCGCGCAATAAAATATGGTGCAGATGTTATCAAAATCACGTCTACTGGAGGTGTATTATCTGATACCAATACAGGAACAGGACAGCAAATGGCTGATGATGAATTAACTGAAGTTGTCAATGCAGCTCATGCATTAGGACGAAAAGTAGCCAGTCATGCCCATGCTGCAACAGGGATCAATGCCGCATTACGCGCTGGTGTAGATAGTATTGAACATGGTAGTTATGCCGATGAAGAAAGCATTAAACTTTTTAAACAAACTGGTGCTTATTTAGTACCAACATTAATGGCTGGTGATACTGTTGTGGATATGGCTAAAAATAGTAACTTTATGTCACCGGTTATTGCTGCAAAAGCAATTAGAGTAGGTGGTGATATGATTGCCAATTTTAAACGTTCAGTAAAAGCCGGTGTAAAAATAGCCTATGGTACAGATAGTGGAGTTTCTCGACATGGTAATAATGCCCGTGAAGCAGTATTAATGTACCAAACAGGTATGCAACCAAATGAAATAATAAAATCTGCAACAATCAATGCTGCAGATTTAATTGGTAAAAGTGATTCCTTAGGTACATTAGAAACAGGTAAAATTGCCGATATTATTGCCGTAGATAATAGCCCACTTGAAAATATTGAGGCCTTGTTAGACGTGGATTTTGTAATGAAGTCAGGACTAATTATTAAAAATAAATAACTTTAATGAAAAACTCAATTAAACTGAGTCTTCATACAAAGTAGATTAGTGAGATGAGTAAAAGCCTTCTATATACCCAAGCCACTTCAAGATGCAGGATTCAGAGCTTAGGTATAGAATTATTACTATATCCAATCCCTTTAATTATTGCGAAACCATTGCGCAGTAATATCAATTATATTAATTAAGTGATCTAATATAAACTGAGATAAATTTTGCGATTTAAGAGGCATAGATAAAGTTACACAAAGTCGCATGACCATATATTTACTAGGCTTAGACCTGCCGTTTTCGAAAAAACTAAGATGCTTAATTGAGATATTTAAAAGGATCATAAAATGAATTATTCAATAAAAGGCCTAGTTGGGCTATTAATCGCTTTTATATTTTTTACTATTTATATCGCTCCTAACTGCAGAAAATCCAATATGGCTCGAGGCACAACCAATGATAACTGAAGTTTCCAGCTTGCAATTTCATATTATAGTGAATATCTATATTATGGTTCTGCTGTTTTGCATTTGATTAGTTAAAGATTGCCGGGAGATGGGGTTCTCAATAAAAATACAGTTTATATTTGTTTGGTTGTCAATGTCACTTATCTCAATAGGTGTCATGTTATATTTAATATACCGCAGCGTTAAATTTAAATGCATTGAGGTAAATTAAATGTTTTTCAGCCTATGACTTTTATTACTATTGATCATCTCTCATAAATTGCCAAATCGATATTTTTATTAGGTATAAAGCACCTATATAAAAAACTTATGCACAGAAACGGTGGGTAACTTTTGTATAACTAGTATAAAACAGCGAGTTTTATAAATAAGTACAAGAACATTGTTTAAAAGGGGTGTTTATGTTGGCCACCAATGACTTGAACAAAACAATAATGATGGAAAAGTGCTAAGCCTAAATAAATCACAGCAAAGTGCAGAAAATGTTTTAGATTTCTCAATATAGCCGGTTCAATATAAAATGGCATAGTCAAGGAGCTCAAAAAATAGTTCGTCAAGCTCGCAACACTTAGTTCTTCTAATTGATTTTACATGCGCCCATTTTTGCTCAATTGGATTTAAGTCAGGGTTATAGGGAGGTAAAAATTCGCAAGTAATACCAATAAGTTAGAGAACAAATTTTAATAAGGATAAATTTTCAAGAACAAGGCGCTTGATTGAGTAATAGGAGGCTATTAGGATTGAAAGCAACGATGTTATTGGAATATTTAGTTCATTTAAATTGAGTAATATTTATTTGTATTGGTATAAATCCATATTCGTTAATTGCATCAAGCATATCGTTGCGTTTATGAAAAGAGGCATTATCCATAATAATAACAGCGTCTTTAGGCACCTTTGGCAGTAAGTATTGAGTCAATCAAGCATAGAACACTTCGAAATTGACATAGCATGCAAAAACACTCAAAGTTAAGAATAGACCACCGACAATAGCACCAATGATAGTCACTCGGTCTTTTACTTGCCAATCATGCATGCCATAACAACGAAAACCTTTTTTTGAATCGCCATGAGTGCGCGGCATACATTGTGTAAAACCACTCTCATCAAGATAAACAATGTCTTTTCTATCCTCTTCATAACACGCAATCCGACGCTAAAAATTTAATTGCTCTTCTTCGTCAGTTTTTGGGTGTTTTAGTGTTTATTTTAAAGGTGATGTTAGTTCGTTTCAGAGCGTAATGAATAGCAGGTTGGAAACTCCTAAGCGTTTAGCTCTCTCCCATTGATAATCATCTCGAGAGATTGCACATCTTTTTCTAAAGCTTGCATATCCACTTTTGTTGTAGCTTTTTGCCGATTAATACAAGGCGTAATGTTATTAGCCCAAAGAAATAGCGTTCTGAGGCTAGCATTAAAATGCTCACTGGTTTTTTCAAAAGTGAACTCATTTATTTCTTTGTAAGCCAAAACACGTTGGCGAAAATCTAAACTATATCCCATACATTATGCCATATTATTTTTATTTAGTTATAGTTCTGGCTTTTTAACATTCTGACTTTATTTGGAAAAGTAAAAAAGCATTGAAGCTCTACTGATATTTTTGACGTACTGCTTAATAGCTTATGCTGTATTGAAATAAAATCAAAAGAGAGTTAAAAGCTTAATCAGTATATTTTTACAATTTTAAATGAATTATTATTAATTATATGAGTAACCCCACCAGAAAATTTGCTATTAATACTTTGAATAATAATAGTTATTTTTAACTAATCACTTTAATTAAACGCTGAGACAAAATTTTATAAGTAACACTCAATCTATTTGGAAGCGCAGCCAAAAACAGTTATTATGATGGCAATTATTAAGTATTTTGGAAATAAACAATGAATAAAGTGCTACCTTTTAAGCTGTATTCAAAGGGCTTCACTTTAATAGAACTTATCTTTATTATCGTTTTATTGGGGGTTTTGGCTACCACAGTCGCGCCCAAATACGTAAATCTAACAGGAGACGCGAAAACCGCAGTACTGAAAGGTGTTCAAAGCAGTCTAAACACTGGAATAAAATTGATACAAGCAAAAGCTATTATACATGGAAAATACAATAACTTAGGTGTAAATGAAACGGGAACAGAACTTGCTTTTGACGGTTTGACATTTACAATTTATAACCAAGGTATTCCACGAGAAATATGGCACAATGGCTTTGAGCAATTAATTAGTGGGGATTTTAATTACCTAGGCAGCGGATCAAGTCACATAACAACAACCTGTAGCGGTGCAGATTATTGTATTATAGACAACCTCACTGCGAATACTGTATTTCCAAGTAAAGGAGGTTATGGCATTTTTTTTATTGCTGACGGGCATAAACTTTCCGAAAAAAATTGCTTTGCATTTTACCATTTTGAAATTGATTCAGTAGGGCTATTAATCAATAAAGAGACTGGCTCGATAAGTTCTGGCTGTTAACTTAAAAAATATTCATACGTCAATTAAAATGCCGTATCATTGTTCAGCTATTCCACTAGTTTGTGTGCCTGCGGCACACTCTCTATTCTCCAGTAAGCACGAACATAGTCAGTAAAACTCTCATTAACATTGTGCTTAGCCAGCATAATAGCAGATTCAATTTCTAAAAGTTACAATAAAAATACAATACCCTTCCTTGTAAAGCCCCTTTACGGTTGGTTTAAGTGATTTCTTTCATTAATTGCCTAAGTGATTAATTTTAAAATTTATTTTCTAAAAAAAATCATGATTACCTAACAAATAAAATAACAAAAGTAACCTTAAGAATCTTTCACAATTAAAATGAAACATAATGAAATAAGCTTTGTATTTAAATATTGAATCAGTTATATATTCCCTATAAAATAAAAATAAACTCCAAATTAAAGCAGGTAGATAATTTTATGAGTACTCTAGACCGTCGCAGTTTTTTAAAATCAGTTGCCGCTTTATCTGCTGCAAGTGCTGTAGCGGGTTGTTCTTCAACTAACAATACAAGTGCAATTTTAACACCAAAGGCAAAAGGAAAATCTGTGATGGGCCTCGTAGTGCCTAAAATGGATGTTGTTCGTATTGGTTTTATTGGTGTTGGTCAACGTGGTAGTGGTCATGTAAAACATTACACTAATATAGAAGGTGTAGAGATCAAAGCTATTTGTGATATACATGTTGAAATGTTAGATAAGTCTATTGATTTTGTCGTTAACAAAGACCTACCTAAACCTGCTCGTTATACTGGTTCAGAGCATGCTTATCGTGAGATGCTAACTCGCCAAGATATTGATATGGTGATTATATCGACACCTTGGCAATGGCATACACCTATGTCTATTGAAACTATGGAAAGTGGCAAACATGCTTTTGTTGAAGTACCAGCAGCTACAACTATTGAAGAATGTTGGCAGTTAGTTGATACTGCAGAGCGAACGCAAAAGAACTGTATGATGATGGAGAATGTAAACTATGGCCGTGATGAGCTAATGGTTTTAAACATGGTTCGTCAGGGCTTATTTGGTGACCTACTTCACGGAGAAGCCGCTTACATTCACGAACTTCGCTGGCAAATGAAAGAAATTGATGAAAGCACAGGCTCATGGCGTACACATTGGCATACCAAGAAAAATGGTAACTTATATCCAACCCATGGTTTAGGCCCCGTATCACAATATATGAATATTAACCGTGGAGACCGCTTTGATTATGTTACTTCGGTAAGTTCACCAGCGCTAGGCCGTGCAGCTTACGCAAAGCGTGAATTCCCTGCAGATCACGAAAGAAACCAACTTGATTATATTACTGGTGATATGAATACCAGTATCATCAAAACAGTACAAGGCCGCAGTATTGTTGTACAACATGATACAACGAGTCCTCGCCCTTATTCCCGTCACAATTTGATTCAAGGTACTAACGGTACTTTTGCCGGTTTCCCTAACCGCATTGCAGTTGAAACACCACCACCTGCCATTAAAGCTATTTATGAAAATGAATATGCCACAACACTAGCACTTTGGGAAAAAGACGGCAGTAAAGGTCGCAAACCAAGAAAACCAAGCTTCCATGGTTGGGATCGTGATATGGAAAAATGGCGTGCACAATTTGATCATCCGATGTATGTTCGCATGGGTGAAGAAGCAAAACGTAACGGCGGACATGGCGGCATGGACTTCTTAATGTTATGGCGTATGGTGTACTGTTTACGTAATGGTGAGCCACTTGATCAAGATGTATACGACGCTGCTGCATGGTCTGCCATTTTCCCACTGAGCGTAGCTTCAGTTGAAGACCGTAGTAACTCTAAAAATATACCTGATTTTACACGTGATGTTTGGAAAACAGGTAAACCTTTAGGTATTGTTTCTTAAGCTAAATAATTTAGTTGTTTCATACCAATCCTATTGAATTATAGTTCAAATATCTATACCCAAACCACTTGATAATGCTTGTTTCAGAATTTATCAGGTGAGTTAGCACAAGGCACATCATGTTAAGAATGCTTATTGCCTTTCAAACTGATGTAACGTAGTGATTACTTACTTGATAAATTCCCTACGGGCAGGCTTTAAATGGTCAACTACCGCGTTATTTATTTTGATAAAGGAATAAGCATTACCTGCAATAAATGTCTTGTAATTGACCATTTAAACTCCCGCTGAAATCATGCATTTTAAAGTAGCTGGGTATATAAGGATAAATTTTCAATAACAAGGCGCTTGATTGACCGAGAATCTGCTATTGGGAATAAAAGTACAGGTTTATAGTTCCACACTAAACCTAAGTACCTACATCCATGTAGGCAATAAAGTTATTGTAATATTTAGACCATTGAGAATGAACGCATATTTGATGGAATTGGTATTATCAAAATCACAGGACTTTTTAATAAAAAAAGAAAAATTATAGGTATTAAAGGAGTGGGCATCTGGCAGTTATTAATAGTACTGGCTATTATCATTTGGTTACTTAATACTAAAAGATTAAATACGTAAAAAAATATTCATATTTAATCAAAATTCTGATTTCTTTTAATATTATATTGAGTCAATTTTTTATATAAATAAGTACGATCTATCACTAAGATTTTGCGACATGTGTAATATTGCCTTTATATTGCTTTAATTTTTTGATTAATAACTCTCGTTTCATAGTATGACAAGACTGAATTAAAGTGCCGAGGCGTAATTTAGCATCTTCAATTTCATCAGGGTTTAATACATCACCCACTTTTTGATAATATTTTTTTGTAATAAAATCACAGTCTGTTGTGCTATTTCCAGTACATTTAATATCATCAATAATTAATTTTGGCGGCTCAGCTTCGCTGGCTTGAACCTGAGTGCTATTGAAAGGTATTGTGAGTAATAAAAAAATCCCGACTAAGTACTTAAACGCCAAAGTGCGTATTTCCATTTTATCTATTCCTATTTTTTATTTTATATTCACTTTGGTTTTGCAAAGGTAATGCCAGTAGCAAAAAACACATTAGAATAGATTTAATTCATTGTTTTTATTTAATATATTTAATGTGAGGTGGGTAATGTGCCTGGAGTGTTGTCTAAAAACAACACTTTTATTTAAAATACGACAATTTAAAAATATTTATCAGACTAAGATTTAAGGCATTTTTTAATTAAAGTGATAACAATTGCACTAAAACAAGTCACAACAGTGAACTGTCCTAACATCAAAAGGCCAAGCTTAGGCCAAAAGTTAACTTCTTCAGTAAAAAGCGGATGCCAAATATAAATTAACGTTAAATTACCAGGAAATAGATACACTTTATAGCCAGGTAAAGGGCCGCCCCATAGATCCCATAAATTCCAACTGAGGGTAAATGCAATCAAACCTATAATAACAGCGATGATCCCAGCATACAGCGCAACCTTAAATGTAGTTGATTGCATCATGTGTTTTATTCTGTTATTCATATGACTTTACTGCCCAGTATATTTTTATAAATTGATCTTTCTCATTTTTTCACCCGTATAGTTTGTTGTTCTATTTTTAAAGTGAGTTGTTATGACTTCAGATAAATTAACTATTTTTTACGACGGTACATGTCCTTTATGTTGCGCTGAAATGGATAAACTCAAGCGTGATGACATTAATAATCAAATAAGCCTTATCAACCTACATAACAGCGATTTTGAACAACAGTATCAACATATAGATAAACAAGCAGCTTTGAAAATTCTTCACGGTGAGTACCAAGGAGGTATTTTAAAAGGATTAGACGTTACTCATAGAGCTTGGACAATTGTAGGTAAAGGATTATATGTTGCACCATTACAATGGCCAGTATTAAAACAAGCATCACACTTATGCTATTTAGTTATCGCGAAATACCGACAACCTATTTCTAGTTTTATTCATAAATTTTTTGTCGTTGGTTCAGCACATTGCGAAAAAGGAGTCTGTTATGACAACACTGATCATAGGCGCTAATAGTGAGATTGCCAAAGGTATCGCTATAAGTGTCAATCAAACCAATGAGCGTTTAATTATTATCTCACGTAATATTGAATTTTATAATGACAACATATTTAAAAATATTAAAATCATAGAGACCAGTAGTTATAATGAAAATCATAGAGAGGCTGCAGTGAAAGAATTAAATGTTGATGAGCTCTCACGGGTATTTATTTGCCACGGATTACTACATGACGACACGTCATATCCAGAAAAAAAGCTCTCTGAGTTTGACCCAACGAGTTTTTTAAATATTTTAAATGCCAATACGCTTACTCCATTACTGTGGTTAAAACATATAACAACGCAAATGAATCACAAAAATGAATGTAAATTTGTTTTTCTCAGTGCCCGTGTTGGCAGTATTAGTGATAATAAATTAGGCGGTTGGTATAGCTATCGCAGCTCTAAAGCGGCGCTTAATATGTTGCTTAAATCAGCTGCGATAGAACTAAAGAGAACGTTTAAAAATGTTAAGTTAATTGCTTTTCATCCAGGTACAACTGACTCACCTTTATCTAAGCCATTTCAAAAAAATGTACCTAAGGGAAAGCTTTTTACGCGAGACTTTGTCGCCGATGCGCTAATTGACATCACCAATAAAACTCAAATAGATGGCGAGCTTAGTTTTATTGATTGGCAAGGTGAAAAAATTGATTGGTAGTGATCAAGGCTTCAGCTATTGCCAGCCTATTTTCCATAAAGTTTTATCTTTTAAATTACGCCAATCAATATAGTATTCATTTAGATTCATAACGGCCTGAATAACACACTCTATAATTTTTTGGTCTTCATCAAAAAGTACTTTGGTGATCAAAAAGTGCTTTTCTTTATTTTTAACTTGAGTACTGGTCCATTTACTATGAAGTAAAGATTTAGGGCTTATATGATTCATCTGTGAAATCTCCAAATTCAACTTGATAAACATTTAAAGAAAAAGCTGCATTCGTTTTATGTGTCACTAAAAAACCCACTAGCTCTATTTCATTAGAATATACAGGTGATGCGGACGTAATAATTCGACCTCTAAAGCTGGCTTTAAAATCTGACAAGTTAAATGTATGAGTCTGTACTTTGCCCACTTTGGTTTCAAAGCTTGTTTTATAGGACACTCTATATCCGTTAACATTTTTAATTAAACGTATTTGATAGGTTTTACCATCACCTTTTGTCATGATACGTACAAAGTCAAAAAATGATTCGGTAGTATATGGAAAATAAGCACTACTAAAACCGCCATTATTTGCGGTAGATATTTGTCCGAAAAAGTGTAAATTATCACTTTCAGACGACACCATGCCACGTGACAGCCCCCCCCATTACTCCATCATTAATCACTTGCCAAGATTGATTATGTAAAGAATCTAAATCAACTATATCATGTGTTTGTGCTTTAGCCTGACCTAACATGTTACACAATAATCCTAATAAAATTAATTGTCTTATCATATGTTATCAGCCTCATAAGTTATCACTTTAATAAGAACAACAAAGCGACATATCTGTTCACTTTATTATAAAATAGAACCAGTGATTTATAATTCGATAGAAACGACTTGATTAGACGCCATTGAATCTGACATACCGCACATTTAATCGTATGCTGATTGTAAAATTAATTGCGCTGAAGAAATATTATGTTTACGCAAAATATCTTTTGCACTAGATAAAGAAAGGCACACTTGAATTGTGTTAAGCTCAGGCATTGCACCAAAATTGCCTTGTTCATCAGTCATACCCACTAAATAATGACTACCGTCTAAGGTACTTAGAATAGTTGTTTGATATGCCACCATTGCTTCCTTAAATTGAAAAACTATTGAGTAATACGAATCAAAAACACATTTGGGTTATTTTTTATCAAAGTTTTACTTTTGGGGAGTGCTAATTATTCTCAACTAATTTAAAAATACCTTGTCCATCTATACCTATATATAAATATCCATCAGGGCCTTGCTGAATATTGCGAACACGCGACAACTCATCTTTTATTATTTTTTGTCCTGTCACACTATTACCCTCTAACATTAACTGGGTTATGTGGCCGAACTTCAATGATCCAACTAATAAACTGCCTTTTAAACTAGGGTATTTATCACTAGTTACAAATACCATGCCAGAAGGTGCAATCGACGGGGTCCAATGCCATAGAGGCTGTTCCATGCCCTGCTTTTTAGTTAACTTGGTAAATTGAGAACCAGAATAATTCACGCCATAACTCACTAAAGGCCATCCATAATTTTTGCCTTTAATTATTAAATTAACTTCATCGCCACCTTTAGGACCATGTTCATGAGTCCAAATTTCACCTGTAATAGGATGTTTTGCCATACCTTGAGGGTTACGGTGACCCAGCGAAAAAATGGCCTGTTTAGCTAACTTATCATTTATAAAAGGATTACTATCTGGAATACGTCCATCATCATGTAATCGGTATATCTTTCCTGCGTCACGTTGTATATTTTGCGGATTGATATCTCTTTTCCCTCTATCACCGATTGAAAAATATAAAAAATCTTTATTATCAAAAGCTAACCTACCACCAAAATGTCTACCGCCAGAATTATATGCTTGCGCTTCATAAATAATATTTTGCTCAATTAATGCATTGCCTTTTAATTTGGCACGCATAATAGCGATATTTCTATTTTTTTTATTATCTTCTTTAGAAAATGAAAAATATACCCAAGATTTATTTTCATACTCAGGATGCAATATGATATCAAGCAAACCACCTTGGCCACCTGCAGCAATTTTTGGTAAGCCACTTATATTAATCGCTTTATCCGTTCCTTTTTTAAGAATTTTCAACTCACCAGAGCGCATAGTAATCAACATATCACCATTTGGTAACCAGACCATTCCCCAAGGAATACCATAATCAACTAATACAGACTGTGTAATAAATTGACTTTGAGCAGATATTTTTGAGGATTCTGCATGAACAGTTACAGAAGTGATAAAACATAAAATGAACACTTTAAAATAGTTTTTTATAAAATCAATCTGTTTAAAAATGATACTTTTATTAGACATATGACAATACCGAACTGCTTAGAAGTAATACGATTATCATAATCAATATCATTTATGTTTTATAGTATTTATATCAATTCAAATATAATATATGATCAATACCTATCAAAAAATTCACTCCTAAAAGTGCTGCGTAATGTAGGATTAAGCTGTAATGGACACGAGTTTATTTGTCTGTTCATTTAAAATTTTTCGTTCTGCGATACTTGATAGAATGAACATGACGACATATCCAGAGCATAAGGCTGCTATGATAGCCACAACATTGTCAGTCATCTGTGATAATAGATAATACGCTGCAACTAAAGTAACAATGCCCATAATCCGGATTAACAGACTGAGGGTAAATCGCCCGTGAGCTTTGATATAGGCAAGTTGATAAGCATTTAACATCATAAATACAAAGAAGATTGAGAAATGTAATAACACGGGTAGCGCACCACTATATTCGGGTGGGAATACCCAAGCAATAATCGACGCTCCTGCAAAATACATGATTGAGAAAAAAGAGATTCCAACTAAGGCTGATAATTTAAATACCCACCTACGAATGTTCTTCACTTGTTCATGGTCGTACTTGCTTATATTTACAGCTAATTCAGGTAGGACAAAACGATAAATAGGGAATACGAATAACATTGTCATATAGGTAAAGACAGGGCGAACGACTACCTGAAAATCACCAAGTTCATCGACACTAAAATGGGTGATCGTCAGGAGCACTGTGATGTAAATCATTAAGATACTGGTTCCTGCTTCCACAGATGCAGTAAAACTTTTTTTCACATAGCTAATAAGAGGTGGATCGAGTTTCACTATGCCTAGAGGACATGCACTGACCGATTTTTTACGGCGAATAAACATATAAATAGCAATAGAAAGCGAAGATAACGTCAACCCGTAAAATAGAGACGACAGTGTGTCTAGTCCTAAAAAGTAATAACATAATACAAACATAACCACATTGCTGATAGGTTCTAGCCTCGTGACTTTATTGGACACATCGTATAAACGATACATAGCGACAAGGTTTGTAAAGTAGACCTTTAAGCCCATCCCCAAGATGATGCCAACCAACTGTAAGTAACCAACATTAATATTCAGCGAATGTTTAATATAGGGGATGATGGCACCCCAAGTAATAAGTACCATCGAAATTAAACTAAATCGGAAGATATTGATAATATCGCGGTCGTTGTGTGTTTGAGAATAACTAACCACCATAGAAGAGCGAAAACCAGTCATTAGAATCAGTGACAGTGAAATGATATCAACTACGGTATGATACAAAGCTAAATCGTTTTTATCCACCCATTGAGCCAACCAAATTTTAAAGGCGAAGCCCACACAAATACTGGCTAGCGTAGCCCAAATACCAGAGATAAATACTTTCTTAAGACGCTCTAATGACTCACTTTGCATAAGATTATAATGCCTATGTAAGATAATATAGTTTATGTAAATTTATTCTACTTGAAAATAATTATCATTTAAAGTTTAAACATCGTTCACGGAAAATCACTCTAATAATAAAAGGGGCTTAATCGAGTTAGTACTACTGTAAAAAGGTGAAGGATTCAGTTTTTTTTAGGGGTAAGTGCATTTAGGCCAGGTTATTCGCCTTAAATCGAATTCACTCAGGTAAGTTTTATCGTAATGATCAAGTAAAACATTAACAAAAATAGCGATGCAGAAGTAATAAATCCCGCAATGTGATTTATTTTAACTTGAATATAAAATAGGAAGTTCGATTTTAAAATGGCCCCCCTGTTTACATTCAAGGCACTTAATTGTTCCTGCTAATTTACTGTTAATTAAATTAATACGATATTCATTCCTAATCCTGAGCTACCTTGTCCCCTCCTAGAGCACCGATCAGTTTAAAATATAGTCACCAGCGAGAGCCAAAATTTTTGTAGGTCTAGTTATTCTCCATCAAGAAAATTTAACGCAGTATACGGAAATTTTAGCTTCGCCCGCAGGGAATGACCAAAAATCACACATGCTACGTTGTATCAGCTCGAAATAGCCCACTATTCCATTCACTAATACGCCTTGCCTGTGTGATTTTTGGACCATTATGGTGTTCATATTTTAAACTCATCGGTGCTCTAGTGGTAACAAAGAGATCAAAAAGATTAGACTTAACATTTTGAGCTATTCCTTTGCCGTTATCCTTATAATCTAAAGTTAAATAACCATTATTATCTCTAATAAAAATTGATATATTATCTTCTTGACGGTCTTAAAAACCATGACCGAAACGATTTATGGGTAAATCATAGAAGTTAGGCCAATAAAGCAAGATAGCAACATTATCATCTGCCACCAAAGGTGAGAGTCAAAAAAAGACCAGCTTTTTGGCACATATATTAAAATGAAAAGCAATCCACCGCTAAAAATGGCAAGGCTATGTAACCAGACAAAAAGATCACCGACAGCAACAACCGCATGAACCCCATCAAAAACGCCCATAGCGATTAGTGCTGCTGCAATTCGAATATTATAATGTGTGCCACGACCAAAATGTTTATAACGCAGTAAAAACATGGCAACAAATAAAGCGAAATCGTACCACTAATCTCAGCGGCAGTATGTACCATTAGAGCTGTTCATCTCCAGTGAGTTAACAGAGTTTGTCCGAGCTGTAATACAATAATATGAACAGACATACTAGCAGCAATAATAAGCCATAATATGCTTGCTATGTTAAAGTTTTTATTCTCTATTATGCTATTCATTGGTAGATGACTATCGCTTATTAACAATAAGCCCAGTGAATCCAAATTTAAATGCAAATCGTTCAAATTAGCAAGCTAGCATTATACCCAAGTAAAACAGGCAACCTCTTATTATGAAACAGCATCCACTCCTTTATTTTATGTGCCTGAGTATGGATATTTTAACGCAGAACAAGATAAAAATTATCATCGCGTTGATTATTAAACACAATTAATGGGAATTGATACAAACATTTATATTAAAGCGTTTAATATTTATGGCTCTCAAACAATTCAAGAGTTAGAGTATAATAAAAACTATTCAACATATAAAAAAGAGTACAAATTCCCAGACATTCTACCCTTTCAATTAGCATCTCTTTACCTTTCTAATAGAAATATAAGATGATTAAAAGTGTTGTTCTGTGATGTTAAGCACTTTTATAAACAACTTGATAGCCACGATTAAGCATATCAGCATATTTTGGCAATTCATAATCTCTATTGTTATGTCTAAAATAACTTTCCCTGAATATTTATAGCAAATATCATTATGTTTCAATAAATTGATCTAAAGTACAGCTTACTTCGTAAAACCAATGCACACTAACTAATAAGGAATAACAATGAGGTGTTGGATTTTACTTTTAGCTTTACTATTACTTAGCTCAACTGTTCATGCAGCACATAATAGAGGAACAGCGAGAGAGAAAATTGAACCTCATGGATTCTTATATGGATTAGGTTTAGGTGTTAGTCAATAAATTTATAAAGGATATGACTATCGCATTATACCTTTACCTATCATTGGATATAGAAACGAAAAATGGAGTGTTTTAGGGCCTTTTATTAAATACGATGCTTTAAATGTATCCGATATAACGCTCTCTATTCAAGCCGCACCGCGTTTTCAAGGATTTAATAAATCCGATAGCTATATCTTTGAGAATATGGAAAAAAGAAAAGTATCAATAGATACAGGCATTGGTTTGTCATATGAAAAGCAAAACTGGAAAATCAATTTATCAAATATGTTTGATGTCCTTGGAAATTCAAATGGTTATGAAGCAAAAGCAAATATCTCTAGAGTGTTTAATTATGGGTCTTTATTTTTTGAACCTAAATTGAGTATCAGTTATTTGAATGATACACATGTTGATTATTATTATGGTGTTAAACCAAATGAAATAAATGCATTTATTTGGACATATCAAGGACAATCGGCTATTAATGCCACTATTGGTCTTTCGCTATCAACTCCTGTATTTTTTGATGGATTCACCAGTTTATCTCTTGAATACGCCAAGTTTGATTCAGGGATCACTCAAAGCCCATTAGTTGAAAATGATAATAATCTCAACGTTCGATTTTTATTTAGTAAGTTTTTTGAATGAATATTCATAAAGTAGTAAAATAATCAAACTTTTTATTATCACCAAGCGTATATACCCAAGCCACTTCAAGATGTGAGGTTCAGGACTGCTGAGCAATTCATGATCTAGGCGCATCTTTGCATTAATGGTTACTCCCTTAAAAAAAGATGGACCGGCAATATGCTCCTGCATTGCTCTAGTACCTACATCCATGCAGGCAACAACGAGCATGATTTGCTCAGAAGTCCCTGTAAGGTTGCTTTATAAATACTTTATGCAGCGTTATTGATTTTGAAAAGGGAATAACCATGTTCTTCAATCAATGCCTTGCCTAAAGCATTTCTAATTCCAACTGAATCCTGCATCTTGAAGTGGTTTGGGTATATAAGTATGAAATAATTAAACAACACTTAAAAAGGTAATATAATGAAAACCCTATCCAAATTAATTAGTACTTTGTTTATTACAATCATTAGCTTTAATTTAATAGCAAATGATTTAAACGTAGGAGATCAAGCGCCTAATTTTAAATTACAAGCAACCAATGGCGATTTTTATCAGCTGAGCGATTACAAAAATAAACAAGCAGTGATACTTGCCTGGTATCCAATGGCCAATACCAGAGGATGTACTATAGAATGTAAATCATTGGTTGAGAAAGGACATTTGATTAGAGCGTTTAACACAAGTTATTTTATGGCAAGTGTCGACCCACTAGATGCCAACAGAGATTTTGCAAAAAAGACGGGCGCAGACTTCCCTATGTTGAGTGATCCGACAAAAAATACAGCTAAAGCATATGACGTTCTCAACACGTTTAAAGTGGCAAACAGAATCACCTTTTACATTTCCAAAGCCGGTAAGATCATGAAAATAGATAAAAATATTAATCCTTTAACGGCTGCTGAAGATATAGCAAATAACTTAGAGCTATTAAAAATAGAAAACAGCCTATCTCTTTAATTCATTTTAAAAATAGATATATTTCAAACAATTAAATATACCTAAAATTAAATGTTAGATATCGATACTTTTTATACGAAGCTAAATTAACAGATAAATCCGGAGCATTTAAAGCGTCTTATGAACTATTTAATTACAGGCGGTCAGGCTGCATAGGTCAAGCACTAATTAATCAACTGTACACTCACAATGCAAATATTACTGTATTGAGCAGAAATATCGAAAAAGCCCAAAAGCAATTTAACTCGAAAGTGATTATAATCAGTAGATTAACTTTAGAAAGTATCGAAAATGCCGATATTGTCATCAATTTAGCTGGCGAGCCTATTGCTGATAAGAGATGGTCACAAAAACAAAAAGATATTATTTGTCAAAGCCGTTGGTCTACAACTCAAACTTTAACCGAACTCATTAAACAGGCTATCAATAAGCCTAAACTTTTTATCTCGGGTAGTGCAATAGGCATTTATGGCAGGCAAGGTATCACAGCTATTGATGAGCAATTTACCGCTTATAACAAAGAATTTACCAACACAATATGTGAAAATTGGGAGTTAATTACATCAAAATCGAGCAGTAAGTGGACACGTGTTGCCTTGCTAAGAACGGGTATTGTTTTATCTAAAAATCATGGCGTATTATCTAAAATGTTGCCTCTATTTAAGTTTGGATTAGGTGGTAAGATTGGTTCTGGAAGACAAGTAATGTCTTGGATACACATTGAAGATATGGTCAATGCGATCATTTATATTGTTGAGAACGAAAATTTAAGTGGTCCGATAAATATAACTGCTGAAAACGCAGTTACTAATGCGGAGTTTTCTACTAAATTATCTAAAACACTAAAAAGACCCTGCTTGTTTACAAGCCCCGGATTCTTCTTAAAGTTACTATTTAGTGAAATGTCAGAACTATTAAATTATGGTCAGAATGTATATCCTAAAAAACTGCTATCAAGTAAGTTTAACTTTAAATACTCGACAATAGATAGCGCTCTACAATCTTTATTAAAAGCGCCATCATAAGCATTCTATCGCCTAGGATTAGTAAACTACCGATTTTTATATTGTGTCGGGCAATATCCTCGGATGACCCTATTTGTTCTTATACCAATACGAGTAAGTGAGTGATCAAATTTTAATAAGGATAAATTTTCAAGAGCAAGGCGCTTGATTGTTGCTTTTTCATCTAATCCAAATTGGCTTTCAATGATTTCAAATGGAGTTCTATCTTCCCATGCCATTTCAATAATTCTTGATGTTTCATGCTCTAATTGATTCATATCGTTATTCCATCGCTTTTAATTGGAAATATACGTATCAAGCAATAAAAGAGTTTAACAATCGATTTAACAGCCGAACTACAGGCTCTTATATCGATTGCTTTACGTTATTGCGCTAATGCATCTTCTAAAGCAGTTAAGCATAATGCTACATTTTCATTTCTAGCCGCATACCCCATTAAACCGATACGCCATGCTTTACCAGTAAAGTCACCTAAACCTGCGCCTATCTCTAAGTTATAATGATTTAACATGTAACTTCTTACTTTCGCATCATCAACACCACTTGGAATTGATATCGTATTAAGTTGCGGTAACCTTTCATCTTCAGGTACGATAAATTCAATACCTAATTTCTCTAATCCTTTGGCTAAATTATCGTGTTGCTGTTTATGACGTGCCCAAGCATTTTCTAAACCTTCATTATGTAAATGCAATAATGACTCATGCAACGCATATAACGAATTAACAGGTGCAGTATGATGATAGCTGCGTTTCCCCTCCCCTGACCAATAGCTCATTACAAGAGATTGATCTAAAAACCAACTTTGAATGGGGGTTTTACGATTTTTAATAATTTCTACCGCTTTTTCACTAAATGAAATAGGGGATAAACCCGGCACACAAGACAAACATTTTTGAGAACCTGAATAAATAGCATCAATACCCCATTCATCTACTTTTAATTCCACACCACCAAGTGAAGTTACCGCATCAACAATAGTGACACAGCCATGCTTTTGCGCCATTTTGCATAAAGTTTTAGCATCAGATAACGCCCCCGTAGAAGTTTCAGCATGAACAAAAGCCAACAATTTCGCATCTGGATTATCAATTAAAGCTTGCTCTACTTTGTCCGTTTCTACAGCACGCCCCCAAGGAGAATCAACAACAATAGCTTCGGCTCCAATACGTGTCACATTTTGGATCATACGATCACCAAATACGCCATTACGACATACAATAACTTTATCACCCGCTTCGACTAAATTAACAAAGCAAGCTTCCATACCTGCAGAGCCTGGCGCAGAAAGTGCAATGGTGAATTCATTTTTTGTTTGAAAAGCATATTGAAGAAGTGACTTAACTTCATCCATCATACCCACAAAAAGTGGATCTAAATGGCCAATTATAGGACGAGATAATGCACTTAATACTTCAGAGCTGATGTCTGAAGGGCCTGGCCCCATTAAAATTCTACGTGGCGGAGTAAAAGATTTATATGTCATAGTATTGTAACCTATTTTCAATTTTATTAGTTGTAAGTTTACGCAACAGAAGTGCTTTCAGTAGACACTAACTTGACACAAGTGTCAAGTTGTTGGTTTATTCTGTAATTTCATTAAATATTAATACTGAACGACTAAAGTAACATTTTTAATTTTAAACAATAAAATACAATCTTTCACAATGCGAATAATAAAAATATTCACTATTAAACTGCTATTTTTTGTACTAGCTTTAGATTCGAGTAATTTATTACCTTTAGTGAAGTTTAAGACTTTAAAATAAGGATATTCATGTTACAAGGTAGTTTCAAACGATTTCGTATATCTATTCATCTGACTTTGCTTAGTATATTTATCATTGCAACAGGCTTAACTGCCACCATTGCAATAGGGTTAAATTACTACTTTAGTATGTCTATTGCCAGTGAATCCGCTCGAAACAGCTTTCAAATGACAGCAAAATATACCCGTGATTACCTATCAAATATTGATGATAGTGCCACTAAAGTAACAAAAATATTAGCGCAAAACCCATCTTTATTGAAAGGAAATATTTTAACACCATCAAGTTACCAATCCTTCGCGCAAATAATGGCAACCAATCCGATTTTTTATTCCATATATATAGGCCAAAACAATGGCGACTTTGATCAGTTAATTAATTTAGCTGCATCTCCGCTGATACGAAAGAAATTTTCAGCCTCTATCAAAGATAGGTGGTTAAAGGTTAGTTCTAGCGCACAATCAAAACTTGAAACTGTTCAATACTTAGATAAGAACTTTAAAGTAAGACATATTCAACAAAATAAAACTGATTTTGATCCCACACAGCGGGTATGGTTTCAACAATCAAAAAATGGCGAGATATATAAGTCTGAGCCTTATCAGTTTAATTCTTTACAGGCACCAGGCCTAACCTTTTCAACAATATTACCTAATACCAAACATGTATTAGCATTGGATATTGCACTTTCAAGTTTATCAAGCCAATTACAAGAGCATCAATTACCTGTAGGAAGTGAGGTGTACCTCTACCAAGAAAATGGAGAACTTATTGCAACAAGTAACAATCAAATTTCTCAGCTTAAAGTACCTGATTCTCAACCTCTTAATTTAACTGAACAAGAGAAGCAATTTATTGCAAAAACACCCGCTTTAACAATTTCAAATTCAAAAGATTGGGTGCCCATCGACTTCGCTATCTCAGGTCAACCTCAAGGGTATTCCGTAGATATTATGAAACTCATTTCACAACTGACTTACATTAAGTTTGATTATGTTAACGGGTTCACTTGGTCACAATTAGTGACTATGTTTAAACACAATGAATTAGATGCCTTACAAGCCGTATACGATACACCACTCAACCAAAAGTTAGGTATTATTAGTGACCCTTTTTTAAGCATGCCATTCGCTTTAGTCACACAGCCTAGCGATGTGCCCATAACACAAATGCAAGCTATTAATAATAAAACCTTAGCCATTGCTCAGGGGTGGTCAATTACACCATTGCTAAAAGATAAACTGCCTTTGATAAATATTATTGAATTTGAAACTCCTTTAGAAGCCATTAATGCAGTAAAAACGGGACAAGCATATGCAGCGCTTGATAGTTATATTATTTTAAAAAATATTATGTCTCAAAACTTTATAGATGATCTTACACTCCAGCCTTCAATTAGTTTTAAACCTCTAAAAATCCCTGAAACATTACATATTTTACTGCATAAAGAACATAGTGATTTACTGCCAATTATAAATAAGGCTTTAAATCATATAACTGCTAAACAAAAAGCAGCTTTACATAGCAAATGGTTAGAAAGTAACGTTAATGACGCTATTTTTCAGTCTATCAATGTGCCTTATAAATCTCTTATTACGGAGGCTAAAAAATCAAGTGTTCATAATAATCTTATTAAAAAAACGCTCTCTAATACCGAATATTATATGTTCATTAGTCCGGTAAATATGCGAGACAAAGTCAAAACATATTTTGCAGTTGTCACACCTTACAATACTATCATTGGCAAGAGTTTAGAAAAAGTAAAATTATCAATGTTGCTCACTGCTTTATGTCTTTTATGCATGTTGCCAATTTCATTTTATTTTGCACGATTTATAGCAAACCCAGTAAAACGATTAGTAACGCAAAATAATTTAATTAAACACCGAAAGTACAATGAAGTACAAACCTCACTTAGCCATATTAAAGAGCTTGATGAATTAGCTGAATCTTTGACTGACATGGCCAGTTCATTATATCAACATGAAGAAAACCAAAAAAAACTAATGGAATCATTTATTAAGCTCATAGCACAAGCGATAGATGATAAATCTCCTTATACAGCTGGTCATTGTGAACGAGTACCTGAAATTGGCATTATGCTAGTTGATGAAGCCAGCAAAAGTGAAAAAGACTGTTTTTCTGATTTTGCTTTAAAGACTGAGAATGAACAAAGAGAATTTAGAATCGCGGCCTGGCTTCATGATTGCGGAAAAATAACTACACCAGAACATATCGTTGATAAAGGCACTAAACTTGAAACTATTTATAATCGTATTCATGAAGTTAGGATGCGCTTTGAAGTATTACATAGAGATGCTGAAATACAATACTACAAACAACTATTGTTAGAGCCCGACTCTGGCTCTTTTTATCAACAAGAGCTAAAACGCAAACATGCCAAACTGCAAGAAGAATTTACGTTTATAGCTCAAACAAATATTGGTGGAGAATATATGGGGAAAAATAAAGTTGAACAGCTCACTAAAATTTCAAATCAAACTTGGCAGAGGTACTTTGATGATAGCTTAGGTTTATCTCCAATTGAATTTGAAAAACACTCAAAAGAAAGCAAAAGAAAACTCCCAGCAACAGAAAAACTATTATTAGATACTGAGCAACATATTGAATTGCGTACAAACAATACAAATTATGATCCTAACTTTGGTATAAAAATGACGATACCTGAAAGGCTTTATAATCGCGGCGAATTATATAACTTATCTATCTCTCGAGGCACTTTAACCACTGAGGACAGATATAAAATAAATGAACATGTCATAAGTACGATCAAGATGTTAGATAATCTTCCTTTTCCAGAGGAACTTAAAAATGTACCTCGTTATGCTTCTACCCATCATGAGACTTTAATTGGTACTGGCTATCCAAGAAAGCTAACAGCTGATGATTTATCTATCCCCGAACGAATTTTAGTTTTAGCTGATATTTTTGAAGCCTTAACTGCGGCAGACAGACCATACAAAAAAGCCAAACCTCTCAGTATCGCCATAGATATTATGTATAAGATGGTACTTGACCAGCACATAGACAAAAATGTATTTGAGCTATTTTTAACATCCGGTGTTTATATTACATACGCTAAAAAATACCTTCCTGTAGAACAGTTAGATTCTGTAGATATTGATAAATATATAAAAGTAAAACAAGTTGCATGAAGAGTTTAAAATAATAAATTCTGTGCTTTACGTTCTGGAACATGATACTGACTATCAATTATACCCAAGCCACTTCAAGATGTGAGGTTCAGGACTGCTGAGCAATTCATGATCTAGGCGCATCTTTGCATTAATGGTTACTCCCTTAAAAAAGATGGAACAACGAGCATGATACCTCAAAATGCGCGATTTCAGCGAGAATTAAACAGAATTTAGATAAGGCATTAATTAAAAATAATAGTTGTTCCCTTATCAAAATTAATAACGCAGCATAAACCCTGTTTAAACTCGCCGAGACGGCGCTTCTGAGCAAAGCCACTTCATCGTTGCGTTAGTTTGAAAGAGTGCCTACATTCTTACATCAACACGCCTTGAATTGGGCTCGCTCAGATAGCTCTGAAACATGCATTTTGAAGTAACATGGCTATATACCAGGTCATTTATTCCTCAACAATACCCACCTACATATAATAAAATTAAAAAATTTTATTTCTTTTACATTAAATCCATAATTTTAATTTATACTACCTAGAATCGTATATTAAAAATAAAATTCACGGTAGAATTAATGATTATACCTTTTGAACTAGTTAAATACTTAAAATAACACCGAATAATAAAATACAAATTCATGTTCAACCATTTAAGGCGATAAATACCTCCAATGGATTTGCATTAATATTTTTTTTACCTTACATTTTACTATGTGATTAAGAACAAGAACAAATATACGGATTAATTATTAGTGGATTACAAACAATTATTACAACCTATTAAAGGTGAATCAGCAACTGGCTGTTATCTAAAAAATGACAGATCAGCTTATCGCGCATTAAGAAATAACTTCAATGCGGCTCAATCATCTTTTAGGCGTTTAATAGAGACACCAGATTCCACTACAGATGAAACTTTATTTGAAGAAAATGAAAAAAACTGGCAAACAGTTAGTAATGCCTGCTGGGAAACATTAACTGAAAAAAGTAAAGATGTAGAAATTTATTGTTGGTGGGTAATGTCTTTGGCTTTTCAAAGAGATTCCATCACTAAAATTGCAGCTGCACTAGATACACTAAATGAGTTTATTGATAGTTTTTGGCCTGATGTACAACCTTATTTACCAGATAATAAGCTCAAATCTGAAGATACTTTAGAGCAAACAACACAAAGAGCAGAATTACAGCTTAGACCTTTAATTCAATTATTAGGTGAAAGCGCAAACAGTGGTTTATTATATATGCCACTACAAATGTTATCATTAGTGGGTGAAATAGATCACGCGCAATACTTTTCTGCATCTAAATCAGGTAAACTCGCAGAGCTAAAAGTTCAAGCAAAAAAAGATTTTTCATCACATAAAGATGATATAACAACAACTATTGTAGCACTTGATTGCGCATTAAACGCTGTAACTAAACTTGATGCATGGCTAAAAGCCACCACAACTAAGCTTTCTATTACTGCGATCAGTGCGCAATTTATTAAAGAAAATTTAAATGACTGTTTGCAAGCAATCAAATATTTAGTTTTGGAAAGCTATTCGGTTTGGCCTTTAGACAAAACGGTAGAAGAATCTAGTGTCAAAACTGTTGAAGAAACAAAGCAGTCGTCAGAACCAAGTGCAGCAACTACTACTTCATTCAATACAACAGCACAACAGAATTCGATTCAAGTAACAAATGTATCAAGTCAGCTAGCAAATAGAGATCTCGCATTTCAAGAGTTAAGAAAAATAGCTGATTATTTTGCAAAAACAGAACCGCATAGTCCTATATCTTTTTTATTAGAAAAAGCAATACGTTGGGGATACATGTCCTTACCTGAACTAATGCAAGAATTAGTCTCTGGCAATGACAAAATTTTAGAGCAAATTAACTTAGTAACAGGTATCGACAGTGAAAAAGCAGATATCAGCGCATATAAACCAGAACCGGAAATATTTCAGGAAGTAGCACAAAAACAAATTAAAGAATCAACAACTGTTGTAGCAACTTCCCTAGTTCAAAACAGCAGTGAGAATATAACACCTAGTACTAAAGAAACATCAAACACATCTACAGATTCTGATTTCAGTTGGTAAACTGGCTGTAGATTTTTAACTTTTATATTTGGAGAAAGATTATGGCTTCTATTTACATGAGAATTGACGGAAACGACACAATCAAAGGTTCAGCGACAGTAACTGACATCGGTGGAAAAAAAGGCTTTTTTGCGCTTGATTCTATGTCGTGGAGCGCAATGCGTAACGTATCAGTAGATATTGGTAACGCAGATAATAATGATGGCGGTATGGTCGCGTTAGGTGAAATAAACTGTTCGAAGCAATTAGATGGTGCAAGCCCATATATTACAACATTCTTATACGCACCAGGTGAAGCTGGTAAAAAAGTTGAAATCGTTTTCACTAAACCAAACCGTGCAGGTAAAGGCCTAGTTCCATATTTAATTGTTACATTAGAGAATGCACGTATTTCAAGTTACAGCGTTTCAGGTAGCGATGGCAGCCAACCAGGTGAAAATTTTGCGATGACATATACAACGCATTCACAAACTTATTTCGTAGAAGCTGAAGGCGGTAAAATAGAAAAGTCAGCAGAAGTTACCTTCGATACAACTTCAGCAGAAATTACTTCACAAGCTGATCTTAAGTAATTAATAAGAATTTAGGATAATTAAAATGGCATTAAATTCTCAACATAAACGCGTCAGTAAAAACCGCGTTAGCATCACATACGATGTTGAAACAAATGGTGCATTAGAAACAAAAGAACTTCCTTTTGTTGTTGGTGTATTAGGTGATTTTTCAGCTGATAATGATAATAAACCAGATGTTGCTGATCGTGAGTTCTTTCAAATTGATAAAGATAACTTCGATACAGTAATGAAACGTGTTGGACCAGAACTTAAAATGAAGGTTGATAACGTTCTGGTAGATGATAATAGTCAAATCGAGGCTAACTTAACTTTTGATGCAATGAAAGACTTCACTCCAGAAGCAATTGTTGACAAAGTCGATGCATTAAAGCAATTAGTTGAAACACGTAACCAGCTAAAAATACTTTTAAGTAAAGCTGATAGATCTCGTGATCTTGAAAAATTACTCAAAGAAGTACTCACGAGTGCAGATACAATTAAGGCACTTTCTGATGAGCTAGGTTTAAGTTCTGAGGGAGAGTCTTAATGAGTACTGAACAAGAGCAAGGTGCAGCAGCACAAGGCGAAGCACAAGAAGTTAGTTTTCTTGACAGAGCAATAGCTGCAACAACACAAACGGCACCGGATGCAACAAAAGAACTTGTTTCTGTTTTAATGGAACAAGCAACTGCTGGCACAATTAGTTGGGATAAAAACCTCACTAAAACAATTGAAAATGCAATTTCTTCAATTGATGAAAAACTATCTAAGCAATTATCAGCAGTAATGCAACAAGATAAGTTTAAAAAACTTGAAGGTTCATGGCGTGGTCTTAATAAACTTGTTCGTGAAAGTGAAGTGGGGACAGACTTAAAGATCAAAATTGCTGATTTTAATCGAGACGATATTTTAGAGCAATTTGAAGATGCCCCTGCGATTGATCGTAGCCCATTATTCAATACGCTATATCAATCAGAATACGGTACAGCCGGTGGCGAACCTTACGGTTTATTATTAGGTGATTACCAATTTGATGCAAGCGATGAAAGCGTATCTTTATTACGTTACATGGGTGAGACTGCAGCAGCATGTCACGCACCATTTATAGCAGCAGCTTCTGCAAATATGTTTGAATTAGACAACTATGAAGTATTTAACGAAGGAAAGCCCGTTGCACCAGCATTTGACTCTCCAGCATATGCGTCTTGGAATTCATTCCGTGAAAGCGATGATGCTCGTTACGTTACGCTAACGCTGCCACAAACAATTGCTCGCCTACCTTACGGTAAAAAAGGGGCAACAACTAAATCATTCGATTACGAAGAATTAGCACTTGATGCTGAAGGTAATCCAAGACCAACTGGTAATGAGCAAATCGTTTGGTCAAATGCAGCATATGATATGGGTTTGAAGATGACGCAAGCTTATACTGCAAGTGGTTGGTGTACTTCTATCCGTGGTTTAGAAAATGGCGGTAAAGTTGAAGCATTACCAAACCTTACTTTTAAATCAGATGCAGGTGATATTCAACAGCAATGTCCTACTGAAGTTAACTTAACTGATGAGCGTGAGAAAGAATTAAGTGATCTTGGTTTCTTGCCATTAGTTCACTATAAAAACTCTGATTACGCGGTATTCATCGGTGGTCAAACAACGCAAAAACCTAAAACTTATGTTGATCCAGATGCAACGGCAAATGCAGCTATTTCTGCGCGTTTACCTTTCATTATGGCAAGCAGTCGTATTGCACATTACCTAAAAATAATGGGCCGCGATAAATTAGGTTCTAACCTTGAAGCCACTGATGTTGCGCGTGACCTAAATACTTGGATCAGCCAATTTACTAATCCAGGGGCAATCGGTAATGAGCAACGAGCTAAAACACCATTAGCTGAATCGTCGATTCAAGTTGTTGAGCAACCAGGTAAGCCTGGTTCATATTCAGCAATTGCACACTTAAAACCATGGTTACAAATGGAGTCTTTAACAACTTCAGTACGTATGGTTGCAAAAATACCAGGTTAATACCTGCAAAGGCACTCACTTTATGAGTGCTTATACCCGTAACCATTCATAATACGGGATTTTAGCAAGTCAAATCCAAGTTAAATTCTAGGCGTGAAAGTGAAGAAGTGGTTATTCCCCTTTAAGCTTTCACAACAACGAAGATGACTTAGATTTAGCTTGCTCTCTGGGAGTTTGAGAAGAAAAACAGCTCAGTGTTGTCACTTTTGCTAAGGGAATACCATTGGCTGTAAGTGATGCCTTGATCTGATTTTTCCCTCAAACTCTGAACCCGCATTTTGGAAGACTACGGGTATATACAAAAATAATGTGATGAATGAATAATACTGATGCTTTACACGCACTTTTATCAATCAAAAGTGATGACGAATTTTTTTTAAAAAAAGCAATTAAGATCATTGCTCAGGAGTATTCTGATCAATTAAAAACGGCCGACCAATTTAAAGCTTTAATTGTACAACTTATCGCCAGTATAGATAAATCTTTAAGTGATCAAATGTCACTTATATTACAACAGCCACGCTTTGAAGAATTAGAAGCACGATGGCGAGGACTCAATAATTTAGTTTCAGTCCCATTCAATAAGCAAAGAATCAAAATAAAATGCTTAGATTATGATTGGCAAACTGTTTCAAATGATGTCAATTTATCTAGCGAGTTAAAGCGCTGTCAGCTTTATAATAAAATCGGAAATAATGAACTTAATACCTTAGGTGGCGAACCTTTTGGCTTGGTTTTAGTTGATCATAATGTATCAGCTGAACTCAACGATTTTAGCGAATATGATGATATTTATACTTTAGAGTTACTCGGTGCCTTAGGGCAATATTGTTTATGCCCTTTTATAATGTCTCCCGATGAATTTTTTTTTGGAGAATCTGATGGGAGCTGGTTCAGCGATATTAAGCGTGTTAAAAAAATCATTGAAGGCCCTGATTATTCCAGCTGGCAAAAGTTAAGGAATGTCGCTTCTAGTCGGTTTATCGGTTTAACCTTACCTAAATTAAAACTCAGAGAACAATATAAAAACCACTCTTGCGGTTTTGTATTAAACGAAAAATCATTAAAGAAACACCAAGGTTTATACGGTAGTGCTCATTTTGCTTTTGCATCAACTATAATCAGAGAATTTAATCGCATTAGCTGGTTTGGTTTTATGAAATCACGATGGAATGATAGATTACAAGGCGCAGTACTCAACTTACCCGATACCTGTAAAAACCATTTATGGTATCAACCTAGCCCTAAAGTGAGGATATTTGGCAGTATAGGTAAGTTTTACGCAAAACAAGGTTTTATCCCATTAGCGCATAGTCCATTAACCACTAAATATTATTTTATGGATAATCACTCTGTATGGGCAGGTCAAAATCATCAAGATGATAAAGTTTTATCGCTTATTCAAACAACACTAATCTGTTGTCGCGTAGCCCATTATTTAAAAGTACAAATAAGAGAGTTACTAGGTAGTTTTTTTTCTGCAAACGAATGTGAGCAACACTTATCAAAATGGTTAAGTAAATACGTTTCTAACGTCTCTTCAGCTAACGATGAAACTTTAGCTAAATATCCACTTAGGAGCGCAAAAATATCAGTAAAAGAAATACCCAATAGCACAGGTGAGTATTTTTGTGAAATATCGCTTCAACCGCAATATCAATTTGATATGTTTGCTGGGCAAATTCTACTAACTACCGATTTAACTGAGGGATAATAATGGTTTTTATCCGCTCATTTTTAAAAAAACTGATAACAAATGATGAATCTCACTTATTGACATCGGTAAAATATAATTTAAAGCAATTGCTTGAAAGTGAAGCACCATTAATTGTTTTAGATTCAGGATTAACTGAATGTAAAAGATCAATTTATGCCTATGGCGTAGAGGACATTCAAAGTTTAAATTATCAATTAGGAAAAAATATTTTCACTTCAAGGATCAAAAGCCTGATCAATGACTTTGAGTACCGAATAGACAATGTTGATATCAGCATTTTAGTTAATGAAGATAAATCAAATTCAATCAACTTTATCATTTCAGGTGACTTAGTTGATGGTTATGAATTTCAATTAAATAGCAAACTTAATATCAGTGATTTTAGTTTAACAATGGAGAATGAAATTGTCTGACTTATTAAATCGTTATTTCGAAAGAGAACTATCGTTAATTAGACGTTCAGCCAGTGAATTCAAAACGAAACATGCAGGTGTGGCAAACACTATGCATCTCAATGATAAACGTTATGAAGACCCCAATATAACGCGTTTACTTGAGTCAGTTGCCTTGCTTTGTGCTAAAAACGAAATGAAGTTAGATCAGCAATTACCGCATATATCTAATGCGCTATGCTCGGTATTGTACCCTTCATTTAACCAACTTTTACCGTCAGTTATGAGTGTAAAGCTTAAACCTGATACAGACACTTTTGTTGAAGAAATAAAAATAGCCAGAGGCGAAGTATTAAAAACAAAAAATGACTCAGGCCAGTTATGCCAATTTAAATTTTGTAATAATAGCGTTTTTTCTCCAATTACTTTAAATGCAGTTTCTGCAAGATATGCACCCTTCCCTTTTGATTTACCAATAAAGCATGATGCTAATTCAGTTATTCAATTACATATAAATACGAATGATTCTGAGGCATTAATTGCACAAAGTATTCCAGAGGTATTGGGATTATATTTGCATGGGTTTGGCCAAGGCTCTGCTGGATTAATTGCTTTATTATTATCACAGCTTAAATTCATTACATTATCTGATGCTAACTTTGAACACCTAACAATATTAGATAAAAAGCAATTTAAACCTAGATGTATTGAAAGTGACTTTAATGTTTTAGATAAAAAAGGCAGTCAGTTCTCAGCTTATCAAATGATGCTGGAGTATTTTAATTACTCTGAGAAAAGAAAATACTTTCAGCTTGAAGGGCTACAAGATGCAATCAAAAAACTTAAAGGTAACGAACTTATAATAAGCTTTTTTGTTGAAGATATCCCTTCTGAATTTATAGGCTTATTTGATACCAGTGTATTTCAGCTAAATACAACTCTGGTGATCAATCAATTCAACAGTCGTGCTGAACCTATTTATTATAATCATCAGCAATTATCTGTCCCCCTTAATGCTGATGCTTCAAATCAGACATCTGAAATTGAAATCATCAGTGTTGAGAGTGTTAAAGAAGTAAAACCTGATGGTGAATATTTATTACAACCGTTATTTGCGAAACGCTATTTTGATAAAAATAATGGTTTATTATGGTTTAGTGAAACGCATATTAATCGAGATAAAAAATTTCAACATCATTTAGCAGTTAGTTTTGATCCAAATTCAAAACATGAAGTTAATAATGCGAAAGATCATTTATTGACAACGCAATTGATATGTTGCAATGGTCGTAGCCCCTGTACTATTAATACTGGCAGTACTTTAAAATTTTCAGGTTCAATAGAATTACCAGGCGAATTAATCACGCATAATGTGCCTACAGTACCTTATTATCCTAACGAATCTCAGCAGCTACATTGGAAGTTAATTGAGTTACTAAGTACTAATTTCAGTGCACTAACAAATGTGGATCAGCCTACAGAGAAACTTCGTAATTTATTATCTGTATTTAGCCGTTCTTCACAGCAACAAGTTTTAACATCTGCAATTGAAAAAGTAAATTATCAACAAAGAGTTGCACGTATGTATATTGATGGCGTGAACATATTTACATCTGGTACCTTGATCAGTATTGAAATGTCGGTATTTGATAAAAAGAACTCGATGAATATTTGGTTATTTATTCATTTGTTAAATGAGTTTTTTGCAGGTTTTTGCAGCTTTGATCGCTTCGTACAATTAGAAGTAACACTCTCAACAGATAAAGGTAAAGAATATATCAGCTTTGATAAAGTTCACGGTGCGCAGCAATGTCTTTAATTCAACAAGCCCAGGCACAGCCTGATAAATTCGAATTAGTACAGCTGATCCGAATTATCAACCGCCACCTTGCACAATCGACAAATCCATTTGAATTAATTATCGAAGCAGATCCTATGCCTGATAATTTGAACTCAGAGATCAGTGAGTTCAAATTTATTGGTAAAAAAGCGATTATTTCAAGTAGCAAAACATCTTTAACCTCTGGTTATACCGTTGTTCCTGTATATATTTATGAAGCGCTATTACAAGCTTTTCATGGTGAAGACTATGCTTTATTTGATTTTTTAAATATTTTTAATGATAGATATTTTAAATTATGTGCACGAACACAAGAAAAAACACACTTATTACTAACCGATGAAGTTGATCGCTACTTTAAAAGTGGTCGACGATCACATAGTTCAGTATCTCAACTGACCAATTGCATAGCACAACTCACGGGTCTGCCCAACAGCCCAAAAACAAAAAACTGGCTAGGTTATAGCTTAATGTTAGGTCTGCCAAATCGCTCACAAAAAAACTTACAGCAAATCCTCTCTGATTATTTTTCTGTAAAAATAACTACTTATTGCACTTTTTTAAGTAAGCATCAACTTACACAAGAAAGTTTGACCCGATTGGGCCCAAAAAGAAACACTGATAATGAATCTACTTGCGGTCAAAATAACCAATTAGGTCAAGGTTTCTTATTAGGGCAAAGGTGTTGGTTGTCGAAACAAAAAATTAACATTACAGTGGAAGCTAAAGACCAAGAAGAACTAAAGAAACTTACCAGTGATGACTCTTGGTATAAAGAGCTCGCAGATATCACGCGTTATTATTTACGAGATAAAACTGAAATTGGAATTTTTTTAAAAGCACCGGATATCTGGTTTGAAAGAACTAAACTATCAGCAAAACAAAATGAAACGCTTTGTTTAGGCCGAGGTTTTCATATAAAAAGCACACAACAGGATAAACCTGTAGTTTACCTAATCCACCTAGTAAAGGATTGATACTATGACACAAGTAAATTTACCTAATTTAATTGCAAAACTAGACACAAAAGCAAAACGTGCTTTGGAATTAGCTGCTGGCGATGCGATGAACACTCATTGTCCTGCAATTGAACTTGAACATTGGTTAATGCAATTAATTTATAAACCAGACCCTGAAGTTAGTCAATTTTTTACAACTCAAAAGATTGAACCTGAAAAAGTAATCAATGAGCTTTCGAGTAAACTAACAAAATTAAGCAAAGGCTTTGAAGGACAACCCAGTTTAAGTGGTAATTTAACTGAACTTATTAAATCAGCTTGGTTATGTGCAACGGTCGATTTTTCTCATAATCAATTAACCACATTACACATCATATTAGCGACTCAACAAGTCGGTGACTTAGGTACCAGAGCCTTATCGTTAAAGTGCTTCGAAAATTTCTCAGAATCCGCGCTACGTAATCAAATTTCAAAATTAAAAGTAACTCATATTGGCACTAAATCTACTGGAGCAAGTACGACAGGTGTGAGTTCAGGTGATGCACTAGAGAAATATACCACCAACTTAACGCAAGCAGCCAGAGATGGTCAATTAGATAATGTTCTAGGTCGAAATAAAGAAGTAAGAACAGCTATTGATATTTTGTGCCGGAAAAGGCAAAACAATCCAATTTTTGTGGGTGAACCAGGTGTAGGTAAAACCGCAGTTGTAGAAGGTTTAGCAATAAAAATAGCTCAAGGTGAAGTGCCAGGTGCAATAAAAGATGTTGAAATCCATAGCCTAGATTTAGGGTTACTTCAAGCTGGAGCAAGTGTAAAAGGTGAATTTGAGAACAGGCTAAAAGATGTGATCAATGAAGTTAAAACATCTGAAAAACCAATCGTGGTATTTATTGATGAAGCTCATACTTTAATTGGTGCAGGTGGTGCTGAAGGACAAAATGATGCAGCTAATTTATTAAAGCCAGCTCTTGCAAGAGGTGAGTTTAGAACATTAGCCGCAACAACTTGGGATGAATACAAAAAATATTTTGAAAAAGACCCCGCTTTAACCCGTCGTTTTCAAGTTGTGAAAATTGAAGAACCTAATGCGACGGATGCATTGCAAATGTTACGTGGCGTAGCCGAGTCGCTGCAAAAACATCATAGTGTATATATTCGTGAATCAGCAGTAGAAGCAGCAGTAAATTTATCTATTAGATATTTACCTGCTCGCATGTTACCCGACAAAGCAATTAGCTTATTAGACACCAGCTGTGCGCGAATCGCATTAACTCAAGGTGCAAAACCTGAATCTATCGAAAGTTTAGAGCAAACTCTATTATATTCACGTAATGAACTTGAAGTGATGCAAAGAGAATCATCAATATTTGATAATATTTCTTTTGAAATAGCAGAGTTAGAGCAAAAAATAACTGAATCAGAGTCTCAACTAGTTAATTTAAATACACGCTGGCAAAATGAATTAGCCTTAGTACAAAGTGTGATTGCGTTACAATCAACAGTAACTGACAACTTAGCAAATGATATAATCGATGATGAAAGCCATAAAGCGCTTAATACCAAACTCGCTGAACTTGAAACCTTACAAGCAGGTGAACCATTAGTAAATGCCATGGTTGATGATATTACAATCGCCCAAGTAATTGCATCGTGGACAGGTATTCCAATTGGTAATATGCTCAGTGATGAAGTTAAAAAGCTATTATCTATTGAAGAAAACCTACATAAACGCGTCATTGGTCAAAGTACCGCAATTAGTGAACTAGCAAAAAGCATTCGTATATCTCGTGCAGGATTAAACGATAGTAGAAAGCCTATTGGCGTATTTTTAATGTGTGGTCCAAGCGGCGTGGGTAAAACAGAAACTGCTATCGCTTTAACTGATTTATTATATGGTGGCAGTAATGATATGACTGTTATCAATATGACTGAGTTTAAAGAAGAGCATAAGATTTCAATGTTATTAGGTGCACCAGCAGGTTATGTTGGTTTTGGTAAAGGTGGTGTTTTAACTGAAGCTGTACGTCGTAATCCATACTCGGTGATTTTATTAGATGAGATGGAAAAAGCACATCCAGGTGTACATGACTTGTTCTATCAAATATTTGATAAAGGATCTATCGCAGACAGCGAAGGGCGTCATATTGATTTTAGAAATACCATTATCATTATGACTTCAAATGCAGCCGATCAAGCTATATGTGATGTCTGTGACATTCATGAAGAGCGCTTACCAAACGAAGAACTTGTAGAAGAAATACGCCCTGCACTTCAGCAATATTTCAAACCAGCATTTTTAGGTCGTGCCACAGTTGTACCTTATTACCCGTTAAACGATGAAGAACTAGGTAAAATTTGTGATATTGCCCTTAACCGTATTCGTAAGAAACTGGTTGAGCAATATAAAGCCTGCTTTACTTATGATGATACCTTTGTGCAATATGTGGTAACTAAAAACACAGACCCAACAACGGGTGCTCGCGGTATAGAACAAATAATTAATCGCTCTTTGATGCCAAGACTGGCAGAACAATGCATCACTTTATTAAGTGAAGGCAAAGAGATTAATAAAGTGACGGTAAAATGCGCAGATAAAGATGATTTTGAAGTCATCATAGAATCTTAGGAGTCGTTGTGTCTCAATATTTAATTAAATCTCTGGTGTTAATTTTATGCCTGATATCACACTTGTCTATGGCAAGTATCGGTCCAAAAAGATTATTATTAACAACTCAGGAATGGCCGCCGTATCAAACTTACTCATCTGATACCATCGCTGGCCTTACTGTTACTCGGGTTAAATGTGCATTGAGACAACTAGAGCAACCCTATCAGTTAACAATGACAAGCTGGGAAAACGCACAGCTCAAAGTACAAGATAATGAACAACACGGTTTTTTTGTCGCAGAGAAAACATCTTTAAGAGATAAGTATGCGGTTTTCTCTAAACCTATCATTAATCATCACTGGTATTGGTATTTTTCCAATTCACTATCCGATACCACTTTGAATGAAAGTAATAAAAAACAATGGAAAGTCAGTGCCAAATTTGGCACAAATAAATGGTTTCATTTACATAATTCGGAATATGAGGTTGTAAAAAAGCCGAGAAATATTAAAACATTATTAGACATGTTAATGCATAACGAGGTTGATGCTGTTTTAGTTGATGAGCTTGCCATGCAAGTTGCGCTGAAAAAGAAAGGGATGTTAGCAAGCGGATTGAGAAGTAAAGAAGTGGCAACAAAACCTTTAGGTGTTTATTTTAATAAAGATTTCATAAATAACTATCCAAATTTTTTAAATGAATTTAATCGAGCGATTACAGATTGTTTGCAATAAGGTAATATTGATAAAAAATATGGCAATAACGATACAATTAACCGAAATACCACAAAATGAGCATGTAACAAACCGAGTGTTTTCTTTACCAAAGCAAGGCGGTACTTTTGGATCTTCATTTGACTGTATTATTGAGTTACCGGATAGAAGTGGTCAAGTAGCAGCAACACACGGACGCTTTGTTGCTGATAAAAGTAACATGATGATAGAAGTTTTAAATAACCACAAAATTACAATAAATGGTTCATCTCTTGCGCCCGGCAGACTTTTTCCTATTGAAGATGGTTCTATAATAGAAGTTGCTGATTACACGATGTTAGTTAGCCTAGTTAGAAACATTGAAGCTGAAGAAGACAGTGATACAAATATAAACACTAAAATGAAAGATGTTCATTTTTCATTAGCAGGGTTGAATAATGATGACTTTGATGAAAATATAAAAATGAAAACCAGTGAGCTTCATATCAACCAAGGAGCACAAATGCCTCACGAAGAAGATCAGCTACCTCATTTTATGAATAATGGTGTATTTGTTGATGATCCTTTTGATGAAGACCCATTTAAAGATGAAGAGATCAGCTTAAAATCTGAAATACCCGCCACAGCTAAAATAAGCAGTGAACAAGAATCGGGACAATTCACAAAAATAACACCTGAGTTCGAAGAAGACAATAGTGCCATTTTTGAGAATCATAGTATTCAAAAGCAAAATGAAAAAAAAGAACACAGTAATACAGTAACTAATAATTCAGTTAACAGTACTGTAAGTAATAATTCCGTAAACAATAACCAGATAGATCATTTGGTTAGACTATTAGATACACAAATAGTGAGTGCCAGTGAACAACAATCTAAATTATTTAAGGCATTAGATAAAACTTTAACTACTTTTATCGAAGAGTTTTCACCAGCGCACCTTGAAGATATTTTTAGTGATTTTGGTACGCCGTTATTTGCCTCTAAAGAAAAACAATATTGGCGATTATATCGTAAATCATTTAATAGACGATTAGATAAAGGTGAATACCACCGACTTTTTAAGGCATTATTACTTGAAAATATGCAGAGTAAGGATTGATATGATTAAGTTCTTTTTTACCACTGTATTATGCTGCAGTGTATTTTTTATAACTGGTTGTAGTGTTTTTTCTGGTTTAGATGAGCCTGAACCTATCTATATTTCGACTATATTAAGTGCAGGGGAACATGCAAACCCATCAAAATTGAGTACTGCAAACCCTGTTGTAATAAAGTTATATCAATTAAATTCAATTGATACTTTCAAGTCAGCTCAAGCACTTGATTTATATCAACAAGATACAAGAGTGTTAGCCGATAGCTTAATAAAAAAGAAAACGCTCACAAGTTTGATACCTAAAGAAAAAAGGAAATTAAATATAGAGTTACTTTCAGGTACCAAATATTTGGCTGTTTTTGTACAATTTTCAAATTACTCACAAGCAAAAACCAGAGCTTGGTTAGATGTATCTAATTTAGATGATATAAAAAACATCACTATCTCTATCGACTCATTAACCGTAAATATACAATCAATTGAACAAGAAAGCTTTTGGTCGTGGTAACAAATTTAGGAGATTAAACTTGGATCTAGTTAAACAAGTTGTATGGAAAGAAGGGAGTTTTATTTGCCCACAGCACTTTCAGCAACAAACATTACATATTAAATCCTATATGCAAAATTATGCAGGTACTATTGGTTATTCTGGTCATTATGGTTTAAGTGATATCACAGTAAATACAGATTTACTTAAAACTGGCAAAATAGCCGTTACCTTTTGTAATGGCTTATTTCCTGATGGACATTACTTTTTACTTGATGAGGAAATCGTTATTGATGTACCAGAAGACGCCGTAAAAAAGACGGTATATATCTCAATACCATTAGCATTAAAAGGTGCACTGGCATACGGTGAGACAAGTACTGAAGTAACGCGATATTTATGTCAAACCATAACAAGTTATAACAATACTTCAGCACAAAGTGACTCTGTAGAATTAGAAGTTGCCAAAGATAACGTATGTTTATCTATTGGTAAAACCGATATGGCAGGCTATGTATCGTTTCCTATTGCACGCATATTAGAAACCCGCGAAACTGGTGAAGTAGTATTTGATAGTAGTTTTATTCCCGCTTGTATTCATTTTCAAGCATCTATTTATTTGTTTGATAAAATCAAAATGTTACAAAGCCTGTTGCAGATCAGAGCAAAAGAAGTTCATAAGCGCATTGCTGTTGGCCAAGAAAGTAAAAGCGAGCAAACTTTATATAAAGACTTCTTATGGCTGCAAACATTAAATAGATGGCTACCTTGGAGCGATTGGGTTGAGCAAGATACGCAATATACTACCCATCAACTTTATCGCGATCTTACAACTATGTCAGCTGAACTTTCAGGACTAACACCTGAACTACCACATTCATTCCCAGTTCTTAACTATGATGACTTATATAGTGTATTTAGTCCTATATTTATGAAATTACGTAGTCAGTTAAGCATGGTACAGCAAGATTCAGTTATTGAATTTAAATGGGACGATCAATTATTTGAAAAGCGCAGGTTATTACGTACTATAATCAATGAACCAGATAACATGGGTAACCGTCGTTTTGTAATGAGTATAGAATCATCTCTTTCGAATGATGAAATAGCGAAAAATATGCCACAGGCCGCAACCTTAGCGGGTAATAGCAATATTGTTGAGTTAGTTAGGAACGCTATGTCAGGGATTGAGTTGATGCACCTTATGGTTGCCCCCAACGAACTAAAACCAAAATCAACCGCAACCTATTTTGAAGTGAATACCCAAAATAATTTATGGCAAGATATGCTCAAAAAAGGCGAAACACTGAATATGCATATTGATAATCGCATACCTGATTTAAAAGTGACCTTATTTGCATTGTCATTAGGTTAAAGTAGAAAAATATGCCTGATATAGATTACCCAACAATTCCCATAAACTTTAGCGATAAAGTACAAAAAGAGACGTTATTGTTTAATTATAATAATAATGTACTCTATAACTTAAGTGTACCGCTTTTATCTATCATTTTAACTTTATCTCGCTTACCTAAACCGGAGAATTTATCGCTATTTAAAAGCTTATTAAAACAGCATATTGTTGATTTGAGTGAGCAAGGTAAAAACCTTGATTACCCGTCAGCTGTAATAGATAAACTGTGTTGTTTACATTGTATTGTATTAGATGAATTTATCATTCATGGTGCCTGGGGCGCTGATGCAGGTTGGGAAAATAACACTTTATTAAGTGAACTCTTTGGGTTGAAAAATGGTGGGGACCTATTTTTCACCATTACAGATAAAGCATTGAAACAATCGATAAAAATGAAAAATATCCTTGAATTGAGTTATGTATTTTTACAAATGGGTTTTAAAGGCAGATACCGCTCTAGGCAATCTGAGCAATTAGGTGTTATTACCAAACAAATTCATCAATCTATCGATAATCAAGAGCTGGATATAGGTATATTAATAAAAGATGCGCCCATTACAAAGTCTCTCTTTTTAAAAAATGGCGCTCGATATTTTTCATTTACTGTTGTTATATTATTCACTTTAACCTTAGTTTTTACCTTTTTAGATTATTGGTTTAAAGAAACCTACGATCTACGCTCAAAAGAGTTTAATGAATTACAAAAAGTGACCGAAAACCACATTTTAAATACACAAGCCAAAGAGATCATTTATATTAGTACCGATGAAGACATTCACGCAGTTAAAAACTTAACCCAACATGAAGAATCACTCGCTATTTCAAACATTAAAACTGCTCATAAATATAATGCTCTAGATTTAACTGATATCAAACAAAGTCAGTCTGATAAATTTAGAGTGCAACTCGCTTCTTTTTCATCACAAGCCAATGCTAACAAATATCTCATTAAATTGGTCGGAAGCAATTATTCACTCTCAATCATGCCTATTGGCTCATATTTCATTGTTTATAGCACAGCACAAACATTAAGCAATGCTAAAGCGCAGCAAAAATACTTTAAGGATAATTACCAAATATCAACTATCAGAGTTGAGGTTTCAGATAATGGTAACCAAAAATGATGACTTTTACGCTTACAAAAAAACACCTTATCGGTGGTATTTTACTTTCTTTATTCACAGGGGTGTCTCTGGCTTGGTGGTTTACTTCTAACCTTGGTTGGATATTCGCTTCAACAGCTATTTTAATTTTAATCTCGGGCAGTATTTTATGGTTTTTAAACCGTGATAGCACCACTATAAAGCAGCAGAAAAATTTAGAAAAGCAAGACGGAAAACTAGTTAAAACCATGTTTTCGCTATTTATGACAGGGCTTAAAGACAGAGGAATGAACAAAAGAAAATACCATTTACCTTGGTATTTATTTGTCACAAATAACCTCAAAAGTGATGATGCCGTTTTAACACAAATGGGCTTTAGGAATAATACAAACGTAGCCATTAGTAAACAATTACCCATTAAAATTTGGTTGAAAAATGATGCTGTAGTATTAACTGTTGAAATATCAGATCAAGACAGACGTTCATTAAATTGCCTAAAGCTGCTATTAAAACAAACAAAAAAATTTCGATCTCGTCAAACCTTAAATGGCATTATGGTAAGCCAATCAGTAGACAATTTAATCAGTAACAATAAAAATAACGCACAACAAATCACCAGTGATTTACGCTTAGTTATTGATGAAACACAAAGCTTATGTGGTCAAAAACTACCTATTTATGTTTTATTTAATCAAATGGCCGGTTTGTCCGATTTTTGTCAATTTTTTGCATCTTTAGATGAAGAGCAACTAAATGGTAGTTTTGGCGCATTAAATGTAAAAAATGCTAATTTAGGTAAGTTCTCTGTGAACTGGTTTGAAAAAGCCTATGACAGTATTTGTAAACGAATGGGGCAAACGGTTTTAACAGCATTAGATAGCCAACTAAGTGAGCAGTTTAGACGTTCCGTTGTAGCTGCGCCGGTGCAGTTGAAGCAAATCCAACCTGATATTGGCTATTTTTTAGAACAACTTTTTGTAGTAAAAAGTAATGCTAAAAGCTATGAGTTTAGAGGCTTCTTTTTTACCAATACACAACAAGTGTCTCAAGCAACAGATCCATTAACCAAACAAGTCGCCTATCAGCTAGGTTTTAATGAAATGCTGCAAAGTGATAATATAAAATTACCACATAGTATTTTTATCAACCACTTATTTGATAAGTTGATCCGCCCTGAAGCAGGCTTAGCAAGCATTAATATTAATAGTAAGCGTCTTTTTTGGGGTTTTCAAATCAGTTATAGCTTCACTATTTTAGCTATCATTATATCAGCCATAGCACTTTTAAAAGTCAACTTTGATTATTACCAACCATTAAATGAAAAAGCAATACAACAGCTAAAACGATATAAAAATGTCGTTAGAAAGTCGCCATACGATATTGAAGAACTGGCTATAAATGTAAATAACTTACAGATGATCCGCAATATCTACTTAGCATACAATAAGCCTACTCCTTTTTATATTTCTGATCTGATCCCAAATCCGCAGCTATCACAGTCGGTGAAAGACGCTTATCACAATGAACTTAAAGACATTTTACTCCCTTCTTTAATACATTATTTAGAGGATGAACTGTTTGTCTATGAAACATTAGGCGACAGCCTAAAAACAGCGAAATTATTAAACTTAAATGAAGAACTACAACTTCATGATAAGAAATCATGGGAGCATTTAAAGTATTATTATACTCAATCCTTTATTAAAGAAGGACACTCAGAAGAAAATTCTTTAAAAAACTTGATAGTTTTAATGGATGATTTACACGAACTTGGCGTACCTAAAGTTAACTTGAACCGAGCACTGATCAGTCAATCTAAAGCCAGTATCAATAAAATAAATACTACTAAAGTATTGTTTGAATATATAAATGATTTATCTGAGTTTTCATCTATGGTAGATATTAGCAGTGAGCTGGGCAATAACTTCTCTAGTTTGTATGAGTTTAAAAATAATGCACCCAATCAATTTGTGCCGGTTATTTTTACTCCTCTAGGCTTTGCTGGCATGAATTTATCTGCCAACTCTGACTTAATGAAAAGTGTTATTGATAATAACAAATCATTGTTGGGCCATTCATTAAATGATTTTGAAATTGATAATATCGCTAAAAGTTTACAAAGATATTACCAAAGAGAGTATGTGCGATACTGGGTGGGTTTTATGGATAAGATTACACTCAAACCAATTTCAAATGAAAACTTAATACATGCATTATCTTTAATGTCATCTAAAACGAATGCACCGCAAAATCGCTTATATGAAACCTTAAGCTATTACACTTCCCCTCAAATTTTTACTAAAAAAGAAGATAAATCCGAAAAAGAAGCCGTTACAGTATTATTAGCTCCTACTAATGAACAAACTATTATGGCAAACAATATAAAAACTGAGTTTGCTGTTTACCATAGATTTGTCAAAAAAGATGATAAAGGATTAAGTGAGTTAGTCCATTTACACGATAACATCACTGAAGTTGCTTCTTGGTATAAAGATATTCAAGATAATAAAGATATCGGTTCTTATTTATTTAATCAACTGACTTCAAATAATAAAGATCAAAGCTTATATCGATTAGCACAAATGCAGTTATCTGTTCCTAAAATTAATTTACATATTTCTGACATAATTAACACTATAAACCAAGAAGTAAATACATCTGTTGCTGGGCACGTTAATCAAATTTGGCAAACGAAAATTAAAGGTCCATTTAGCTTACAGTTTGCTAATAAGTTCCCATTTAATTTAAGTAGTCAAAGTAATGTAAGTTTTAAACTGTTTAATAAATACTTTAAACCTGAAGGCGCATTTGATGAGTTTAATAATCTAATTTTAAATAAATTTACTCAAACAGAAAGTGGTTTAACTTTAAATGGCTTTACACTCGATAGTCAGTTAAATATTTCTTCGAATATAAATGAAAAATTTAGCGACCTAAAGGTCATTCAACATACACTTTACCAAGAAAATGGCAACCAAGCAGCTATCGCCTTTCAGTTAAAGACCAGCTCAATGTCATCTAGTTTATTAAACTTTGAGCTATTCTCACAAAGAACTTTATTTAATTATGAGCATGGCCCAAAGCTTTGGGAAAATTACATTTGGCCTGATTTTACCGCTAAAAATCCACTTTTAACCATTTTTACTGATACACAAAATAATAAAGTGACGAAAGAATATCAAAGTGATTGGGCATGGCTGCGTTTAGTTTACAAGTTTTATCAAGCGGATAATGAAAATACCCAAATAAAAATTATTGAAGACCAATCTCAAGTAACATTATCCTTATTAGTGGAAGGGGAGAATAATCCATTTGAACCAAGTTTTTTTAGTAAGATAAAACTTCCTAAGAAGCTACTTTAAAATCAACTTAAGCCTCTATTAACCTCGGTGTCAGTTAAGCTCTGAGATTAATAGAGATATTGATTAAGGTTATTTACAAAAGTGTTGTTTATTTAATGAATCATTCGTTATACGGTGATTACATGCGAGTTGAAGATTACTTTTCGCTTTCAAGGAATCACCAAAGGTATTGCTAATAAAAGAAAATAATTGAAGAGATTCATTGCCAATGCCGCTCCAAAGTACTTGATAAGCCAGCACAGATAAACTTGTCTCATTAAAACTATACTCACCTTTCTTAGCTTCTAAACCAGCCAGGGTCTGCTCAAAAGTTCCTGATATCAGGCTATTTATTAAAATCAGAGATACATCATTTTCACGGCTTTTGAGTGGTTCATTGTACAATACATCAGCAATATCAAAAGTAAGTTGTTGCTTTAAGAAATAGCTTATTCCCACATTACTTAAGATGATAATACTATGCTTATCACCTATAAAACGTGTCATCATCGAGCTATAACCATCAAACTGACCATCATACATATGAACGTTTATATTTTTTTCTTTAGTAACGGGTACCTTGCCAACACGCCAGCTGTATGAATTTTCGGGATTAAATAAGCGCGTTTTACTTTGCTCATTGAGCAACTGATTACCATATAAAGCTAAATCAAAATTAAGCGGCAAATGGCAGGTTGGGATAATGACTACTTACTTAAAGTGCTACAAATATTTTAATGCGATTGCCCTGGCAACAACCGGCTAATAAAAACGTTGATAACATCAACTGTGATGCCGACCAGTGCATGATATAAACGAAAACACACAATAAACGAGAGACGTTAATATGAAATATATTCTTGTAATTTTATTCACCTTATTAGTCAGTACGGCCACGGCTAATACTAAGCGTGTTACAACTAAAATTCATGCTGTTAATAAACAAGGGATTGGCCAGCAATTAGGTGATATTGTTGTATCAGAGTCGCCTTACGGGCTCGTGTTTAGTATTTCATCAGATGGGGTTAGTCCAGGTATGCATGGTTTTCATCTGCACCAGTATGCCAGCTGCGAAGCTAAACGAAAAAAAGGTAACATCATTCCTGGTTTAGCGGCAGGCGGTCATTACGATCCATTAAAATCAAATAAACACGGTATGCCTTGGGGTGATGGCCATCTGGGTGACCTTCCACCAGTATATGCAGATAAATCAGGCTCAATCAGGCAATTTGTACTTGCTCCTCGCCTTAAGGTGATCGATTTACCGGGGCGCGCTTTAATGCTACATGAAGGTGGTGATAATCACTCAGATTCTCCAACTCCTCTGGGTGGCGGTGGGGCGAGAATCACCTGCGGTACCATACATTAATTGTACAACGCTATTAGCCGCGTTATGAATGCCTAGGGCAAAATCATGAAAAGTTTTTAAAATGGCTATGTCCCTTAAATTGTTGCTATACTGTATATAATAAAGGGCTATCCATTTAGAAAATTAAAAATAGACATCAGGCATAAATTTCTCTTTGATTTGAAAAGGCCCACACTCAAAATAGAAGTACACCACCTATACTTTTACTAGTTAAATCTAGGAGAAAGCATATGGATAAGTATTATTCACATTTATTATTCTTTGAGCGTCAATCTCTTTTTAAGTGATATCACTATGAAAAAAATCTATTCATAAAGTAGCATGGGTATATGTGCCAACATATTACCCTCACTTAGTGGATGATAAAATATAAAACCAATAAATCAGAAGTTGCATCAAAGATCAGTACATTGGATAGGCAACGTTTTGATTAGAAAATTGATCATTTTCACTCTTGGTTTGGGCACGTTTACCAAACAACGCATCGGCTTCATCAAAAAATAAAATCCACGATTTATGCTCTGCCATTGAAAAGACTTTTTCGACATTGTTCTCCGTCTCACCAACATACTTAAAAATGATCAAAGACAAATTAACTTGGTAAAAATCTGATCCAGTTGATTCTCCTAACAAACAAGCTGTCATGGTTTTATCTGTTTCTGGAGGACCATGAAACAAGGCACGATAACTAGGGCGAATTTTATTAGCTAAACCCCTATCTTGTGCCAAAGTATGACCGTGTTTAATCCAACCTTTAATATTTTTTAATTACTGCATTGCTACATCTGGTAAGTTTAAATCTCACCATTTTCTACCCGATACAACGCATTTTTCTGAAATGATTTTTGACAAATCAGGGCGTAAGGCTCTGATATGGTAAATAAATGCAAATATTCATTATTTACCCTAAAAGGTACTTTCATCAACAAGACATCTTCACTTTAGTCTTATAACAACAATAGTTTAAAAGCAGCTGATTAGCTTTGTTGATATACCCAAGCCACTTCAATATGCGAGTTTCAAGACTGCTGATAAAATCATGTTCTAGGCGCATCTTTGTATTAATGGTTACTCCCTTAAAATATGATGGACCGGCAATATGCTCCTGCATTGCTCTAGTACCTACATCCATGCAGGCAACAACGAACATAATTTGCTCAGAACTCCCCTATGGTTTGGTTTAGAAGCGCTTTAGCTGCATTATTGATCTTGAAAAGGAATAACCATTCTCTGCAATCAATGCCTTGCCTAAAGTGCTTCTAATTCCAACTGAATCCTGCATCTTGAGTGGTTTGGGTATACTTTATAAAGCACAAATATAACGCTCATAACCTAACTGCTTTTTATATAAATGGCTAAAATAATAAATCATATCTATTTACCGAAATGTTGTCGATAGGTTATGTAATTCACTCACACTACAAGTAACTTGTTCACCTAATATATTAACTTGAGATACGATTTCAGTATTTTGATAAGAAATATCTCTGATCACATGCACACTCCGATTTATTTGTTCAGCAACCACGCTTTGCTCTTCAGCTGCTGTCGCTATTTGAGATGTTAAGTCGTTAAGATTATTCATAACCTTTATCACACCTTGCATTTCTTCATTAGCATTTGTTGATTGCGCTTGAGATTGCTTCGCTTTATTTTGGCTTGCCAACATTAATTGCTGCCATTGAGATAACGTTGTTTGTAAACCAACAACAGAGTCTTGGATTTGTTGAGTTGCCTCTTGAGTACGACTCGCTAAAGATCTTACTTCATCAGCTACAACAGCAAAACCTCGACCTTGTTCACCAGCACGAGCAGCTTCAATGGCCGCGTTTAGTGCTAATAAATTTGTTTGATCTGCAATACCTTGTATTTCAGTCATAATACTTGATATTTGGGTTACATCTGTTACTAAAGAGTCCGCTTTGCCTGCCGCTTCTCCTACTTCTTGAGCCAAGGAAGTCGCACTTTGGTGTGTATTTTCAATCACGCTAATTGCCGTATTGCATCGGTTTTGAACATCGTTTACATTTTCAAATGCCATTGTTGTATTTTTACTCACTTCTTCTATGGTAGCACTCATTTGCTTGATGGCTGTAGCCAATTGATCTAAGTGTGAATTCTCGTCTTGAAGGCCATTTAGCGCCGTTGAAGAATTGATTATTAATTCGTCTGCAATCCCTTTAAGTTGATCACTTTGATCTTGTGAACGCCCTAAAATAGTGGTTATTTTTGCTTGTAATAAATGTCTTGGATAATCAAGTAAACCCGTTAGACCTTTGCCTGAAAAAACCAACCTAGATGGACTATCAAACTCTTTTGATACTTGTTTTGTAAAAGTACTTAAAGGTAAAGATAAATTGGCGAATAATGCAAAAATACATGCTGTAAAAACAAAAAATAAAGCTGTCGTAATAAAACTTTGCGAAAGTGAAAATATAAAAAAACCAAAGAGTACAGTAAGAACAGCTGAAATAGCGACTCTATGTTTTGTCGTTAATGAAAAACCTGATGATTTATCATTGTTTAATTTATCATATAGGTTTGTGGCTAAGCTAATATGCTTTTGAGTCGGTTTATTTCTAACAGATTGGTAACCGATAACTCGATTTGCTTCGTAAACAGGGGTAACATAAGCATCAACCCAGTAATAAGCACCATTTTTACATCTATTTTTAACCATACCACGCCAAGAGTCGTCGCGTTTTAGTTTGCTCCATAAATCAGCAAATGCTGCCTTTGGCATATCTGGGTGACGTACAATATTGTGATGCTGCCCTATCAGTTCTTCTCTTAAATACCCTGATACTTTACAAAAATGATCATTCACATATGTAATAATACCGCTTACATCCGTAACCGAAATAAGCTGTTCACTTTCTAAAAATGTTACTTCCTGTTGTGATGACATAGCCATATTATCAAATTTCCTATTAGAAATGATTTACTATCCCGTATAGCAAACCACAATCAACGACGCTATTTTTGATTGCATATGAGTTAATTACATTTAAGTTAGGCTCTCTCGTAAATATTAAGCAACTGATAATTAAAAAAAGAAAATAACTAACTTATTGATAAAAAATATATACTACATATTGGTGATAGTGCAGTACATAGCACTAAAGTACTGAATTTATAGATTTTATACACATTAAACTTATTTTTTATTATCATTTTTTTATATCAGTAAACTGAATGCAGAATAAACATATATACCCAAACCACTTCAAGATGCAGGATTCAGTTGGAATTAGAAATGCTTTAGGCAAGGCATTGATTGAAGAACATGGTTATTCCCTTTTCAAAATCAATAACGCTGCATAAAGTATTTATAAACCAACCTTACAGGGACTTCTGAGCAAATCATGCTCGTTGTTCCATCTTTTTTTAAGGGAGTAACCATTAATGCAAAGATGCGCCTAGATCATGAATTGCTCAGCAGTCCTGAACCTCACATCTTGAAGTGGCTTGGGTATAAATAGATGAAAAGTTAAAAAATGATGAGAGTGATAATAAAAGTAAAAAGAGATGGGCATAATCGCATTTATAAATTAAATGCAAATCAGCCTAACAGATTGAATATGATTTTTTAAACCTATTAGAACCGCATTATGATTTGTATTTAATTAATACTTAACCCTTACACCGACATAAAAACGACGGCCATTTTGATACAAACCGACTGGCGCATAGTGATTTCTTTCATAAATATAAGTTATTTCATTATTTAGATTTATGCCTTCTAATACTAAAGAAAAATGCTCATTGAGACTATAAGAAATATTGGCATCTAATTGACCAAAATTATCAGTTATTTGCTCTCCGACACCAGTCGAAAATTCAGTTCTATAATTATATGACAAACGAGAGCTAAAAGATTCATTCTCGTAATAGCCTGTAATATTAAAGGTATGTTTTGACGTCCCTGGAACATAATTATTTAAGCTACTGGCATGGCGAGTACCATCAACTAAAGTATAATTAGTTATAAATCCTAAACCATATAAAAACTCTTTTTGAAAACTAAGCTCTAAGCCTCTAAGCATACCACCGGCTCCATTTTGAGGACGGTCAATTGTCATCAAAATACCTTCATGTATTTCTTTATGTCGTACAATTTCAATAAATGAAGTAACATCTTTATTAAAAATAGCTACAGAAAATAAACCTGCATCTTCAAAGTACCATTCAAAAGAAGCATCATATTGATTAGCGCGATATGGCTCAAGAAGGGGGTTACCACCTTGGCCATGAGCTTGAGTAACATTGTAATTAGTAGAGGGCATTAAGTGATGATATTGGGCGCGAGCCATTACACTTGCAGCAGAAAACCGTAATTGTATATCTGATGTTAAATCAAAATTAAAATTAATGCTCGGTAAAAAATCATTATAATTTTTATCGGTTTCTTGCCAAATAAAGTTATCGTTCATGTCTCCTGGTGAAGCCGTTCTTTTATAAGCCGCAGCTACTTGGTAAGTGTTTACCAATCTAAAACCTAAATTGGCGTTATAAAGCTCACCTTCCAAGTTAATTTTGCTGTAAAAAGCACTGGTATTTTCTTTAATATCAAATCGACTGACTTTTTCATCTATACTAATAAAGTTAATATTTTGATATGCTGAGTTTAACTGTGTTGTATTTGCATAAGCATAGTTTTTTAACGTATTTTCATTGCCAATCCCAGATAAATAATCCGCAGGCATCCGCGCGGAAAAATCAGCTAAAGTCCAATTCAATTTATCTTTAATATTATTATAGTTACCATTAATAGAGCGATATCGAATGAACTCTCTTTGATGCATACGTAATTTACCACCAAATTTAATGGCACTGATCACACTATGATCAACAGGACGTTCAAAGTCACCTTGAAAATACCACTCTTGATCTTGCGAATCTAATGAATCTCTTCTTACTTGAGATATAAACCACATAGAGGGATCTGTTGGCGAAACTTCATAGTCGGTTTGAATATTTTTAAAATCTCGCGTATCAACCGAAAAAGCAGTATTAGCGGACCATTGTGAAGTATTATCTTCGCTTGTACCACCGGTCGCTTTTGTAAAACCAATTTGATACTGGTTGTGCCAAAAGGTATTTTGATGACTTAATTGTAAAGCGATATTTAAAGTATCTATGTTCGATTTACGCCAAATAGCTTCCATTGAAGTGTTAAAAGGTTTTGCATGTTCAGAAGGAACTTGAGAATAAGTTGCCGAAGCTAATGTATTGTCAACTATTTCATAATCACTTACATAGCCACCTCGGGCATATACATTATTAGGCTGCCATAAAAAATTTTGATTGGTATTGTCAGCATCTAAAACAGAATAAAGCGCGTCGACTTTAAAATGCCACTCTACTGAAGGTTGATATTCGAAGCTAATAGTGGCACTAGTACGTTTGCGTTGTTGTTTAAAAATAGCAGAGCCACCACCACTTGGTGTCCATATATTGGTTAAATCGGCTATTTTATCATCTGTAGGTATTAAATTACCTTGTTCGTTAATATTATAGTTTTCGTCATGCCAACCCCAAGACTCCAAACCATCACGGCGTAAACTACGTTCTTGGTGGGTAAAAGTGACTAAAATACCTAAATCATGGGCATCATTATGCCAGTTATATAATGTAGATAATTGAGGATCAAATTTATCGGATAAATCGTTGTATTGATATTGTAATGTTGAAATAAATTGACCATCATCAGTGCTTAAAGGCTGATGCGTTTTGATATTAATTGAGCCACCTAATGAGCCTTCATCTTGATCAGCTTGTGGCGTTTTTATAACTTCTAAAGTCGATACCAATTCAGACGGTAACATAGTAAAATTGAATCCGCGATTTGGCTGTGAAGAAATCCACCAATCTGCAGAGGCTATATTTTGATTGTTTAAATAAGTTTTATTTTGCCCAGGTGTTGTACCTCTAACACCAATACGCTCACCTTCCCCCATTACACGTGTTAATGAAATACCTGTGACTCTTTGTAATGATTCGGCAACATTTTTATCTGGAAATTTACCAATATCTTCAGCACTGATCACATCCGAAATAGAAGCCGAAATACGTTTACCACCTAAAGATTTGACAACGCTGTCATGAACGCCCCTAATTTGAATTGTTTCTAAGGTATTTTTTAATTCTTTATTTTTAGATGTTGTCATTTTTTTTTCAGCAAACAATTCAAATGAAAAAGATATAAAAATCAAATAGGTAAATACAGATAAGTACTTTGAAAGATTTGTCATTGTATCGCCTCTATTATTATCATTTACACTTAACTTAGGCGTTATTATTTCTATTAATTATAAGTGCTTGTTTTTAATGTTAGAATTCATTGATATGAAAACAGAACAAGCATAAAATAAACGCTTGACCATAATACTCTGTGTTTAGCTAATTAACCAGTCGATAACGAATGTAAATATTGTTGGGTATACCTATTAACTTATCAAACCAAGTCGAACTAAATGACATTAAGGTTGATTTTGCTGCTTTAAAAGTGCGAATCGACAAAGTTTGGTATGGGGTAGAAGCAAAACAAATCGCATTATTAAAACTATTATTAAACAATTATGGTCAGGCTATTTCTCGTGATAAAATAATGCAAGAAATTTGGCCTAATGTCATAGTAAGTGACAACTCTGTTAGCCAGCTTATCACTCAGTTACGCAAAACATTACATGATGAGAAAGATAGCCCTAAATTCATCAAGACAGTGCCTCGAACTGGTTATCAACTGATAGCAAAAATCACCACAAAAAAAACAGACAACTCATCTGTAATTAGAAAATCGACCTTAGGCATTTTCATGTCTATCGGTTTGTGCCTAGGTTTAGCTATTAGCTTTACGTGGCACCTACTAACTAAAGAAACGCCACCAAAAAATAATTATGATTATCAAAGCAGGCTAACATCAGTTCCTGGTGCTGAAGTGTTTTTACGTTATTCTCCAAACGGGAGATATTTAGCTTTTAGCCAAACAGCAAGTAATCGAAGCCAAATGGATTTGGTAGTATTTGATGCTCAAAGCAAAGCATTACACTCAATAAAAAGTTCAGGTTACAGTGAACAAGCCCCTGTATGGTCGCCTGATGGTAAATGGCTTGCGTATTATCGTCATAACCCAATTAGCTGCACAGTTCGTATTATGTCGGTAAGTACCCCTGTAGAAACTTGGCGCTTGAGCCCTGATTTTCATATGGCTGACTGCCAACCGGGCTTTAGAAGAAGTAAAATTCACTGGCCTATTCAATCTACTTTATATAGTACTGAATGGCATCAAGGTGCCCCAAAGTTAGTGGAAATCACTTTAGATAATAAAACCTATCCCAAAGAAAAAAGTCGTCGATTATTAAATCAATATCAACCTATTGAGATGGATATTAATGCGAAACAAAACATGCTGATAGTTCAAAAGAACAACCAAGCATTTGAACTAAGTCGAGTTGATTTAAAGACACATAGTTCAGAGCCTTTATTAGAATCGAAACAAGTATTTTGGGGCGTTAATTGGGACTTACAACAAACTGGATTTTGGATTGGAAATGAAGCATTAAGACATTACAAAAACTTCAACAATATGAATTTAGTGCATCAACCTGTGGGGTTTATAGCTGATTTAGCCATAAACCCAATAACAGGTGATGTTGCTCACAGTGAGGGTATGGCAAGCGTTAACTTGTATGATTTAACACTGCAAAAGTTTGAAAAGCAAATTAACAATAACCAATTACAACTATCTTCTTCAGCACGCTTAGATGTACTACCGGCAATATCAGATAACGGATTACAAACAGCATTTGTATCATATCAAAGGCGAGGGTTAGATGGTTTTCGTTATATTGAAATCTGGTTGAAGAACAAACAAAAAAAAACGGCTACTGTACTTGCTAATTTACCTGAAAATATAACAGTCAGTTATTTATTATGGTCACCGAGTGGAGAGAACTTATTAGTTGCTGATACGGATCATAACATATATCTAATCAATACGTTTTCTCGTAAATTGGTACCTATTATTTCTGGTTTTAAAGATTTAGAACAAGTTTTATGGTCAGATAATGGACGTGAAATCTATTATAATACAAAACAGCCCGGACAAAACTGGCTACAATGGGCATATGACTTACAGCTGGCAAGCAGCTACTTAAAAGAAGAAAAAATATCGATAGCACCTATCACTAATTTAACGTTAAAAGATATAAAAAAATTGAACCCATCTTTTACCCTTTATAGAAAATCAATACATGAGTTTTTAGCCAAAAACATTGATGACTTTATTATATTAAATGCCTTACCTTCTTCACTACATTTGTATAGGCCAGCAATAACAGATATTGGGATCTATTATGTTTTACAGCAAGGGCATAAGTTATTTTTATATCTTTACTTATTTGAAAGCAGAGAAAATATAAAAATTAATCAATTAGGGTTTTACGAGCACGATATCAATGTACCTTTAACTGTTTCCAGCTCAAAAGACGCTAAATACGTTGTTTATTCTCGTGTTGAAGGCGTTGAAATGGATATTATACTTCACAAAAAAAAAGCAGAACATTAACTCTGTTATATCCATAGTAGATCAACTTTGCCCATTGATTCGAGGTGTAAATTAATTAGTTTGTCTACGGCAGTTGTGGGGGCGTATGAATCACAGATTTATCCAGCCACTTTTAAAATTCGTTGAGCGTTCACTGATTTTTCAGTTTTTTTATTCCGCTTTTATTTGGTCGTAACGAACAAGTTTTTTAACTATCATAGACAGGCTTTTAATGCTTGAGTATTAACCTTTTGAGCAAAACTGTTAGCGGATAATAGCACCAATAAAGATAAGGTGAATTTTTTCATTCAATTTCCCTATTCAGTTGCTGTTTATTTTTACTCTTAAATGATGCCAAAAGTAACCCTAACTCAAATAATGCTAGCATTGGAATAGCTAATAATGTCTGAGATAAAATATCTGGCGGTGTTAAAAACATAGCGATAACAAAAGCTGCCACAACTATATATGGACGCTTTTCTTTTAAGCTTTGTACATCTGTTGCACCACTCCAACACAGTAGCATAATTGCTACAGGAATTTCGAACGTTATGCCAAAAGCAAAAAATAATTTTAATACAAAACCTAAATAACTACTGATATCTGGGCTTAGCGTCATCATATCAGGGCCTACACCAGTGAAAAACCCGAGAATAATTGGTAATACGATGAAATAACAAAAAGCGATTCCCGAGTAAAAAAGTAAAATGCTTGAAATTAAAACCGGTATTAGCATACGTTTTTCATTTTTGTATAAACTAGGTGCAATAAAGCCCCAAATTTGATGTAGAATGAACGGGAAAGCCAAAAACAACGAAACAAATAATGTTAGTTTAAAAGGGGCAAAAAATGGAGAAGTCACATCTGTTGCTATCATGCTAGTGCCTTGCGGCAAAGTTGAAATTAAAGGTGCAGCAACAAAGCTATAAATATCATTGGCAAAATATACTAAGCCAATAAATATGACTAAAATTGACAAAATTGCGTGAACAAGTCTGTTTCTTAATTCAACTAGATAACCAATAAACCCTGACTGGCTTTGTGAAGCGTTTTTCTCATTTGTCATTTTTAGGTTCTTTTACATTTGTTTGTTTGTCACTATGGGTGATAGATTGGGCTGCTTGATTTAGTTCGCCTAGCGAACTTTGAAGATCCGGCGATAAATTTTTCATACTTTTTTCTTCAGCCTTTTTTAAATTATTATGAAACTCGTGGACTCTAAGCTCTTCATTTATTTCAGACTGGACAGATTGACCAAATTGTTTGGCTGTTTTGAGCCATCTACTTACTGTGCGTATTGCTACAGGTAAGCGCTCAGGGCCTAAAACGATTAGACCCACGATAAAAACAATAACCAGTTCCCAAGCGCCCATAGTTAAGCCTTATCTTTTTCTTTCGTTTTTACATCAGAACTTGTAAGAATTTGTTTTTCATGATGATTAATTGATTCAGTTTTTTTATCTTCATCTGAAACTGCTTTTTTAAAGCCTTTTATAGCACCACCTAAATCACCGCCAATATTTTTTAGCTTCTTAGTACCAAATAAAAGCAAAATAATGGCTAATATTATTAATAAATTCCAAATTCCAACACCGCTAATACCCATGAAATACTCCTCTTAAGATTTAAAACTTAATCTATTTAGACTGCTCTACGCAAAACTTGCTGTTTATACGTTAAAGTTTACGCCTAGCCACACTAAAACCAGTAATGATTATGTCACTTATTACTTTGAAACGATAACCCCTATACATAACACCATTACTAGCTATGATATAAATCGAATCTATCATAAGATAGACTCGATTTAACAAAATAAATGTCTTAGCGACTACCGACTGTTGCAGCCTCTAATTGCTCAACAACACTATTAAAGTCATCACTTGGGTTTGCCCATGCAGGTTGCAACCATGCTCGCTGTACAAATTTCATCGTATCACCAACCGTTAGATAATTCAGATATCTATTAGGATTCATCCTACTATCTGTTTGGCCACCACCATCATTTAATATATAGATTGTTGTTTCATTATTTGCCTCCGAAAATTCACTTTGTACAATAACTGCGGGTTGGTGCCTCTCATTAACAAAGTATAAAAACTCTCCCTCGGTTGCCAAATCACTGACATCTCCTGATACCACAACTGGGAGACAAGATATACCTCGATAGGAAGTAGTCACAGAAAGTCTGTTAGATATTGTTACCTGCTCCGAAATTCTCGCTTCTAGTCGCGTATATCCTCTAGGCTGAGTGATAATATCAGCCGATGTTGTACTTTGAGTAAAACTCCCTGCGCTATAATCTATCGAAGTATGGCCTGATTCATTATTAATACCTAATCTTAGCTGTTGATTATTACAATAAACATACCAATTAACAGGTCTCTCAGCGGTGACGCTCAATGTATGGTTATTAGTGTCGTAGTAAATATTACTGAAGCGAATGTTTTTTCCACCTGAAGCATAAAATTTTCCAGAGGTAAGACTGTTGGTAACTTCATTTTGCCTGTTTTCTAAATCCTGTTCATTAAAATCATCAGGCAATGCAGTAATAAGAAACCCTTTATCATTACGGTATTTAACCGCTGGGGCAGCATCAAGTGCAGTACTAAGTGAAGTTTCACTAGTTTGACGACCGTGTTTATGTAAAAAACTATCATCACCAGCAAATGCCCAAATTGGGTAGTCACGAGAGTCTGAACTGAGTTGATTGTCCCAAAATTCAAATCCATACGGATTAGCACCTTTACTGCCCAAAGATTCAATATCTGCAGGACAACGATCATCACCATAGCGGTTATAGACTTCAACACCTAACATTCTTTGTCCACGACTGGTTGCTTGATCTACTTGGCCATTTACAACTATACCAGGGTAATAATCAGGGTGGCCCATTATAAAACCTACATCACGATCAGTATCAAGATAGATACGATGAACATCACCGTTTGTTATAGGTGCCCACCGTGCGCTGTGTGGATTATTTTCAGGCCAATTAGGCTCAGTAGCTCTCACCTGGTTTTCAAGTACTTTAAATGGGGTAAAGCCATCAGGTATATCATTTGAATCAATTTCAGGGGAGTTTCTATATCCAGGTATACGATGTTCTCCTGGGTAACATTCATGGCCAGTTAATCCAACAAATGCATGTCCTTGTTCATTTAATACGCTCATTAATTGACTATGATCTAATTTTCCACCAGTACTTCCCGTATCTCTATTTGTTCCGGTATAATTTATTGCATGGGTATGGCCTTCTCCTTTTAACCATTGAGCATTGGCTGCTACTGATGCATAAGGCGAATAGGAAGTCTCCAAAATTTCATCTCTTGGTTCAAATCTCCATTCTCCACCTCGCATAGCGCCTTGAATATAGTCCCATCTTCCAATTAAATTTGTGCCTTCAGTCGTATTAGCCAACGCCAATGAACCAAACCTACCTGTGTTATGTAACCAGAGGCCACCTAGTGTAAGACCCAATTTAATCAGAATCACATCGCCATTATCATAAGTCCCAACATATCCCGGAAAATTTCCTTGCCGCTGTAAGTCGATATCACCATAAGTTGAATTAAATAGTATGCTTACTGGTGTTACTGTATCTGTCACATTAGTGTGTGGTACACCTGTGCGAACACCATTCCAGTAATCCCCCTCGGATAAGGTTGACGCTTCATCTTCACGCCCGTGGCGTACCCAACCGCCATCAAACTGTCTCTCACTGCCTATCACAAAAATGAATAATCCAGAGGTTTCATCATCGAATTCATTTAAACCATCCAATGTATCAGTTTCACTTCTATACCACATACCAGAAAAAACATTATTTTGAACAGAACCAATTATGCGATTATTATCATTGTCACCGTAAATACCAACAAGTAAGTCAGTGTCCTCTGAGAATCGAGAAATGCGTAAAGTACCGTAAGTCGTTTGCCATTCTCCGATAAATAATTCTGTATTGGCAAAAACAGGGAAGGAGGGAATTATTGCAGTAGATGCAAGGATAGCTGACGTAAATAAAGTTTTCTTTAGTGCAATACGCTTTTCAATTTTAAAATCAGGATTCCTCTTTAGCTCACTAACATGTTTATGAATTTGATGTGATAAGGAGTTTTCTTTTAATATGTAAAGAGATAAACCATCAACGAATATAGTGCCGTTATCAGGCTTAAAAATATGCTGTATTTTATTACATACTTGGTTTGCTTCATCTAACGTATTAAATGTAAAACTATAGTGACGAGTTGCTTCTTTATTGCTCATTGTAAGTTTACCTTTGTTAATTTAAAGTTGCTTCACTTCTCTCTATCTCAATGAAGGCGTCATATAATACCTTCTAACGAATAGACTTCGTGAATTTCAAAAGTACACAAACATTTACGCACGCGCAAACATCTACTTACAATAAATTAACAACCCAACAACAATTAAATGAGGTGCTATCACCCGTAAAATAAAGCTCAAGCAATTGTTTTAAAACTAAAAATAAAGAATTTAATCTTGAGGTTTTATCGCCATTGTTACGCTACTGAAAAATAGTTTTGTTAACTAGTAATAATTTAGTGCGTTTTATAGCCTAAGATAGAACAATAATTACAATTTCTTAGATTAAGTGACCAACTATACAAACAATTAACTTTAAAAATATAAATTAGTTTTATTATTATCTGATGGGACTGGTGCATGATTTAACAAAGTTGATTGCTTTTGAATGTGTCAGGCAACATTTAAAAGCAGATGCACCTTCATCTCTAGAGAATGTGAAATAAAAACAAACGCGACCTCAAAGCTCATTATATCTGTCGATACAAATCGCAATATCATAGTAACTACCCACAGTAATTATTGAATATTTGCAATTAAATTAATCACAAAAGATATTATTAGCAAGACTCAAATGACTGAGTGTTTGCGATTTACCGCTATTATAATACGTTTAATATTGACAGTTTTACTTAACCACTTCATCAATCCATTTAAAAAATTGATCATTTCCTTTTTGAATATCTAAAGCAATAAGTTCAGGTACCTCATATGGATGATATTCTGAAATCAATAAAGATAGTTTTTCAAAGTTAGCAGATATTCCCTTGATTAATAATAGAACTTCACTGTCTTTTTCCACTTTTCCTTGCCAAGAATAAATTGAAGTTATGTCAGGTAAAATATTGACGCAAGCAGCTAATTTATTTTCAATAATAAGTTTGGAAATATTGTTTGCCGTTTCTAAGTCTGGGCATGTACATAAAGTCGCTTGATACATTTTAAACTCCTTCAGTTTAAGAGCAGTTATAATCTGAATACCTTACTTTTATGAGTATCGTCACATTAACTTTAAAGAAACGCATTGAATCTTAGTAAATATGATTTTTTTCATCTAAAATTAACCTATCAACTAATGTATTTTTTGAGTTTAGTCAAACTCTGCGTAACCGCCAGAGATATTATTCAATAATGCTCACTCAATAGCGTGAGTTTAAATAATATTTTTGATTATAGGCCTAAAAGCTTGGCAGCCATAAGCATCTTGCCAACAGCCGATGATTTAGTTAAATTTCAACCAACAATAAATATAGCTATAGCTTCTATACTTGTAAGGTTTTCAACGATTATTTTACCAAAGCTTTCATATCCACCCAAGACAACTGCTTTTGTCGTTTCCGATCATAAACCGTCTTTATGGTAGTTGAAAATAAAGGGCTGTAGAGGAGTATTCCGGTGTACGGATGACTTTAGCCGAAAGTGTCCGATTTTAATGCATCTTGCTTCTGAAGGCCAAATAAAACAGGCTGACGTGGTTTAATGGATTCGACTACCCCAGTTAAGAGACCTAGATTCGCATAATAAACTTAACTGGAGATAGAAAATGACAAAACGCAAAAAGTATTCAAAAGAATTTAAGCTCGATGCCATAGCATGAGTTGTTGACCAAAACTATTCTCAGGCTGAAGCGGCTAGAAATTTAGGTGTTAATCCCAACATGCTTGGTCGTTGGATAAAAGGGTCAGACAATGATGATGGGCACGCTTTTCGTGGTAACGGCAAACTAACACCAGAGCAAGAAGAAACCCTCAACCTAAAAGCTCAAGTGAAACGTCTCGAAATGGAGCGCGAGATATTAAAAAAAGCGACGGTCTTCTTTGCCAAATAAGCGAAGTAAAGTATTCGTTTATTGCCCAACATAAGAAGATCTGGCCTGTGGTTTTAATGTGCCATGTACTGGGTGTAAAAAGTAACAATTACTATAGTTATCAAAAGCGTCAAGCGAATAAACGTAACACCTCAATAACCCGT
>NZ_NQMR01000369.1 GCF_002276045.1 Pseudoalteromonas sp. NBT06-2 | reverse complement strand
GCGAAGTTCCAATTACAAAAAGGTTTGCCATTAACGCGTCGTAAAATAGCCTTACCCGAATTAGAAGGGCTTAACGTACTAGTGGTTGATGACAATGCAACCGCCAAAGAAATCATGCTAGACATGTTGAAGTCATTTAACTTTAATACAATTGCAGCCAGTTCAGGTAGCGAAGCTTTCAATCTCATCGAACAAAATCAAGTAGTTGATTTAATTTTTATCGACTGGCAAATGCCAAAACTGGATGGTATTGAAACAGCCCGAATAATTAAACAAAAAAGAGCACATGTCCCTATTATACTGATGACAGCTTATGATCGTGAAGAGGCAATTCAGCAGGCTAAAAACGTATCTTTTAGTACTATTTTGGCCAAACCGTTTTCTTCATCAGCTTTGATGGATGTGATTATGGCATCGTTGAGTCATCAAGTGGTTGGCAGAAGAGAAGTTAATAAAGTTAATCATGAAATAGAGAATGCGCAAAAGCTTAAAGGTGCCAAAATTCTACTTGTGGAAGATAACGAATTAAATCAAGAGCTCGTCTTTGAGTTGCTTAGCGATGTCGGTATTATAGTTAAAGTGGCAGA
>NZ_NQMR01000368.1 GCF_002276045.1 Pseudoalteromonas sp. NBT06-2 | reverse complement strand
GTTAGGTATTTATTTGACCACTTTACTCATTTTAAAGATAAATACTCTTAAGTAAATTTATCAATAAACAAAATATGGTTTAGTTTGTGTTCAGGGAAGCAGGATGGAAAAACAAGTAGAGAAGATCAGCGACAGCCGAAGAGATATGCTAAAAAAAGCCACAGCAATGGCAACCATTGTCGCGACTAGTGGCATCACAGGTAATGTTCAGGCACAAGCACAAAATGCTGTTGCTAATTCGAGTAAAGTGGAACCCAAATATTTACCAACTCCAAAACAGGTTCCTGCAACTGAAGGTGTTTTGCCACTCTCAGGTGGTGCAGGGCTTTATTACTGGGATACAGGCGGTGAGGGGCCAGCAATTGTACTTTCACATCCAGGTAGAGGTAGCGCATTAACTTGGCCTTATCAACAACCTGCTTTTGCAAAAGCAGGGTTTAGAACAATTGCATATTCAAGACGCGGATATTTTGGCTCTCCAGCCGGTTCAAAAAATGACACCGGCAATTATGCTGATGACCTTAATGCTTTAGTTGAGCATTTAGGTGTAGATAAATTCCATATTCTGGGTCTGGCAGCGGGAGGTTTTGCTGTTTCTGATTATGTAGTTTCTTATCCCGAAAAACTACTTAGTATGACTATCGTCTGTAGCCTTTTCGGCTTATGGGATAAAAATATCGATGAACGATTAGACTTTATTCTTCCTAAACCTTTTGGTGATCTACCACCCGAGTTTAAAGAGCTTGGTCCTTCCTATCGTTGGGCGCATCCTGAGGGGGTAAAGGATTGGATTGAAATGGAGAAAAAGTCTAAAGGTGATGGGGTTAGGCACGGACAAAAAGCGAAAAGTAGTATTACATGGGACAAAATTAGAGCTGCTAATGTTCCTACTTTTTTTATTGCAGGTGGGGCTGATTTATATCAACCGCCTTCTATGATGCGAGCTGCCGCTCGAGAAATACCCCATAGTGAGACACTTGTGGTTCCAGAAGCAGGACATGCTGTCCAGTGGGAGCAGCCTGAAACATTTAATCGTTCGGTTCTCGAGTTTTTCAGAAAACACAGTTAAATTCTCTTGGACGAGTTAATGTTAAGCAATACCTAACAAGTCACTCAAAAGGACAAATAACAGTTGGCTGTTTGCTCCTTCGTCGCTAATTTT
>NZ_NQMR01000367.1 GCF_002276045.1 Pseudoalteromonas sp. NBT06-2 | reverse complement strand
AAAAAAGAGTTACGTAGAAAAGAAAAAGCATTAGCTGAAACCGCAGCGTTGTTGGTACTGCGAAAAAAGTTGAATGCGCTTTGGGAAGAAGACGAGGAGAGCTAACTCCTTTACCAGAGCGACAAAGGCTGATCCAATTAATCAGGGAAGCCTTTGAAAATGGGGCAAGACGAAAGTTAGCATGTAGTGAGGCTGGAATTAATGTGCGGACATACTATCGTTGGGCACCATCAGGAAACGTTCAAGCTGATGGCAGGCCTACAGCAAGTAGACCAGTGCCAAAGAACAAATTAAGTGAGAGTGAACATGAACAGAGCATCTCGCTGTGTAATCAGCCTGAGTTTGCAAGTTTACCTCCCTCTCAGATAGTACCTACGTTAATGGATAATGGCTGCTATATTGCTTCAGTATCTTCATTTTATCGGGTACTAAAGCAGGCTAATCAATTACATCATAGAGGACGGAGTAAGGTACGAAGAAAAGTAGCGAAACCAACGACATATAAAGCTGAATCGGCCAATGAAGTCTGGTCATGGGATATTACTTATTGTGCATCTATTGTGAGAGGTCAGTTTTATTACCTGTATATGATTGAGGATATCTATAGCCGAAAAATAGTAGGTTATGAAGTACATGAAAGAGAGTGTGGCTATAAAGCAGCTGAGCTGCTACAACGGACCTGTTGGCGAGAGAAAATAGCGAATAAACCACTGGTATTACACTCAGATAACGGCGCACCGATGAAATCAGTCACAATGAAAGTAAAGATGGAAGAGTTAGGGATTGCATCATCATATAATCGGCCAAGGGTGAGTAATGATAACCCATTCTCAGAATCGACCTTCAGGACACTGAAATATCGACCTAACTGGCCTTCAAATGGCTTTAAAAGCCTAGATGAAGTACAAAATTGGGTGCAAAGTTTTGTTGATTGGTACAACAATAAGCACAAACACAGTAGGATAAAGTTCGTGACACCGTCACAAAGGCATCAAGGAATAGATGGTGCTATTTTAGCCAAGCGAAAGTTGGTATTAGAAGCAGCAAAAGACAAAAATCCACTACGGTGGTCGGGAGATGTACAAAACTGTGAAGCTGAAGGCCCGGTTACATTAAATCCGGTTCCTGATATTGAAATTGCGGCATAAAAATTAATAAAGTGATGACAACTGTCTTGAAAAACACCG
>NZ_NQMR01000366.1 GCF_002276045.1 Pseudoalteromonas sp. NBT06-2 | reverse complement strand
ATGGCAAAAGAAAAGTTTGAACGCGTAAAACCGCATGTTAACGTTGGTACAATTGGCCACGTAGATCACGGTAAAACAACTCTAACAGCAGCAATCACAAACGTACTTGCAAAAGTATACGGTGGTGAAGCTAAAGATTTCGCAGCAATCGATAATGCGCCAGAAGAAAGAGAACGTGGTATCACAATCTCAACTTCTCACGTTGAATACGATACTCCATCACGTCACTACGCACACGTAGATTGTCCTGGTCACGCCGATTATGTTAAAAACATGATCACTGGTGCTGCTCAAATGGATGGTGCTATCTTAGTAGTTGCTGCAACTGACGGTCCTATGCCACAAACACGTGAGCATATCCTACTTTCTCGTCAGGTTGGTGTTCCTTACATCATTGTTTTCATGAACAAATGTGACATGGTTGATGATGAAGAGCTACTTGAACTAGTAGAAATGGAAGTGCGTGAACTTCTTTCAGAATATGAATTCCCAGGTGATGATTTACCACTAATTGCGGGTTCAGCTCTTAAAGCTCTTGAAGGCGAAAAGCAGTGGGAAGATAAGATCGTTGAGCTTGCAGAAGCACTAGATACTTACATTCCAGAGCCAGAGCGTGATATTGATAAGCCTTTCATTATGCCTATCGAAGATGTTTTCTCAATTCAAGGACGTGGTACAGTTGTAACAGGTCGTGTTGAAGCTGGTATCATTAACGTGAATGATTCAGTAGAAATCGTTGGTATCAAAGAAACTACAGTTTCTACCTGTACTGGTGTTGAGATGTTCCGTAAGCTTCTAGACGAAGGTCGTGCTGGTGAGAACATTGGTGCATTACTACGTGGTACTAAACGTGAAGATGTTGAACGTGGTCAAGTACTAGCTGCTCCAGGTACAATCAATCCTCATACTCAGTTTGAGTCTGAAGTTTACGTATTAAGCAAAGATGAAGGTGGTCGTCATACTCCATTCTTCAAAGGTTACCGTCCACAGTTTTACTTCCGTACAACTGACGTAACTGGAGATGTTCAATTACCAGAAGGCGTAGAAATGGTAATGCCAGGCGACAACGTTAAAATGGTTGTTGAACTTATCTGTCCAATCGCGATGGATGAAGGTTTACGCTTCGCTATCCGTGAAGGTGGCCGTACTGTTGGTGCTGGTGTTGTTGCTAACATCATCAAATAATAATTTTTTTGTGATATAAGTCACGAGTAAAATTGTTAGAAAAAGGTCACTTAGGTGGCCTT
>NZ_NQMR01000365.1 GCF_002276045.1 Pseudoalteromonas sp. NBT06-2 | reverse complement strand
TAAATTTAATCTGATTGGTATAATAACCTAGTATGTTGAAATAATGGATCAACTGTTCACTCCTGAATTATGTCAGATTGCCGATAGTATGGGTCTTGCGCTATATCAGCGTTTCACTCCCATAGAAGCGTCACTTTTTTTACGTTGTCCTGTTGAAAACATTCAAAAATTACAGAAACAAAAAAAGCTTGGTTTTATACAACTACCAAGCGATCAAGTTGAATTTTTTGGTTATCAGCTTTTAGAATATCTATTACAACAAGTATCAAATCCTGTTCAACCTGAAAAAGTAATTCAAAACCAACCACAAGAAAAAATACTCAGAATAGAAGAAGTAACTAAAATGGTTGGCTTATCTCGAAGTACAGTTTGGCGCATGGAAACAAAAGGTGAATTTCCAGCAAGAGTACCTTTAGGGACTAGAAGTGTAGGTTGGAGAAATATTGAAATAGAAGAGTGGATAGCGAAGAGATAAAATATTAAAAATTAATTTAATATTTATGAAATAGTAAAGTTTCATTATTATTCAATAACTTAATGAAACCTCTTTGTATTTAGGGGTATAAAGTGGGGTGTCACCAATATGCCCAGCCTGATAACTGAATGATGTAATTAAGTTTTTCATTCCAAATAAAGCCCATAAAGTTCGCTTTATGAGGCTTTAGTATCACAAACCTAAATACATTGCGTTACTTGTACTAACAATTTTTTTAGGTGCTTTTTTAAAAGCTATAATTTAAACCAACGGAAGCCCAACTAACACTTTTAGAGTCGTTATAATCTATTTTTACTTCAACGTTGTGAGTCAAGTTATACGACAAGCCAATTCCAAAAGTTATGTCTACGCCATCTGAGCGGTAGGCAGAGTTACCGGGAGCATTACTAACTATCAGACTACCTTCTTTTACCCCCCAGAGTCCACCTAGTTTGCCAGTCAGACTAAGTTTATTTGCCAGTGGGTACTTTCCTATCGCAGCAAACTCGGCCCCAAAAGAATCAATATGTCCATTAAATTTTGAATTACCTGAAAATACAATATCTCCAAATTCAAAAGCACTTAATTCGATAGAAAAATATTCACTTAAATTATACCCAAGCCTGCCTTCAAAGCCCGTATCATTATTACTTTCTCCCAAAAATTCTGATGTTGCATTTAGGTATGACGCCCCTAAATAAAAGTCTAACTTTTTAGCATGAACTTGGGGTAAAGCGAGCACGCTTGATAAAATCAAAATATTCGTAACACCTCAATAACCCGT
>NZ_NQMR01000364.1 GCF_002276045.1 Pseudoalteromonas sp. NBT06-2 | reverse complement strand
CACTGCTTTTTGAGAAGTTACTTCTTTCTCTAGTAATAATTTAATAACTCTGATAAAAATGTTCAATTCAGAAAAATGAGCAACTTGCGCGCCATTTAATTGTGAGGCTTACTTTAAAATTATGATTCCAACAATTGAGACAGAAAGACTAAAACTAGTTCCACCAAGCGTAGATTGTTTTGACGTATATGAAAAATTCTATACTGATGCAGATGCCTCAAAAGCTTACGGTGGACCAATAGGAAAAGAGTCAGTATGGGCTAGATTAAAGGCTGATATTGGATCTTGGTACTTGCTAGGTTTCGGTGTTTGGGTAATCAAACGGAAATCAGATAACAATTACATTGGGACATGTGGCTTTTGGCAAGGAAATGATTGGCCGAAAGAACTGACTTGGTGGATAACACCTGAAGGGCGAGGACAAGGAATTGCAACAGAAGCATCAAATGCAGCTTTGCTACATGCGTATAACGAGTTTAATTGGGATATAGTTGAAACCTATATGAATGATGAAAACATTGCAGCCCGAGCATTGGTAGAAAAACTTGGTGGTAAAAAAACTAGACGAGAGTGTTTTAATGATGGTTTGAGCCGAGATATTTATCAAATTCCTAAACCAGCCTAACAAGATATTATTTGTACTGAATGACCGAGTTTGGCACTTTTGCGAAGTTCAGCTCA
>NZ_NQMR01000363.1 GCF_002276045.1 Pseudoalteromonas sp. NBT06-2 | reverse complement strand
ACTTTTGCGAAGTTCAGCTCAGAGCGAACAACCGTCATTAGTCAATTACGTTATTTACTAAGCCGCCAACACGATTAGTTGTTAGGAGTTTCTGTGATCTCTGAGTATTTTGAAGATTGGGAAGTAAAAGAAGAGTTTACTCAGGAGTTCATTTCCTTATGGGATGGCTGGCTGGGGCGAGAAGAATGTTACAAGCTCGATGAAGTAACCGAATCTGAATGGGAGAGGTTTAATCATCTAGTACGGTTGCTCCATTCAGAATATGAAATGTACGCTGTTAATTTAGAAAACGAGACTATTAATAAACTTGAAGATCTAGATAATTATTTGCCCACATATGAAGAAGATATGGAAAGAGGGCAAATGAATTTCACAACTATTATTATTCCTTCGTTAAATGCAGTGTTAGCTGAAACATGGGATTACACATATATCCTTTATCATAAAAATAATGGTGCAGTGAAAAGGTTTAAGCCATTAATAAAGAAGAGTCATTTATTTAGTTTTAGCGACTAAACACCAAACAAGCGCATCAATGAACCGACGTTAGCGAACGTCTGCTATTGGCACAATTTAGTTTTTAATCT
>NZ_NQMR01000362.1 GCF_002276045.1 Pseudoalteromonas sp. NBT06-2 | reverse complement strand
AATTCTACAGCCTCAACGCCGCAATAAGCGGCTAAAAACGCTTGGCTTTAATTAGTGAGGTACGAACTAAGCCAAGTTTTTTTAGTCCGTACTTGATTGCTTTGTTATGTATCACATTAAGTCAAAGCAAGAATCTTTATCACCCTCAAGCCATTTAAATACTGATTCAGTCGCCGTTTTCCACTTAGTTGAATCATTAAGCAAATAAACCTTTATATTAGTTGGGCAAGATTCTGTTTTTTGTAGCTCGATAAGTTGAAGAAAACCACCTGCAACGGGGTTAATGTGTTCGACTGATATTTTGGCAGATGTTCTATCTTTGGAAATTAAACCTTCAATACGATCTTCACTAGATAGTGCCATATAAGAACCTGCTGCAGGAACGATTGTACCTTCAGAGCCACCATGACAACGAGCTGTATTTTTAGTAATGATTTCATATACTTCAAACAAGTCTGTTTGGGCGCACTTAGATTCGATTTTATAGTGGTTTGTTCTTAACTCTTGCTCCGATTTAGGAAGAGAAACACAGCCTGCTAATAGAGCGAAAAGAACAACAAAACTTAATTTTTTCAACACATTCCTCCGTGA
>NZ_NQMR01000361.1 GCF_002276045.1 Pseudoalteromonas sp. NBT06-2 | reverse complement strand
AAACTTAATTTTTTCAACACATTCCTCCGTGATACATAACGAGCCTGTAGAATTTCTCTTTTAGAAAAAACAGACACAAAAATTATTAAAAATTAAGCTTCAAAACGCATTGCTACGTGAATTCTGAGGCAATATTCTACTAAAACATTACTTTTACGGGCGCACAGCACATAAATTTCATTCGTCAATTGTCACTTTTTATAAATTCTACAGCCTCAACGCCCGCATAAAATGCGGATAATGCTTGGCTAAAATTAGCGAAGAATGAGCGCCAGCCAAGCGTTTGACGTCATTTTTGATGCGTTTGTTATATGCTTTAAATATATGTTAAGCGTTATTTTTCGTCATAATCAAAAGATAATATAAAAATGAAATATAGTAACACTGCTATACCGTATAAAAGCATTGACTCAAAAACCCCTCCAATAAAGGCTATTAAAATAATATATGGGGACTTTTTATATAACTGCTTATCTTCATCTGAAATTTGACTAGAATTCAATATATGTTTATACGTACAAAAGTAATAAGCTAACGCAATAGGCACACCTAAAAAGCCAATACCTTTAGTGCTTGCGGCAACCGCAACACCTACGGGTAATTTAAATAATAAAAGCCTTCTATCCATTTTTAACCTTAATCACAAAATTTCAGCGGCATATAACATTTGTATAAACGGCG
>NZ_NQMR01000360.1 GCF_002276045.1 Pseudoalteromonas sp. NBT06-2 | reverse complement strand
GGACTGTGATAGACAAAATAACAGGCTAAATATAGTTGGTTAAAATAAGCGACGCAGGAGCAAAAACCAACTATATTTTTTCATGATTAATTTTCTTAACAGCTGATAAATTACCCTTTACTTCTGGCTAAAACTAAGCTGTGCAAACAAGAACAAAAGAGTTGTTTCTTTTACACTTAAAAGTTAAAAACTAAGGTTTGTGAAATTATTCAGTTTATCAGATACCCCAGTAACTAAAATCTGAGCTCAAAGGACAAAACCTGACTTGAAAAATTGAAAAGCATATGCTTTTTTATAATTGATTACTCAATCATAGATCTTAAATGCGCCTTATTTTTTTCTTTTTTCCAATGCCCAGATTTTGGAGATGGGTGATACGCGTAAATAACACTAAAATAATTCCCTTCCCAATTTATTTCTTTATATTTTGTCAGCGAACCTTGTTTTTGCGTTGCTTCTTCAAAAAAACATTGAGCAATAACTCCGAAAACTATGATTTTTAACTGTGTACAACTAGCAATGTTATTTAATAAACGGTTTTTGAAGTTTAGTAAAGCTTCCTTACCTACTTTTGATTTGAGCTTGTCTTTTACTTTTTCTTTGTAAATATCATGATCGTATTCATCTTTAATGCCAAGGAAACTCAAAAATTCACCCGTCAACTCTAGAGGGTTATAACAAGATTTTTGGAGAGGGAATTGTGAAGAATTTAATATAGATACCCTTGGAGTACTTTTACTATTTATCTTAATTAACTTTCCTAATGAGACATCTTTATTAAACAAAACTTTACTCATCCACACCCCTGTTTCACCAGCAGCAGGAAAACCAGCATCAATTTCATGTGTATGCGGTGATTCGAGAATAAAAGTGAACTGACTGTTCTCAAGAGATATATCATCCACTTTAAACTGTTCTAGGTAGGCCACGGCTGAAAATCCTTATTTGAGCTAATGAGCCTATAGAGTTTTTTATTTTTTCCCCTGACTCTTACTTTTGAAAATAACTACCTTTATTGCAATTGCAGATGTAAGTAAAACTAAGAGAACACTTATAATATTGGAATATAAAGAATGAAAATAATCATTATTTTTTGCAATACTTTGCTTATTATCATTAACCTGAATAGATAAGGTTTTAAACATATGATTTAAGTCTCGTATTGCAAAGACTTTTTCGTTTTCATTAACAATTAAACCATGTATATCTGCTAAAACCACCTTATTATTGCTTGATAATTCTTCTACATATTTCAATTTGAGTAACACCTCAATAACCCGTGG
>NZ_NQMR01000036.1 GCF_002276045.1 Pseudoalteromonas sp. NBT06-2 | reverse complement strand
TTAATTTCACCTAAAACTGCTGCTTTTTGAGTGTTGAAATTCATAAACTTAACTACGTCAAAATAATAACACACGTCAAAAAAATGCCACTTAATTCTTGCATCATAGGTAAATCAGATTACAATCATCAGCATAATAAAAATATGTAGCAGTTTTAAATATGACAGGTCCATCAAAAGTTTTAATATTTGATGAAAATCAAAGCCGGGCACAGGCGTTGTCAACTTCATTAACTTTTATAGATGAAGCAAACCAAATCGTCAGCGAACAAGATTATAAAAAATATGCTTTGCCTGTAGATTGTGTTACTTCATTTATTTTAGGGGCGAGTAGTTCAATTGAGCATGAGACTATCATTCGTGAAAACCCAGCTATTCCATTTTTATTATTAGGTGAAACTTTAAAACCATTATTATCCTTGGCAAATGTAATAGGTTTAATCAGTGAACCCTTTAATTACGTACTAACAACGCAACTGATTCATGATTGCCAAGAATATCATCGTTTGATCCCAGGAAGTCAGAATTCTAATCGTGGCTCAAAACATTTTGATGGCTTAATCGGCGAAACACTTAGCATTAAAAATATTCGATTTTTAATTGAGCAAGTTGCCATAACCAATGCCAATGTATTAATTCTTGGTGAGTCCGGCACAGGTAAAGAAGTGGTTGCACGTAACATTCACTTATTATCTAAGCGTGAAAATGGTCCTTTTGTTCCGGTGAATTGTGGTGCAATTCCTGCCGAACTCCTAGAAAGTGAA
>NZ_NQMR01000359.1 GCF_002276045.1 Pseudoalteromonas sp. NBT06-2 | reverse complement strand
GGAACAACGAGCATGATTTGCTACCCACTTTTCAACGTTTTCATCGCCTTTTTCATAAAAACACCACGCCGCTTTCCACACGTATTCAAGTACATGGATAAAATCCATGATGATACTCGCTTTAACCTGATGCTTTTTCATGACCCGATTGATTAACCTTATTTGATGAGGGTGACCATCAATCAATACGACCCATTGCCGCTGTTGGCTTGGGTCACGCTGTAGCGCTTCTAGAAAACCGGCTTCAATAACTTCCTCTGCCGTATTTTCAATACTGGTCCACACTCGCTTATTGCGCTCTGCGACGTTAAGGTTATGAACATTACTTTCTTGAGTTTCACTCTTCATAATCGCTTCAGGCGTTCGAATATGAGGTAGCGCCGTGTATACAGCAGCCACTTGTGCCATGCGTTTTCTATCTTTTTTTCTCCTGCACTTAACCTGCTATTTAGCTTCTTTGATTTTAATGCGGCTTTTTTAGTACATTCTCGAAGACCTTCTGGCCGCATAGCAATACCTTTCCCATCGAATGTTAATACCAACAAGTTGTCTGTTTTCTCAAGCGTTAAGTAACGATTTTGTCGATAAAAATCATCAAAGTCCTGCGCTACATCTTGAGCTAACTTAAGGCTTTGCCGCTTTGGAATATAACAACCTGTCGTCTGGCTAATTGATTGAACTGCTTCATCATAGGACGATTTTCTTGCTTCAATCGCGACTCGTTGGCGTATACGGTCAGAGTATTGATCTGCTGGTAAATTTAGCTGAGCATCTAATGGAAAAACACTGTTGTGTAAACGTTGACTGTCGCTTTTACGTCTGACAGTAACACTGCCAAAGAGTGTCGTTAGTTTTCGCTTGGTGTTGTGTTTAATGTGGTTGAGGTGTGTACCTTGATCAGAATAAACGTCATCATGTAATACTTCATTGGCAGTTTTTAGATCAAGATAACCTTGAAACAAGCAACGTAACACTTCAAAACCTTCCTTTTGAATATAGCACTCAATATCACCGTGCTCATTATCGTGACAATGAGCAGATTGTAGATGCGTGATCATGTGATTAATCTGTTTAGTTGCATCACAAAAGAAGGAAAAATCAGGGGTATTCGAGTAAGCTACATTCATAGAAGGCCTTTTGGTGTTCTTTGTGCTGCGTAAGAACTACATAACTAACACAAAAAGGCTCTTCTTTCTTCTAAAAAACATTTAACGTACTGAAATTAAAAGATCTTTAGTCGACTCAAAGGATCTACACCCTGGTGATTTAAACAAAATCACCCGCGCTTATTACAA
>NZ_NQMR01000358.1 GCF_002276045.1 Pseudoalteromonas sp. NBT06-2 | reverse complement strand
CGGAACTTAGGTTTATATAAACTGACAAATTACACATAATCTTTGAGCTATGAAAAGGTCTGCTATTCCGACATAACATTTAATGTTTTGGCTGCGTAGCATCAATTCTTATTTATTAACTCTCGGCCTAGAGACTAAAGTATCTAAGCAGCAATCGCTAGAGTATGAAATGAAGTTAGTATGCATAAAACCCATAAAAGCATGGTATTTAGATTTTTATAAGGGGTTGCTTAATAAAGTTAAGTTTATCCATTAAGTTCAAGTCATAACTTCTTATTCTAAAAGTAAAACTTGTTCATTAAACTTTTTAGTTAAATAGGCCTCATCTAAACTTTTATGCCAAAGTTCTTTTGTTTGTCCGTTATCTCTTGCTATTTCACCAACTCTACCCGGATTATACTTACCTACATGCTTAGTCATCATGGTGGCAATATCATCGGTATATGCCATTTCAGGAGTAATTGTTTTCCAGCCACGCTGTCTTAATTCTGTCACTAAATCTCCGATAAATAGTGCTGAAATATCCATTTCATGTAACAGTAAAACGTGTTTTGGCGATCGACCTAAATGTTGCTGAGCTAATACATCATAGTATTCGATACTTTCAATCAACACCTCAACATAGAATTTACTCATACGCTTTAGGTCTACCTTATTTCCTTTAGCAATGGCTGCTTGAAACAGACTTTCCATATACCAATCATAATTATTTAAGGTAATATATGCATTTTTATAATCGTGTTTTTTTAACAGCGCTCGCATACCATCAAGTTTTTCTTTCGTATTTCCTTCTCGTAAATAAGGAAAGCGGTACATTTTGGTGAATGTAGAAAATTGCTTTAATTGCTGATCAGCTTTCAAGAAATTTTTACTATATTGCGCTAAAGATAATTGATTAAAATCAGGATGGTCATAGCTATGGTTTGCAATAAGATGCCCTGCATCACTATAGGCTTTAAGTCGACGAGTCCCTTCATCATCAAGGTGTTTACTGACTGAGAAAAAGGCAACTTGCTCTACTTGGTGTTTAGATAAGTTGCTTATAAGCTTTTTCGCTCGCTCTGGCCCAGTTAATAGCCCTTGTGCAAATCTTGGCGAGTCATCAAAAGTAATGGCAATCTCTTTTGCCATTACAAAAGGACTACTTAATAGGCCTAGTGATAAGAATAGCATTGTCATAGTCGACTGTAGTCTTTTAAATTTCATCTTTGTCCTTATAGATATTTTATTAATTATGTACTTTAACTCGTTAACTATATAAATTCAATGACTTACAGGGTGTTATTGTAACTTCTCAAAAAGCAG
>NZ_NQMR01000357.1 GCF_002276045.1 Pseudoalteromonas sp. NBT06-2 | reverse complement strand
CGGGTTATTGAGGTGTTACGAAAGTTATGGAGTATCTTGATCATCCAACTGTATTTGCTATGGCGCTATTTTTTGCCTTCATGATCGGAGGCAGTATAGTCCAGTGGATATTTTTAATAAGGCTAAAAAGGCTAGATTGGGAGATTTGGGTAAGAGCTGGACGACCAACAATTTGGAGTGACCGTGATTTAATTAGAGCATGGCCAACTATAAAGTTTCTCTTAGGTAAAAAATACTTGTTCACTGGTACTCGAGTTGGTCATAGGTTTTGTAGCTTTTATCGGTACCCATTATTTTTGGGGTATTTTGGTACTTGCTTATCAGTTGTCTGGTTTTTAGCTAGTTTGTTTTTAAATGGGTGGCCACAGGATTTACAATAAGTAAACCTAACAAGCGCATTATGAGCGGAACCAAAAAGCTTGGCTTGGTTCGTACCTCACCAATTATGGCCAAGCATTTTGTTCCGCATATGCGGACGTTAGCTGCCTATCAATGAACATGGACGTAATATGAAAGTTTTATTTATCTTATCCATTATTTTCTTTTCTACATGCAGCAATGCTGTAGTGAAGAGACATGATGTTCCCCCTGAAAATTATGTCATTGATAAAATGCCTGAATACCTAATAGATATGCCCCATGAAGGACATGGTGTATTAATTAATTCACAATGGGTTGTAACTGTAGCACACACTATTTTTTATGATTATGTTGGCAAGGATTTATTAATTGGTTCAAAAGTGTATGAAATTGAAAGCGTTCATATACACCCAGATTACACTCAACCTAATAAAAATTTACTTAAAGGTGATTTAGCACCCTTAATGAGTTTTTTCAAATCTAGAAGTGATATAGCGTTAATCAAATTAGCTTCAACTGTTAGCGGTGTAGAACCAATCAATATATATTCTGGTAAAAGTGAAAAAGACAAAACAATTACAGTCTATGGCAGGGGAGCTACTGGGAACGGATTAACTGGCGAAGACCCAGATACTAAATCACTTCGAGTGATGAACCAGTTTCAAAATATTGTTGAAAGCGCGGAAGGTAACTGGTTAGCATTTAAATTTGACGAACCAGAAAACGCATTACCACTTGAAGGTATGCATGGTTCAGGAGATAGCGGAGGTGCTTCTGTTATCTTTCAAGAAGGTGTCCCTTTTCTTGTAGGTTTATCAAGTTGGCAATTAGGGCATGGCGATATATCTACTTTTAAAGGTGGTTTATATGGTACTACTGCTTATCAAGTTAGGGTGTCAAATTACCATGACTGGATATTAGGTGTGTTGGGGTAACTTCTCAAAAAGCAGTGG
>NZ_NQMR01000356.1 GCF_002276045.1 Pseudoalteromonas sp. NBT06-2 | reverse complement strand
ACCTCCGTTTTTGTTGTCATTTTTTTCTAAGCTACTAATTTATAATAACTTATTTTAAATTTATATTAAGAGGTCTAACCTGATAAGTGTGCGCGCCGTTTATACAAATGTTAGGCCTACAGGAGAGTTTCGTTGAAATTTCATTACTTAGTACTTCTATTTATAATCTTTATTAGTGGATGTTCATCAGTCCCGAGCGTAAAACTTAAAAAAGAAAATTTCGATCAATTACAAACTGTAAAACTTGAAGCAAGCCCAAATAACAACTCTATGCTAACAGCTATAAGTACGGTAGAGGTTCAATGGACTGGTGTCAGTTATTATTATTCTGGAACTGCTGGAGACGGTCTAGGCGTTAGAGACCTAGCGTTAAAATTTATGGAAGAACACCATATAAGTCTAAATGAGATAGTCCAGAATCAATTCATTGAAAAAGTAAAAGCAGATAATCTTAAGGTAAATTTTGATAGCGAATCTCAAAATAAGTTAGTTATTACACTTAATGTTGTGGTTTTAGGTATGGTACACGGGTTTTCTGATGAATTTAATTCTCGCTTTAATATCGCAGCACAGCTATTCGATAGTTCAGGTAAAATAATGTGGTCTTATAATGCTATTCCAATTTCACCAGTTGCTCCTGGATATTCTATAAAGCTAAAGGATCTGTTTTCATCTAAAGAATCAATGCTTAAATTTTTGAATGCGGCATCTGATCCTATTGTGCAAAAGTTGTATGATGATTTTAAGCGGGATTTAGTGTAGGCCTAACAAGGGTTTTCAAGTCGGACAAATTACAGTTGGCTTTTTGTTCGTGCCTCACTTATTTTAGCCAACTACAATTTGCCGCTTAAAACGGCGTTATACGCTAGGGAAAGTAGGTGTTAAATTTTAAATCGTTTTTCTTATTCTTGGTATTTAGTTTCTCTCTAGTTATGTTTAAGAACTTGAGAGCAGAAGGCTATAAAAGCCCTGTTTTGCCAGCTGAAAGTGTTAAAAATAAAATATTTGAATACATTAAAAAAGACCACTCGAAATTAAAAATTGATGAGTATAATTTAGTGTCTTTATCGTTTGATTATATTCGTCAGGAATGGAATACTTTCTTCATGTGTAATGAGAAGGCTATAACTCGAACTGGGTGCCATTTTTCAATTAGAGTTAGCAATGAATTGCAACCCTCTATTAGGTACAGTGGTGGAAGGTAGCGTATAACAAAAACATCAAATGGACGTAAAATGCTTGGCTTACGCTCATTCTTCGCTGATTATAGCCAAGCATTTTAAGCCATTTATATTGGCGTTGAGGCTGTAGAATTTAT
>NZ_NQMR01000355.1 GCF_002276045.1 Pseudoalteromonas sp. NBT06-2 | reverse complement strand
ATATGTGACTTTATCTGTCGTGCAAGTAATTTTAAAACATCTCATAGCATCTTAATTTTATCAACATAAGTTTGTAAGGTTCTCTCTAAATCTGCAACAAATGTTTTTTGATATTTTTTAGTATGATTTTCTATATTTGCTGCAACATCTAAAATTCTATTAATTTTTCTTGAAAAATCTAAATCCAACTGCTCAGGAATAGATTTTAAACAAAGCGATAATGAATGTATTTCTTCATTTAATAAAGTAAGTTGCTTTTTAACTTCTTGTGGTACTTCGGTTGTTATTTTTTCTATATTTTTACAAATAGAATAAATGTCTTCATTAATATTAGCAATGGCGGCTTCTTGCAATACGCGACCTAATTTAGATTGGACTTCTAGCAACATACTCCCTCCCTTAATTACTTTATTTTTCATCACTTCCACAGATGATATTTTGAACTCTTTTTTTACTAGCATTAAATCCAAAAAAGCTTCAATCTCTATAAATGAATCTAAGCTTTGTTGAATAGCGCTTGAAAAGTCTTCAGGTTTTTGTGATCTTTTTTTCATCTTCATTATTAAATTCCTTTTGTGAGTAAAAAGTTCTCTATCTTGCAGAGGTAGCGCACAATAAAACACAAAAATTAAATTATAAAGATCGGTTTTTTGATATTTATAATGGATTTTCATTATAAATTTCAAAAAAAAGCCATTAAAATAGATTAAACATCTGTAATAATTAATAATTTTTTTTTATAAAACCTACATTTTTTAAAATGTGTTAAAAAATGTATTTGTTGCATATTTTGTGAATAACATTAATTCAACAATATAAAAAATGAAGCATTAATGCTTTTTAGTGAGAAAATAAACTTTAGGTGATATCAACCTGATTAAGTTCATGATCTAATTACATTACAGTTTTAACACAAACTTTTATTAATGAACTCCTTAGTAGAAATCGATTTTAACCG
>NZ_NQMR01000354.1 GCF_002276045.1 Pseudoalteromonas sp. NBT06-2 | reverse complement strand
ATTTTAACCGCATAGCGTAAATCTCGGTGGGCTTGTCCCCAGTAGCTGTTATCCCAGCTTTTGTTTCTTTGAGTATTTGTGACATTATCGCAAAGCGATAATGTCATTAACTCTTAAAACTCGGTCGCTTGCGGCCGAGATATTTATTTAAAATATCAATTAACTAAGGAAAGTAAGCAACTAACGCGCGAGGCTGACCCTGACCCTATATATAACGCAGTGTAACTGCTAGTTTTATATAAAGACTTAAAAAAATTTAACTAAATGGTTTGTTTTCATAGGGTTTTAGCTTCTTGTTTTGATATGTGATCACTACCAAAACAATTTCATTTTATGTCGAGTTGTTTTAATTAAACATTGATAAACCCC
>NZ_NQMR01000353.1 GCF_002276045.1 Pseudoalteromonas sp. NBT06-2 | reverse complement strand
CAACCTGAATGGTCTCCAGCTGAAGCGCAATCTGCATTAATGCTAACAGCTAATCAAGATACTTTAAAAGATGATGGTGTTACACCGTCAGATTTTTTTGATATGGGAGCGGGTTTTGCTAATGTAACTGCAGCAGCTCAAACTGGCTTAGTGATGGATGAAACTTATGCAAACTACATGGGCGCAAACCCAGCAGTAGGTGGCACTCCATCACAAATTAACTTAGCAACTATGGCTAATTCTAAGTGTGTTGATAGTTGTACTTGGACACGTACGGTTAAAGCAACTAAAGATGGTGCTTGGACATCAAGTGCGACAGCAATTAATGATGAAGGTTTTGCTATTACAGTATCTCCAGCAGCATTTGAACTTGAAGCTGGTGAAACTCAAGTATTAACAATCACTGCTGATGTAACAGCGGCTGATGCAGGTTGGAATTTTGGTAATGTAATATTGATGGCTGAAGGTATGCCTGAAGTTAAATTACCAGTTGCAGCAAAAGCAAGCGGTGATAACTTACCTGGTGCAATTTCAATCACAGCTCATCGTGATACAGGTACTATGACGTACACTGGTTTCACATCTAAAGAGTTATCTGATATTAAAGTGGGTGTTTACGACAAACATACCGATTTACTAGAAGCGCAAACTTTATCAGTTCCAGTAGACAGTTATGATTACTTCGCATTAACTTTAGATGAAGCAATGCCAAATATCAGCTTTATCAGCTCATCTGATGCAACGGATGTTGATATGCGTGTATTAGATGCTAATTTTGTAAAAATTGGCGCTAGTGCGGGTCCTGATTCAAATGAAGCAGTTTCATTTGTAAACTTACCTGCAGGTACTTATTACATTGTTATTGATGGTTATGCTACTGAAACTGAAGGTGGTGTTGATGATGTAACAGTAAGGGTGACTTCAATTATCACTGATGATGAATCTTTAAGTGAGCATGTTGAATCTACAGTAACAGAAGCTGATGGTAAATTTAGTCTGACTTTTAAATGGGATGGTGAAGTTAAAGGTGGTTTATTATCATTATCATCAGGTGATGATAGTGCGATTAAACAACTTCCATTCAGTATTAACCGTGGTGAAGATGATGTAGTTGAATCAAATGAAGTTGCTGGAGAAATGACTGCTGGTGAAGCTTCAACGGTTAAGTTCAACTTAGCACCTAACTTCAGCAATGAAGATAAGGTCTATACATTAACAGCAGATATCGCAGGTCATGACGCTGAAAACATTACAAATGATGGTGTACTTAATGGTTCAATGATCACTTGGAATGTTACACGTAAAACGGGCGAATCTGCAGAAACCCTTGAAGTAAG
>NZ_NQMR01000352.1 GCF_002276045.1 Pseudoalteromonas sp. NBT06-2 | reverse complement strand
AATAATCATTTTGCTTACTTTTATAATGTCAGCTAAAGACTCTAACTTGTCGTAAGAACAAAAAGCGATTACCTTTGAATCTTTAACCGTGTTTAAAACATGTTTAAAATCCTTTGAAATTGTTTAAAGGGTTTTAACATGAATCATGGTAGCAGTTTTAAATTATTGTCGCTTACAATGCATTACAGGAGATTTTGCTGTTTTTTAAATTTAACGCATAAAAAAGCCCCAATCGTCATTTGGGGCTTTTGTGTTTCATGCAACTTGAGGTGCATCCATGCTGTTCAAAACAAAGACCTGTTTGCTTTAACACTTTCACTATAATTTATCTTTGTGATAACCCCTTATGTGAAATACTTTACAGTGAGGGGAACCACTGAATAAATAATTCTGTCTTATTCGGTTTCAGTAAACATATCACGAATAGATTTAGGCATTTCGCTTTTAAGCTTTAATGGAAATTCAATTTTAAGCGAAGTGCCTTTTTTACTAGATTTCCATTTGGCTTTGGTATTGTGTGCTTTAGCAATACGTTTGATGACGTAATGACCTAAACCAAAGTTAACCGTTCTGTTAACTATGCCCATACCAACACCATCATCAATTATTTCAATATTAACTGAGCTTCTCATTTTATTTACAAAAACTGAAAGTTTAGTACCTTTTGAGTGCTCCATAGCATTTATCGAAGCATGTGAAATAACAGAATATATATCACATTCTAAACTATGGTCTAAGTAGGCATTACCTAACGTAATCTCAAAATCACATGACTTACCATAACCTTTACAAGTAAATTCTAATGACATTAAACCTTCAGAAAGAGATTGTTTTCCTAAGCTTGCATGACTATTAGCTATAGGCAATAAAGCGTCAGCAGCTTCATTTAACTTAACTAATCCTTCAGTAACAAAAGTAGTGTCATTACTACTACAAAGCTCTAAACCTGATTTTAGATTCCAAAGAACAGACCTTAAACCTTCTTGTTGAACTTGTTTTTGATAAGACCTAAAAACACGATGAAAACTCAACACCCAGCGCCAACTAAAAATGACAATAAATAATATCAGCACTGATGCTATCAGAGTGTACACGAGCATGGCCGCATCACTATTATACCAAGGGCCTGTGACTTTAAAGCTAAATTGTTTGGGTTCAGTCCAATCTACATCATTGTTTGATTTTCGATATTCAATTAAATGCTCACCTGATACTACACCATTTAACTGTATTAACGGGGTGGGGATAGTGTGCCAATGACTGTTGTTTAAACGGTATTGATATTTTACATAACTCTCAGCATAAAAATTATAATCGGTTAATGCAATATCCATCCAATTAGCTTGGGCTATTTC
>NZ_NQMR01000351.1 GCF_002276045.1 Pseudoalteromonas sp. NBT06-2 | reverse complement strand
TAAATAATCTGATTGGTATTACTGTCATCCAGTACAACTAATTTTGCACCACTTTCAGAACCAAATGATTTGCCGCAAGTTTGTTCTTCTGTATGAACATTAACAAAAGTGGAGTAGCCTAAGAAAGGAGCGTCAAAATCATGTTTAACTTTAAATCCAGCCGAAGGCGCATCGGTTTTTGGTTCAACATAAGTAGGTAAACTAGCACAGCCAGTAACCAACAATAGTATTAATATGATGCTAAATTTCAATATGATTCCTTATAAAATACATAACAATTTAATATCGACCCGATGGGTCGTTTTTCTACTGGATAAGGGTTGTTTCTTTTACCAGTATTTCTAAGAAACATCTTAACATCTTACTATTAATAAATTTATTGATATAACCAGAATAAATTTTTGGATAAAAACGAGCAATGGGAAGTTTTCTTTACTATAGGAGAATTGAGTATGAATAATGGTCTTTGAATTAAATATGGTTCAAATTGGATTTAGCACTTTTGTCTGCAATAGGCTCTGAGCAGCCTTAAAAAGTAAGAGTCTGAAGGTCTGCTAATGGCACTTAGCGGAAGTAACTCTCTGAATTAAATTATGTATCCGACAGAAATGAGCGAGGAACGGTCGTTGATGTTTTTTAAAATCCTTATTTTTAGCTTCTGAACTATAAGTTTTCCCCCATATTCAAGAAAATGCGCAAGTTGCGCACTTTTATCTTTCTGAAAAAATTAACAACATATATTTTTAATAATACTGGCAACTAGTTATCAACTTTGTTAAAACTAACACATTCAGAAAAGTGCGCGATTGCAAATCAGAAATATGCGCG
>NZ_NQMR01000350.1 GCF_002276045.1 Pseudoalteromonas sp. NBT06-2 | reverse complement strand
AGTGCGCGATTGCAAATCAGAAATATGCGCGATTTGCGCACTATTAAATTGTTAGGTAACACAGAAACCTCAGAGTATGATTGAAACTTTAAAGATTAAATTACTTGACGGAATGCACGCAAATACCGATTGGGAATGCATGCTAGAAATTCCTGTGGATCACAGTTTAGATGAATTGCATCAAGCGATTTTGAATGCTGTTGGCTTCGAAAATGATCACTTATTTGAATTCGCAATTGGGAATACTTATTACTCTAGAAGTGTTTTGCGTATCAGTTATGACGATGAAAAGATAAGCCAAGAAACTGTCGATTCTATTCTTCCTCAAGTTAAGGGTAAAAAACTCTTTTATATGTTCGATTATGGTGATAGTTGGCTATTTCAAATAAGTAAAAGCCGTAAAAAACGCTTTCAAGAAAAAGTTAATACTTTCTACCCTAGAGTTTCTCTAGAGAGCGGGATAAAACCAGAACAATACCCTGATTGGGATGAATAGAGTTACCTAACAAGGCAATTATGGGTGGGACGTTTAAAGCTTGGCTGGCGCTCATTC